>CAZVXA010000056.1:27785-33042 GCA_964630955.1 uncultured bacterium | reverse complement strand
AGGGCAACGGCAGTTCAGGAACCCCCCGGCTTATAGCCGTGGGGAGGATGTCAGTTTCCGTACTCCCTGAGCAGGAGGGAGCGAGTCAATGCGTGTCCTATGATAGATGCACAAGGCTTTTTTAGTGGAATCATCGCCCTACCTCTGGGGAACTTCGACGACCTGATTAGTGTCTTTGAGTGGCGATCGCTTTGAGCGAATGGAGCAGGAGGGCAGATCCAACGCTGAAGAATAACCGATGCATTTCGTCTGAAGGGGAAAAAGGAGTTACTACGATGACTGCCTCCAGGAAACGTATCACTGGCGATAAAAAACAAGAGCAGCAGGGCACTCATCTCGATCCAGAACTGACACCGAAGGAAAGTGGTGATGACTCATGCACTGATCAAAATGAGGATGTTCAGAAGGATGAATTCAGCTCTTCGAATTCTCCAGGAGATCAGAATGAATATGGCTATGAAGAATTTACTCGCTAATCACTGGACTTTTGTCTAAATTGCGCCAATTTTTCTTGAAATGTTGACGCAGTCAGCGTTTCAAGAAAAATCGGCGCTAAAATTAAGTTCGCCGCGAAATGCTCTCTTCGAGAGCGTTTCGCGGCATGGTAAAAAGAAATGGTCAAAAGTTCAGTAGAAAGTGGCGCAGTGTGAAGCACTGCGCCACTTTCTACTGGGTCTCAAGCAGACGTGAGATTAGCCTTTCACACAAACGACCTGCTTCAGGGTTGCGACCACCTCCACCAGGTCAGACTGGTTCGCCATTACCTGATCAATCGGCTTATAGGCTCCAGGAATTTCATCCAGTACACCTGTATCCTTGCGGCATTCCACCCCCTGCGTTTGCTGGATCAAATCCTCCAGTGTGAAATGGATTTTTGCCTTGTTGCGCGACATCAGGCGTCCGGCCCCGTGGGAGCAGGAGCAGTAGCTGGCCGCATTGCCCTTGCCTTTCACGATGAAGGACTTTGCTCCCATCGAACCGGGAATAATCCCGTAGTCGTTCTCCTGCGCTCGCACCGCGCCCTTACGGGTGACGTACACCTCCTCACCGAAGTGGATCTCCCGCTCGGCGTAGTTATGGTGGCAGTTGACTCGCAGGCCGGGAGTGAAGGATTGACCGTTGGCCAGGTGCTTTTCCAGAACCCGCTGCGATCGCGCCATCATCACTTCCCGATTCACCCGTGCATAGTTCTGCGCCCACTGCAAATCGCGCCAGTATGCGTCGAACTCCGCCGTTCCCTGCACAAAGTAAGCCAGATCCGGGTCAGGCAAATTCTCATCCACCAGCTTTGCCAGTCCCTTCGCCGTCTCAATATGGCGCTGCGCCAGCACGTTGCCGATGTGACGAGAACCGGAGTGCAGCATCAGCCACACCTGCTCCTGCTGATCTACGCAGACCTCAATGAAGTGGTTGCCGCCACCCAGGGAACCCATTTGCTTCAGCGCCTTCGCCTCCAGGGATTGCACCCCTGCGTGCAGGTGCTTGAAGTCCTGCCAGCCCTGCCAGTTGAGCACCTGCCCATCGGCATCGTCGTTTTCGTTAAAGCCAACGGGAATCATCTTCTCAATGTCCCGACGGATCTGGGGCAGTTTGCCCTCAAGCTGATCCGCCACGAAGGGCGTCTTAATCGCGCACATCCCACAACCGATGTCTACACCCACCGCAGCGGGGACGATCGCATCTTTGGTCGCCACCACCGATCCCACCAGAGCACCTTTCCCCAGATGTACATCGGGCATCAGTGCCACATGCTTGAAGACAAAGGGCAGGGAAGCAACATTTTTCGCCATTTTTGCTTCCTCCGGTCCCAGGTCATGATTTGCCCAGGAGAGGACTGGTTTGGTGGTCGAGAGATTCAACGGTTCGTAAGGCATGGTTTCGTGTCCTTCTTTTCTCTTGCGTTTGATGCTCTCAATCTAGAGGCAGCAACTTCCCCCATGCCAGCGATGGGGGCGATCGCGCAAATCGGCACCACATCTGAATTCCACACTCAGTAGAAACCACTTACCTGAGGGATTCCCCTGGCTTTTCGGGGAGAATGTAGGTTAGAACCGACAGACCCCCCCTGAGTCTATCCTTTGCAACGCCTCCCTGATCATGGCACGCCCCAGCTACGGCCCCGAAGCCAAAAAGCGATCGCTCCACCTGTTCACCGCCCTCCTCGACTACGCCAACGATGAGCTGGACGACGATGAGAAAGCGCTGGAGGCCCTCCGCCCCCAGATTCAAACCCACTGGCAAACCGAACAGCGGCTGGTCGTCCGCACCAAAGTCCGCTTCCTGGAAGCCCTGACAAAACTGGCCCATACTCCCCTCAACGCAGAACAAATTAAAGAAGCCCTGCGCCGATTCGAAGATTTTCTGGAGATTCTGGACGACAACCGCCCCAACAAAGGCGGTTCTGAAGTCTGGCACTTCACGCTGAAGCTGTGGCATAAGAGGAGCGATCGCCCCTCCAATCTGCAGCAATTTGACCGGGAATGGGAATGTCGCCGCCCTCAGAAGTCCAGGCAGGTGGCGGGGAGTGAGGGAGTGGGGGAGTGGGGGAGTGGGGGAAGGGGAGAGGGAGAAACGGAGGAAGAACCAATGCAGGTGGAAATCATCTCACCCACCCACCCACCCACCCTTCTACCCTCCCCAAACTGGCTTGAGCTTTGCCGCGAGATCCTGACAGCCCAGCAGTGCGATCGCCTCACGGTCAATCCTTTGACCATCAACAGTGGCCTTGCCTTTGGTCTGCATGAACTCTACCTCCCGCTGGGACTGGTTGAGCGCAAGCTACAGCGAGCTGAGCTGAGCGAGTTGGATGAATCCGAGATCTATCTTTCTCTGGAACAATTCTTCGATCGCCTGCAATCGGACGAAAAGAAACGAGTGGCTATTGTCGGAGAACCCGGTGCAGGCAAAACAACTCTCCTGCAAAAAATCGCCACCTGGCTCCTGGAACAGCAGGCGCTTCCCATCTGGATTTCTCTGGCCGACTTGCAGGGTGAGACGCTGGAGAACTACCTGCTGAACGATTGGCTAAAACAGGCGACGCGAAAAATTAGCGTTCCGGTGGCATTTCAGGAAGCACTGGCTGAACAGTTCCAGCAGGGGCGCGTCTGGTTGTTGCTGGATGCGATCGACGAGATGGCTCTCGATGCGACAGTCGCTCTCACCAATCTGGCCCGTCAACTCAGGGGATGGATTGCTGATGCCAATGTTGTACTGACCTGTCGGCTGAACGTGTGGGACAACGGCAAGAACGTTCTGCTGGATTGTTTCACCACCTACCGCAATTGCAGTTTCAGCGATGAGGGAAAAGACAATGAGAGTCAGGTCGAACAATTCATTGATCGCTGGTTTCAGGAACAGCCACAGCTTGGCTCAGGTCTCCGGCAGGCGCTCAACGACCCCAAGCGAAAGCGGGTTCGACAGGCTGTCAAAAATCCTCTGCGGCTGGCGTTACTCTGCCGTACATGGGCGATCACCCAGGGTAATTTGCCCCATACCAAAGCGCTCCTGTACCAGCAGTTTGTTGAAACGATTTACGAATGGAAGCAAGACCGTTTTCCCACGGCGATCGCCCAACGACACCAGCTCAATCACGTCCTGGGCCAGGTTGCGCTCCGGGCACTGATGCAGCCAGCTACCCGATTTCGGCTCTCCCACTCGTTTACTCAGCGGGCATTTGCCGAATCGCTGGTGCTAATGCCGCTGGCGCTGCAACTGGGTTGGCTGAATCAGGTGGGCATTTCTACCGCCACCGGGGAGAAGATTTATGCGTTTTACCACCCCACGTTTCAGGAATACTTTGCGGCGCAGGCCATCTCAGACTGGCGGTTTTTCTTTGACCCCGCCCACCACTTTCCGGTGTTCAGTCCTCAATGGCGAGAAGTCATTCTGCTCTGGTTGGGCAGAACCGATATTGTTGCCGCAGAAAAGGAGGCGTTGATTGAGGCACTCACCCATTTTGAAGATGGCTGTGGGGGCTTCTACTCATACCGTGCCTACCTTCTGGCGGCGATCGGACTGGCAGAATTTCCCACCAGTTTCCAGGCAGAAACAATTCTGGCGCAACTGGTGGAATGGCGCTTTGGCCCGTTGGTGCCCTATTCACTGGCGGAAGGCGCAAGAGTGGCCCTCCTGCAAACCGATCGCACCCTGGCCATTGCCACCCTGGAACAGTTTCTCCAAACGGCTGAAAACCCCTTTGTTCGCTGGCAGGCCGCCTATAGTCTGGGTAAAACGCTGGATCCGGGGAGTCCTGTGGCGATCGCCACCCTCACCCAACTGATCGAAACCTCAGACAATGAAGCTCTCCGCCTCCAGGTGATCGAAAGTCTGGAGAAAGTTGACCCTGGCAATCCGCTGGTGCTGAAGTTCCTGTACCACATTCTGGAGTCCACCCAGCAGACCTCAATCTGTCGTAGAGCGGCCTACAGTTTAGGCAAAATTCAACCGGGGTGTACAAGGGCGATCGCCATCCTGGAACAGCTCATTCACTCAACGGCCCATCCGACCCAGCAGTTGCGCACGGCTGAGAATTTGCTGGCAATCGATCCTGAGAATGAAATTGCAAAGCATACGATTCAGTCAATGCGAAAGAAAACGGAAAAAACAAGCCGTAAGCACCTGGGAAAAGCAGCAGAGCATCAAACAACTGATCAATTTGTGAAATCCCTGGAGCAACGGTTGGCAGTCGCCAGGGATGCAGCCAACCAGCGACGAATCGCTTACCGTCTGGTGACGCTACAACCGGGTCACCCTGAGGCGATCGCCTGTCTGTTGCAACTCCTACAACAGCGGAATCTGACACTCCATAAACGCATTGTTGAAGACCTGAAGGAAGGATTGCTCGATCACCAGTGGGCAGATGTTGTGTCTCAGCTTAGCGGTCTATTTGCAAATCCAGATTTGCCCATCACTCAAGAGCACTCTCCACAACTGCACGAGTGCCACAAATTATTGTGGTACTGCGCTCAGCAGATGCCGTATTTAGCATTTGCCCGCACCTGGAGATGACGTGGACGTTTGACTATTTTTTCTGCAATGCCGCGAAACGCTCTCTTAGAGAGCGTTTCGCGGCCTCTTTGGTTTTAGCGCCGATTTTTCTGAAACGCTGACTCAGTCAGTGTTTCAGAAAAAATCGGCGCAATTTAGTCAAAAGTCGAGGATGACCCGTGTGGGCAATATCGATCAAACCCCCCATTCAGGAGTGGCGGGGGGGGGGAGTTTGAATATAAAAAAACGCAGGGGGTGAGCGAAGCGCGGG
>CAZVXA010000056.1:0-27775 GCA_964630955.1 uncultured bacterium | reverse complement strand
GTGTTCTGCCTCTCTCCCCAGCCCCCCCACCCCCCCCCGCCCCCCCGGGGCGCCCCCCCCCCCCCCCCCCCGCCACTCCTGAATGGGGGGTTTCAAGCAGACACGATAAATAACCCAGTTTTGCGAGTGGCGGAGGCACCGATTTTCAATATCTCTATCGCAGGGCAGAGATCAGATTTGGTTGCTAAGCCGATAATCAGGTGTAACGTCCATCATATTATTCTTGTGTATGAAAACCTTTGTATCGGTGATTCCCCTGCCTAAAACTCCCATGCTGGAGCAACCCGGAGTTGGCAATTTAATTCGAGAACTGCGGCAGCTCACCGCCCTTACGCAAGAGGAACTGGCGGCGGTTTTGGGGGTTGCCTACGGCACTGTCAACCGTTGGGAGAACGGAAAAATGCAGCCTTCTACGCTGGCGCTGAAACAGATTTATGCCGTTTTGAAAGACATTCATCAATCGGCGCTGCCTGAAGTACGGGGGCGGATTGAACAGATTCTGAATCAGTATTTTGCAGCTCAACCACAAATTTAAACCTCGTGACTGGTGGGTTGAACGGTTGCACCCCGAAGCCTAAGCTCGCTTGTGTTCTGGCGTCGAAAATCCCTTCCTGGCCGCCGATCGCTACGAGGGGGAGTACCGGGTGCGCATGAAGATGGCCGCTGGATTGATGTCTGGGAACGCGGCTGTCTGCGCCGTAATGAGCAAGGAGAACCGATTGGTGTTGTTGGATTTACCACGGATATCACCGATCGCAAGCGCACTCAAACGGCACTGGAAACCGCCCACACAACGGGTATCTTCTTTTGCGGAAATCTCCTAAACACTGACACATGAATTCCTCCAGCGTCTCTGAAAACTTATTTACGAATGGCGGTGAGATGGGGGTGCTAATGCACCAGATGGACTGGTCGAAGACGCCGCTGGGGCCTGTACAAAACTGGTCACAGAGTTTGAGGACGAGTGTGCGCATCATGCTGACCTCGCGGCAGGCGATGTTTGTCTGGTGGGGGAAGGAACTGATCAACCTGCATAATGATGCCTACCGGGCGATTCTCGGCGGCAAACACCCCTGGGCACTGGGGAAACCCGCTTCTGTGGTCTGGCAGGAGATCTGGGATCAGGTGGGGCCACGGGCAGAATCGGCCATTCGCAAGAACGAGGGAACCTATGACGAGGCGCTGTTACTCATCATGGAGCGCAACGGCTATCCCGAAGAAACCTATTACACCTTTTCCTACAGCCCGATTCCCGATGATGACGGTAGCACTGGGGGGATTATTTGTGCGAACACCGACGACACCCAGCGGATGATTGGTGAGCGTCAACTGGCACTGCTGCGGGAACTGGCTGCCAATACTGCCGATGCCCGCACCTTTGATGAAGCCTGCCAATTCAGTGTTGAAGCGCTGGGGAGCAATCCCTATGATCTGCCCTTCGCCCTGGTTTACCTGGTGGATGCTGAAAGGGAGCAGGTGGTGCTCATGGGCAGCAATGGGATTGACACAAACCACGGTGCGATGCCTGACACCCTGGATTGTTCCGATTCCTCGGTCTGGCCGATCGCCAAAGTGCTGGAATGTCAGAAAGCCGTGCTCATTAACGATCTGGCCTCCCGGTTTGGCCCTCTGCCAGTGGGAGCCTGGGATCGCCCTCCTCACCAGGCCGTTGCGGTTCCCATTGCGCCAACGGGGCAGAACGGCAAAGCTGGAGTGTTAATTGTTGGATTGAATCCGCTACGCCTGTTTGATGACAATTACCAGGGATTTCTTCATCTGGTGGCCAGTCAAATCGCCGCCAGTATTGGGAATGCTCAGGCGTATGAGGAAGAGCGGAAGCGGGCCGAAAGTCTGGCCGAACTCGATCGCGCCAAAATCCTCTTTTTCAGCAACGTCTCCCACGAATTTCGCACACCGCTGACCCTGATGCTGTCCCCTACGGAGGAACTGCTGGACACCCTGTCCCATGCCTCATACCCCGATGCCCAACACCAGCGCGAAAGTGTAGAACTGATCCACCGCAACGGACTACGTTTACTGAAGCTGGTCAATACGCTGCTGGATTTCTCGCGGATTGAAGCCGGACGGGTACAGGCGGTGTATGAACCCACGGATTTATCCTGGTATACAACTGAGCTGGCCAGCGTCTTTCGATCGCTGGTAGAACGTGCCGGGATGCAGCTCGTGGTTGATTGCCCACCCCTCAGTGAACCCGTCTACATCGATCGCGAAATGTGGGAGAAAATTGTTCTGAATCTTATCTCCAATGCGTTCAAGTTCACATTCTCCGGAGCGATTACTGTCCGGTTACAACAGCAGGGCAATTGCGTTTACCTCACCATTGAGGATACGGGCATTGGGATTCCAGCCGCAGAACTTCCCCATCTATTTGAACGCTTTCACCGGGTTAAGAATGCTCAGGGACGAAGTTTTGAAGGCTCCGGGATTGGTCTGTCGCTGGTGCAAGAGTTGGTCAGACTGCATGGGGGCAGGGTTGAGGTCAGCAGCATTGAAGGAGAAGGTACCTGTTTTACAATCAGCCTGCCGCTGGGAACGGCGCATTTACCGTCGGAGCGGATTGCTGCAACTCGTTCGGCGGTATCTACCGCAACGGGGGCGATCGCCTATGTCGAGGAAGCCCAGCGCTGGCTCCCCGAATCGGTCAACATGGATTGGTTCCCTGCTGCTACCGATGAGGTGTTCACCAGTCTGGCGGAACGTCCCCGATCTGAATCAAGCGCAACCTACCGAATTTTGCTGGCGGACGACAACGCCGATATGCGCGAGTACGTGAAACGGCTGCTGTTGACAAACTATCAGGTGGAGGCTGTCGCCAATGGTCGAGCAGCCCTGGCGGCAGCGGAACAGCACCGACCAGATCTGGTGCTGACGGATATTATGATGCCGGAAATGGATGGGTTTGAACTGCTGCGATCGCTCCGATCCAATCCCAAAACCCAGGCGATCCCAATTATTCTGCTGTCTGCCCGGGCAGGCGAAGAAGCTCGCGTTGAGGGATTAGCCGCCGGAGCCGATGATTATCTCATCAAACCCTTCTCTGCCCGTGAACTGCTGGCGCGGGTGGAGGCCACACTGAAACTGGCCCACCTGAGGAAAGAAGCGTTGCAGCGGGAACAGGAACTGCGGGCCGTCAGTGAAACGGCGCAGCAGCAGGCTGAAGTCGCCCTCAAGCGCATCGATCAGCTTCTAGAAAGTATGTCTGAAGCCTTTGTGGCCGTCGATCGAAATTGGCGGATCATTTATCAAAATGCTGCTGCTGAAAAAATCAATCAAAAACCGCGAGCAGAAGTGCTAGGGAAAACCCTGGTGGAGGAGTGGCCTGCCAACGCTGGCTCAGTCTTTGAGCAGCAGTATCAACGAGCCGTCCGGGAGCAGATTGCTGTTCACTTTGAGCAACGCTACTACGAACCCCCAGACCATGATGTGTGGTTGGAGGTCAACGCCTACCCGTTTGATGAGGGCATGGGAATTTTTTATCGGGATATCAGCGATCGCAAATATGCCGAGAGCCTGATTCAGCAGAGCGAAGCCCAGTTTCGCCAACTGGCAGACGCGATGCCCCAGCAGGTCTGGATGACCGACAGCCAGGGCAAAACGCAGTACGTCAACCAGCAGTGGATGGACTATACCGGACTGACCCTGGAACAAACGCAGGATATCAGTGCGGTTCGCCATGTTCTACATCCGGAGGACTTTGAGCGATCGCGATCCATCTGGGCGTATGCACTGGCCAGCGCAATCCCCTACCAGTGCGAGTTGCGCCTGAAGCACAGGGAGGGTGAAACCTATCGATGGTTCCTCAGTCGGGCGATTCCTATCTACAACGAACAAAGACAAATTGTGCAATGGTTTGGCACCAGCACCGACATAGATGATTTCAAGCGAGCCGGAGAATCGCTGCGGTTGCTCTACGAAACAACAAGCGAACTGCTGGCTTCAGATCGGCCCCTGACCTTAATGGATAATCTGTTTGCAAAGCTCTCCAGCCAGCTTGATTTGCACTTCTACTGCAACTTCCTGGCAGAGCAGAAAGACGATCGCACAGTGCTGCGTTTGTGCAACTATGCGGGACTCACCCCAGAACAGGCCCAATTCGTCGAATACATTGAATTGGGGCAGGCGCTCTGTGGACTCTGCGCCCAACTGCGCCAGCCTGTCATTCTGAACCGGGATCAACTTGCCGTTCATCCCAATGCCCAGTTGGTCTGTGCTCGTGGCACAACCGCCTATGCCGGTTATCCCCTGATTGCCCAGAACCGCTTACTGGGAAGCCTCTCGTTCGCCAGCCGCACCCGCGCCCAGTTCACCCCAGAAGAAACTAATCTGCTACGGGCGCTGTGTGATCAGGTGGCGATCGCCCTGGAACGCTCTAACCTGCTGACTTCCATCCGGCGGCAGGCGGAACAGTTGCAGCAGGCCAATCGCATCAAAGATGAGTTTCTGGCAGTACTATCCCATGAGTTGCGATCGCCCCTCAACCCGATTCTGGGTTGGACGAAGCTCCTGCAAAACCGTCAGTTTGACCCGGCCCGCGCGAAGGAAGCACTGGCGGTGATCGAACGCAATGCCAAACTCCAGGCCCAGTTGATTGACGATCTGCTGGATGTCTCCCGCATCATGAGTGGCAAACTCAGCCTCCGGTGCGACACTGTCAATCTCCCATTTGTCATCTCCTCCGCCCTGGAAACCGTCCGCCTCAGCGCCGAAGCCAAGCGCATTCAGCTTGAGACGGTGCTGGAACCCGGAGCCGAATCTGTTCTGGGCGATGCAGCTCGCTTGCAGCAGGTGATCTGGAATCTGCTCTCCAATGCGATTAAATTTACGTTGGAGGGGGGACGGGTGGAGGTGCGGTTAGAGAAGGGGGTGGATGGGTGCATGAGTGGGAGAGTGGATGAGTGGATGGGTGGGAGAGTGGATGAGTGGATGGGTGGGAGTGGTAATGAGAACTCATCCACCCACCGACCAGCTCAGGGCAACGCGCATCCACCCATCCACCCATCCACCCATCCACCCATTCACCCATCTACTTACGCCCAAATCACCATCACCGATACCGGGAAAGGTATCAAACCCGAATTCCTTCCCCATCTGTTTGAGTACTTCCGGCAGGAGGATGCGTCTACAACTCGACGGTTTGGGGGGTTGGGGCTGGGGTTGGCGATCGTCCGGCAACTGGTTGAGCTGCATGGTGGTACAGTTTCGGCTGACAGTGCAGGGGAAGGTCAGGGAGCGACTTTTACCGTCAGACTGCCATTACAGGGGGGCGATCGCACACCGATAGTCTTTCCTGCTGCCTCTATGAGTCAATCCCTGGAGTGTCCCCTGGCTGGGGTGCGGGTGATGGTCGTGGATGATGACGCCGATACGCTCGATTTCTATCGGGTGGCGCTGGAGTCATCCGGGGCCACCGTTGTTGCGGCAAGTTCGGCAGTGGAAGCAATGCAGCACCTGACTCAGGAGCTTCCCGATGTGGTTCTGAGTGATATTGGAATGTCGGACATCAATGGCTATGTGCTGGTTGCGCAAATTCGAGAATTAGAGACCACAAGGGGTAAGCCGATTCCGGCGATCGCCATTACTGCCTACGCCAGTGACCCTGATCGACAGCGGGCGCTGGAGGCGGGCTTTCAAATGCATCTATCGAAGCCGATTGAGCCAGATACGCTGGTCGGGGCGATTGTTCAAATGCTGCCTCAACTGGAGGTTTGAATCATTCTGCCTAAATCAGTGGGCGTGGAAAAAGTCGAAATCCCAAAAGCTGTTCCGCCCGCGCAGCGGGCGGAACAGCTTTTGGGATTTCAAGCTTAATCGCGCCTACCTACTTAGAGTGAAAAACGCAATTTAGTCAAAAGTTCCTAACCTTCAGGGGCATCCTCTGCAAAGAAATCCTCGTCTTCAGTCATGGGAATCTCCATCAGGTCGGTGGCCCTTAACTTCACATCCTCGTGATACACATAGGCAATGTCCAGCGCTTCCAGGGTGGCGCGGATATGGGTGCGGACGGGTTGACTGCCGATGGTCTGGACAAGCTGTTTGGTGTCCAGGTGTGCCTTCCAGCCGTAGGCAGTGCCGTGCAGTTCCACCAATTTATTCAGCAATTGCAGGAGAGTGGCCGTTTCCACCGGGCGAATCACGGGGCACTGGGCACCCAGGGCGGCTTCAAAGAAATTGCGCAGTTCAGCAGCTCCGCGATCGCCAAACTTTTCCTTTGCCAGTTCAGGAATCAGCACTGTGTCTTTCTTGGCGCTGGGGGTATTGGTGCCGCTGAACCAGACATCATTGCGCAGACTGGAGGCCACCACACCCAGCGTGTAGATCGGGTAGGGGTTGCGGCAAAACAGTTCCTCACCCGGCTCCAGGTCAGCGAGAAAAGGGCGATTACTCCCGTGGGGAACAGTGGAGCAATCGCTCCAGTTCAGCAGCCAGTTCAGGTTGCGGTAAGCCTGAAGGCGTCCTACTTTTCCCAGTCGGCCCACGAGTTCGACTTCATCCAGCAGCAGTACCCAGCCTTTGTAGCCACAAAGCGTGATTGCATCGGCCATCATGCCAAAGTAGGCGCTGCCGTGCTGGGTGGTGCGAAAGTTGATGTCAAAGCGTGGTAGGGATTCTCCTCTGGCGCTGCGGTGAATTCGTTTGAACTCCGGTGAAGACAGGCGCGTACCCATCAGATCGCCGTAGAGCAAATCCTGCTCTTCGCCTGCGGTGTAAAAGTAATCTTCCAGAATCAGCGCCGGGAGCGGGTGGACGTAGCGGCCTTCCTCCGTCAGGGGGCTGTCCGCCAGGTCGCCTGCCTTGCGCTTGCTCAGCGCTCCGGCGATGCCGCTCATCTTCGAGTCGGGGGTGCGAATGGCGGAGGCGACTCGACCGTAGAAGTTGTAGAGATGGTGACAGGACACCTCCCGGCTCAGCGAGACCCGACTGACGGCAAATCCCAGATCCAGCGCAACGTGTTCGACGGTGGTGAGGGCGTGGGTCTTTCCCTGCCCATATGGCCCCCAGGACAACCGTCCCAAAGGGCGACTGGCACTGCCATTGTCGTCAGGGTCGCCCTCCGCAAAAGCAGTCAAATCCTGCCGGATCAGATCGGTGAGGGAGGCGCGCAGGTCGGGCAATTCTCGTGTAGAAGTACGGGTTGGAATCCCTGCTCTGAGAGACTCAATGACAGCGATCGCCTGTCTTCGCTTTGCGTCGTACCGCTGCATTCGCTCACCCCTCTTCTAATGTCATATAGGCGGTTTCGATGACTTTTGCCCTGAGGGCGCTGGTCTCTTCCAGATCTGGCACCTCCCGTGAATAAAGCGGAATGCCAGTTTCCTGGAGGAGCTGCTTCAGTCGGGTCTGAACGCGATCGCCAAAATCCTTACCATTGGCCACCAGATGGCTGTCCGTGTCAATAATATCTGCCAGGGGATTGAACTTCTCAAGCGGCAATAATCCCGTTTGCAACCGCATCCACAGCGCTTCGTAGCTCTTAAAACCGCGCCGATCGTCCTCAATCATGTCGGGACGACCCGCCAGCAGCAGCAAAAAGTGATCCAGCAGTTCCACATCGTCAATCATCTGTCGAAACAGTTCGCAGGTGTCCTTAATGGCGCTGGGGGTGTAACGGTGGCGACGGGTTTCGGGATTGCGTTCGGTCATCACCTCCAGGTCATCGATGGCTACCGCCAGTCCCGTTATGCCTGCCAGTCGCAGTAAGCGAATCAGGGAATTGAGCCAGTACCGCGCGTTTACCTTCTGGAGTCGTTCAAACAGCAGCGTCGCCTGCTTCTGGTGACGCTCCAGCTTATCCCCCGCCAGCCACCGCAGCGCCAGCCGCACCCCTTCCCGATTCCCGCTGATCAGGCGATTGGTGGTGATGCTGTAAACAAACGCTCGAAACGACGCGCTGAAATCCACATCGCGCACTACCTGACTGATGGCCCGCTGAATTTCATGGATTGCCAGGTCACGAGTCAGCCCCCGATCCTCCAGCAAAAATGTCAGCAGGTCGTCTTCCTCCCCATACTGTCCATACCCTAACTTTTTCGCCACCTGATGACACAGGCCATATACAAGCTCGTCTGTATCCACCTGACGCACGATCGCCCGATACAGGCTCGGCAAATCATTCAGCCGATATTCCCGCGCCGATAAAAATACGGTCGCATAGCCTGCTGTTGCCGCATCCTCCAGCACACTTTTCAGCAGATGGGTTTTCCCCGTCCCCTCACCGCCCACCAGCACTTTCACCTTGCTCCCGCCATCCGCCAGGTAGTTCGCCAGATAGTGATCGCGCATCCGATCCAGCCAGCGATCGCGCCCCAGCGTCATCCCCACCAGCAGTTCGTCACTGTCGGGAGGCTGGCCAGAGAGGAGTGCGTCGATGTCAGCGTCGGTGATAAGCATGGGTTAACCCTCTTTCTGATAAATCACCAAATTACTCACCCGGCTCTCCTGCCCCCGGCTGTTGACCAGCAGAAAGCTGCTGGCCTGGTTGCGGGAGGGGGTGAGTTCAAACTGGTAGGACTCGTAGAGGATTTCGGGCTGCTCTTTGAGGCGGGCCAGGTCGTAGATGAAGAGGGGTTCGGGGTAGTCCTGACGGGAGGATTGGCGCAGGGTCAGGAGGCGGTAGATATCCTTCAGGGGGATGGAGTGGCCCCAGAGGGTTTTGTCGGCTTTGACAGAGATCTGGTTGAGCAGTTCGTAGGCGGAGAGGAGTTCCCGGCAGAAGCGATTGGCGTCGAATTTGCTGTCGATGACGCGGCGGTATTCTCTGGCGACCCAGGCGGCGACTTGATCGGGGGCGAAGGCGCGGATTTGCTGCGATCGCCGTCCCATATTCAATCGAATTGTGTCGCTGGTGAAGGTGAGTTTGAACGGTGGAAATTCGTAGACCGGATATTCCCCTTTGATCAGAACCCCTGCATCCTTCAACGCCTGCTCGATTGCCTGAGGATAAGCGCCGGAAGCCACAAATGCCTGGTCGGTCTGGATGCCCTCCTGGAGCGTGACCTGCACCTGTTCCCAGCGATCGCTCAACTGTTGCAGTTCCTGACCGGGAGCGTTCAGAACCTGGGTAGCCGTTTTGAAGTCCAGTTCTTTGCGCGATCGCTTCAGAGCAGCCCAGGTTTTCACCAACCGTTTGAGTGACGCATCGACTTCTTTGACAACTGCTTCCTCGGATGCGCGAACTGTGTCATCCATCGCCTTATTTCACCAACCTTGTAGAAACACTTGTTCGTAATCCTACCGTATGTCGGTAATTTCAGTGCTGTAAGGGGCTTGCAATACAGTAAAACCCCAGTTTTAGCTTGGCGCAGCGAAGCTGCGCCAAGCTAAAACTGGGGTTTTATGACCACTCGCTCGGTTCGCCGGGGTAGAAGCGATCGCCCAAAATCTCGCTCAAGGTGTAAGAACAACCGGATGGAAAAGTCTGCTCCGGCAAGTCTGTTTCTGCCATCGCCAGATCTCTCCCATTCTCATATGCCTCCTCCAACGCCTCTGCCAGATACGAATTGAGGCTGGGGTTCTCTTTCAATAACCGCAGTGTGTCGCGGCGCTGGGTGCGAATGGTTGCCAGCCAACTCCGGCTCCGGCGCTGGGGCTGGTATTCCCATTTCAGCAAATGCCCAATCAGTAAGCTCAGTCGATTGCGAAGCTCCTGATGCTCTTGCCTACCCAATGATTCAATTTCCTCAATTAAATTCGGTAGGTCGATGTGGTTCCATTCTCGATTGCGAAGCAGGGTTGCCTGCTGCTGTGTCCAGGCGTAGAAGTCTGCTTCGTAGAGGGTGACGGAAGACATTGGAAGTATCGGGCCGGCTTCAGGTGCCTGCATTGAGTTAGAAAAACCACGGTAGCTTCAGTATAAACGCTTTCTGGGTTTCGACTTTTTCCACGCCCACTGACTGACTGGAGTTTTGACTATTTTTTCTACAATGCCGCGAAACGCTCTCTCAGAGAGCGTTTCGCGGCATATTTAATTTTAGCGCCGATTTTCCCTGAAAAGCTGACGCAGTCAGCTTTTCAGGGAAAATCGGCGCAATTTAGTCAAAAGTCCAGTTACTTAGCAGCCTAACAAGTACTTGAGGGATTTTCCCCTCAGCTTGGCCGTGACACTATTCCACATAATCTCCACCAGAACCGTATCTCAGTGCGTCGAGCGATCGCTCAAACCAGAACTGTCTTTCCATCGGCAGCGTTTTGATCCAGGGCTTCAGCCCTGGCGCGAAGCTAGCTAAACCTGTATAGAGTCCCAGATTTGAGTAGTGAAGCATCCAATCCATCAGCGCAGGAAGACCAGTCTGCGGAATGATTTTCAACACCAATCCCGGATGATGAATGGTGGTTTGTAATAGCGTTTGAAATAAGGCGGAGAACTGCACCACATCCTGCAAAAAAGGCTTCAAAACAGGATCGCCCAGCTTCGCCATTTCGGTAAATACGGCTGAGAGTAGTTGATTAATTTGATCCGGCGGCACCGTCTGATCCACACCCACGCTCATCGATTTCTGGAACAGCCAGGTGACCGAGAGGCTGGGTTGATACGGCTGGAGCAAGGCAAGAGAGGCGCGATCGAGTTTTTCGGTTTGCAGCGCACTGTGAACGCCCTCGGTCAATCGCTTGAGGTGGCGCAGCATCGCCCCAAAACCGCCAAAACTCAGGGGAGACTGACTACCGCTGCTGTCGCCCACCGGGAGAATGCGGTTCCAGGGCGATCGCAGGGGACTCTGGCGGTAGCAGGGAAAGAAGCCAAACATTGCCCGTTTGATGGTGAGCTGCTCCAGTGGGATGTTCTGGTATTGCGGCAACAGGCGGAAATAGTCGTCGAATAGGCGCTCCAGGCTGGGGCGATCGGGGTGGGCGTCCAGGTAGGTGAACAGGTAGGTGGTTCTGCCGTCACGAGCAGGGAAGGCTTCCCAGAAGTACTGGCAATGGTTCTGGATGGGCGTGAAGGAGGCGAACAGATCCCCCGTGGCGTTGGCAGGAAATCCCTCGGCGCAGGTGCCCACCACCAGGCAAACGGCATCCGGCGTCTTGCCCCCCCTGGCCTGCCGTGAGATTGGGGAAAAATGCCCCATCGCATCGATCAGCAGTCTGGTCGCTAGTGTCTGCTCGCCTGCTTTGACAGAAACGCCGTTGGGGTGAACCACTGCGCTGTCAAACCCCGTCTGTTCCAACAGTTGACCGCCCGCTTCCAGAAATTTCTGCTTCAGAGTTTCCAGCAAAAAAACAGGGTCAACACCAACGTTCAAAACGTCGTTGACCCAGAGTTCGATGCCGCTATGAAACGCGATGCGGGCGGGGTTGTACTCGGTGGCGATCGCCCCTTCCAACTCCGCGTCCGTCAGCAGATCCAGTTCCCGAAAAACCTGAAGTTCCTTGCGGGAAATATTCCACTCCTGCTCCCGTCCCCGCAGAACTCCCCGCTCCACCAGCGCCACCTTCCAGCCCCGCCGCGCCAGTGCTGCCCCCATCAAGATACCAAGCGTCCCGCCGCAAATCACCACATCCCACTCGACGGCCCCTAGTGTTTTTGGGGATACTTCGACGACCGTTGCAGCAGGCAAATTCCCTTCCCGATAATTCTGCCACAGTGCATCAGCCCGCCGTAGCCCCACCAGAGGATTTCCCGGAACGGTTGACAGCCAGTGTTCAGTCAAACTCATTGGAGGAGATTTCCAGGGAAAAAACTTCAGGCTGTCGAAAGCTTTAGACGACAGTTGCAACACATTGCTTTCTTTAAGGATGGCTGATGTGTTGAGGCGATCGCCCACGCACTCGCGACCCTGATTGACTGACAAAACTCCTGAAACCCCGATTCCTGCGTAGGTTGGGTTAGCGACAGCGTAACCCAACATAACCGCTGCTGGTGTTGGGTTTCACGCTGTTCAACCCAACCTACGGTAAAATCTGTCAGTCAATCAGCTCGCGACCTGTTAAGCAACGTCTTGCAAACAGCCTCGATCCAGGTGTGAAATGCGTTGACGACAGCGTAACGCATCGATTTACTAATGTTAAGGTGATGCGTTACGGCTAACGCCTAACGCATCCTACAAACTGATGTTAAGGCGTCTTGCAAAAATAACTTGGGCAGGCAAGGGTCTTAAGCCCCTTGTTCGAGAGCAGGCGTTGACCCAAAATGATCAACTTATTCTGATCAAGCTGCCAAGATGATGCGTTAGGCGTTAGCCGTAACGCATCCTACAAACTGCCCTGCGCCCTCAGACAATTCCAGCGATCGCCCGCGAAACGAATTGCAGCACAAACAGTGCCAGGATCGGGGACAGATCAAACCCACCAATGGGGGGAATAATCCGGCGGAAGAGATTCAGGTAGGGGTCGGTCAACTCGCTGAGGATCGAGAAGGGGGGGGTGGACCAGTTGATGGTGGGGAACCAGGTGAGGAGTACCCGCACGATCAGCATCATGGAGTAGATCCACAGAAAAATGCTCAGAGAGCTGGCAATTGAAGACATAGAATCAACCATTGGTGGCAGGGAGTCAAAAAACGAACGGGATAATCTTCAGTACAAATCTATTCTAGAGACGATTGGCAAAACCGGGGACTTTACCCTACTCTCGACGCTCCAGCCGGGGTGGTTCGATCACGTCAGGGCGGGGTGTACCGTTGACGCCCCCCAGCTTTTCCCGCACATCGTCGATCGCATCGTTGAGCTGGGCAATCTTATCTTCCAGCCCCCGACGGGCCGACTCAATGTTCTGGACGTTGGCCACCTGTCGCCCTGGTTTGCCCTCCAGCTTTTTCTTGGGGAAGCCCTCTTTGCTGGGCAGTGCCTCCTGACGATTCAACCGATTCGCCACCAGCGCGCCAGTTACGCCGCCCACAATGCTGCCGAAAATGGCTCCGGCAATAAATCCACCTAAAAAGTTGTCTTGCTGACTCATGGCTAACCCCTTTGACAAGGACGGTGCTGTCCTTCTCCCAGCTTATCCGATGTAGCGTCTCCAGACTGTTTACCGGAAAGAAAATCAGGTGCCGTAGGTGCGATCGCCCGCATCTCCCAGCCCCGGAATGATGTAACCCTGCTCGTTGAGTATTTCATCAATCCCGGCAGTGTAAATATGCAGTTCGGGATAGGCATTACCCAGCTTTTGCAGCGCCGGAGGAGCCGCAACAACTGCCACAATCCGCACCAGCGCCGGGTCTACTCCACGCGACACCAGTTCTTTCATTGCTATCAAAGTGGTTCCCCCGGTGGCCAGCATGGGGTCTGTGATCAGTACCCGCGTTCCCGGTGCAAACTGCTGGGGCAATTTGTTCAGGTAGCAGCTCGCCTCCAGGGTTTCCTCGTTGCGCACCAGTCCCAGGTGATACACCGACGCCAGTGGCAGTAATCCTTGAGCGCCGTCCAGCAACGATAGCCCTGCCCGCAAAATCGGCACCACGGCGATCGGTACCTCCGGGTTGATAAACGTGGCTGCACAGGGAGCCAGCGGCGTTTGTACTTCCGATTCAAGGGTGGGCAGCCATTCGCGAATCGCTTCGTAGGTGAGCCACCGACCCAGTTCCGTCATCGCGCTCCGAAACAGCACCGAGGGGGTAGATTCATCACGGGCGACCGCCAACCAGTGCTTGATCAGCGGATGGGGCGGAACGTAGACACGAAGCTTTAGTGACATGAGAGTGCAGAGTTCAGCAGCTTAAGAATTTGCAATATCATACCCCTGTTTTTGCCCATTCTGTTGCGCCTCATGGCATTTTGAAGAAAGGTAGAGTGCGAGCAGCGCCTTGCGCACCTCCAAAGAAAACGCTATGCCCAAAAAGCAAAAATTTCCCCATCTCATTGGCTCCAAATGGACGGCGCTGGAACCAACCTTTGGCTGGCGGCACTTCCAGGTGGTGAACCGCAAGAATCAGGGGGAATGGGTGTTTGCTGAAATGGTAGCCGCGTGCGATCCCGATGTGCGCTTCTGGCTGAATGCAAAGCAGTTGAAGGATCGGGGGCTGTGGCAGGCGGGCTGGAAGTCGCTGAATGAAGAATAAGGAACTTCCCGATAAATAATCATCCCATTTTTGAGTGAGGGGGCGGCGAAGCCGCCCCCTCACTCAAAAATGGGATGGTTTTATTTTTGGAAGTCCCTCAGGAAACCCGTTGGCTGAGCGGAGTCGCCAGCATCCGATCGCCCCACTACAAAATCGCCTGGATATCTTTCTCGATATCCTCCGGCTTCGTGGTGGGGGGATAGCGCTTTACCACCTTACCGCTCTTATCCACCAGAAACTTGGTGAAATTCCACTTGATGCCTTCGCTGCCGAAGATACCGGGGGCGGCTTTGGTCAGGTACTGGTACAGCGGGTGGGCGTTGCTGCCATTTACGTCGAGCTTGGCAAACAGGGGGAAGGAGACACCGAAGCGGGCTGTGCAGAAAGACTGGATCTGCTCGGCGGTACCGGGTTCCTGCTGGCCGAACTGATTGCAGGGGAAGCCGAGGACGGCGAAACCCTGGCTGGAAAACTTATCGTACAGCGACTGGAGTCCCTGATATTGAGGGGTAAAGCCGCACTGACTGGCGGTGTTGACAATCAGCAGAACTTTGTCTTTGTAGGTGCTGAGGGGGATATCTGCCCCTTCAATGCTGGTAGCAGAAATGTCGTAGATGGAGTCTGCAATTTGAGCTGCCATAGCGTGAAGCATCCCATGAAACATTACTTCATATTTTAAAGACAAGTGTGCCGCCTGTGATGCAGGCGGCACACCTGTTTCAAATATCCAGATCCGTCAGGTTCAGCTTGGGGCCATAGGTTTCGATGAACTCCCGACGGGGAGCCACCCGATCGCCCATCAACACCGTAAAGATGCGGTCAGCCTCGGCGGCATCTTCGATCTCGACGCGCTTCAAGGTGCGGCTCTCCGGGTTCATGGTGGTATCCCAGAGCTGCTGTGGCATCATTTCCCCCAGACCTTTGAATCGCTGGATCTCGACTTTGGCGTTTTCGGGGAATCCGGCGATGAGCTGTTCGCGTTCTCGATCGCTGTAGCAGTAGTAGTGATTGCGTCCTCGCTCTATCTTATAGAGCGGCGGGCAGGCGATGTAGACATAGCCCTGATCTACCATTGCCCGCTGGTAGCGGTAGAAGAAAGTGAGCAGCAGCGTGCGAATGTGGGCACCGTCTACGTCCGCATCGGTCATGATGATGATGCGGTGGTAGCGCAGATTAGAAGCGTCAAACTCCTCGCCCTTGATGCCCAGCCCCAGGGCCGTAATCAGCGCCTGGATCTCGGTGTTCTTGTAGATCTTCGAGTCGTCGGTTTTCTCAATGTTGAGGATTTTGCCTCGCAGCGGCAGGATGGCCTGGAACTGGCGATCGCGCCCCTGTTTGGCGGAACCCCCTGCGGAGTCGCCCTCTACGATGAAGATCTCGGACTCGCTAGGGTCACGGGAGCTACAGTCGGCCAGCTTACCGGGGAGGGTAGAGGACTCCAGTACCGACTTGCGGCGCACCAGTTCCCGTGCGCGACGGGCCGCTTCAGCGGCGTTGAACGCCTGGATCGCTTTCTCCAGAATCGAGTCGGCCACACCGGGACGGAACTCCAGATACTCCGTCAGGGTTTCGCCCACCAGAGAATCCACAATCCCGCGAACTTCGGTGTTACCCAGTTTGGTTTTGGTCTGGCCTTCAAATTCGGGGTCGGGGACTTTGACGGAGATGACGCCAGTCAGTCCCTCACGAATATTTTCACCCGCCAGGTTGGAATCATTCTCTTTGAGCTTGTTGCGCTTGCGGGCGATCGCATTCATCGTCCGGGTCAGCACTGCCTTCAGACCTTCCAGGTGCGTACCGCCGTCAATCGTGCGGATGTTGTTGGCGAAGCCCAGTAGGTTATCGGTATAAGCATCGGAGCACCACTGGAGGGCCACCTCGATCTGCACATTGTTGCGTTCGCCGTTGACGTAGACAACTTCCTCGTGAATTGCCTGCTTGTCGTGGTTCATGTAGCTGACATATTCCCGAATGCCGCCTGCGTAGTGGTAGGTCTCGATGCGGGGTTGTCCGTCTTTTTGCAGCTCCAGACGGTTGTCGGTGAAGGTGATTTCGACGCCAGCGTTCAGGTAGGCCAGCTCACGCAGACGGCCTGCCACGGTGTTGTAGTCAAATTCAATGCTAGTCGTGAAGATGGTGATGTCGGGCTTGAAGCTAACGGAAGTACCAGTAAGAGCCTCTTTCGTCGGTGTAATCTCCATCTCGCCCACGGTTTGTCCGCGCTCAAACCGCATTTTGTGAGACTTCTTGTCGCGCAGCACGGTCACTTCGACCCATTCTGACAGCGCGTTTACCACGGAGATACCCACCCCGTGCAGGCCGCCCGACACTTTGTAACCACCGCCGCCAAACTTGCCGCCCGCGTGCAGGATGGTGAGTACGGTTTCCAGCGCCGACTTGCCCGTGCGGGGGTGAATGTCTGTAGGAATGCCTCGCCCGTCGTCTGTTACCGTCACGGAGCCGTCGGCATTGAGGGTGACCAGGATCGCTTTACAATAGCCTGCCAGTGCCTCATCGACGGAGTTATCCACAACCTCGTAAACCAGGTGATGCAACCCTCTTGGCCCTGTACTGCCGATGTACATCCCCGGACGTTTGCGAACCGCCTCCAAGCCCTCCAGGACTTGAATCTGATCGGCACCATAGTTTGTCGTCATGAATCGATCGCTCCAATAACTGGTCTAAACCCTTGTGACCCCAAGAAAGCCCAAAACCATCCAAAATTATAGCACAAAAGGCTTATAAGCTGTTTTCGGAGGGTCTGAGAGGAGATTTGGGCGAGGGGTGCAATTCTTTTGATTCAAACAGCAGGAGATTGCCCTGAGAGCTGATTTGTAAACAAGGTTTTGCGACCCTTAAATCTCTCTCCCAGCGGGAGAGGGACTTCAATCTGGCACGTCCTCGTTCCATGCCTCTGGCGTGGAATGCAAACCGGAGGCTCTGCCTCCATCGTTAAGCAGGAGGCAGAGCCTCCAGAAGCCCGTTCCCAGGCTCTGCCTGGGAACGAGGTGAAGTCTTCCACCCGTCTAACAACTGACACGCTTATAATAAAGCCCTGTGTCGCCCGCTGCATGGTGGTTTGGTTGATAGCTATCACCGTCCTGGTGAGGCGAGGGGGGAACCACCCCCTGACCCCCTCAAGGGGGAATCACCCCCTGACCCCCTCAAGGGGGAACCACCCCCTGACCCCCTCAAGGGGGAACCGCCCCCTGACCCCTTTCCGAACAATTCTGGCTACAGCTACATCTGATTCGATCTTGAATAATATACCTGTACTGAAATCCAATACTCCTATTCTAATCGTGATTTGTGGCCCTACGGCAACTGGAAAATCAGGGCTGGCGATCGCTCTCGCGCAGCGGCTGAACGGCGTTATTCTGAGTGCCGACTCTCGCCAGGTCTACCGGGAATTTAACATTGGCACTGCCAAGCCTTCTAGCGTAGAACAGTCCCAGGTGCCGCATTATTTGATTGACATTTGCGATCCGACGGAAACGCTGACGCTGGGCGACTACCAGCAGCAGGCACAGGCGTTACTACTCTCCCTGATGCAAAGGGAGTCTACGCAGCAACCCTTCCTGGTGGGGGGGACAGGACTGTACATTCGCTCGGTGGTCAGGGGCTTAAAGATTCCCAGGGTTGCACCTCAGGCTGAATTGCGATCGCAACTCCAGCAGATCGGGCAGACTCAGTGCTATGCCTTTCTGAAGCAGGTGGATGCAACGGCAGCCGCTAAAATTCACCCTAACGATGAAGTTCGTACCCTGCGTGCGCTGGAGGTTTACTACGTGACCGGAAAACCGATCTCAGTGCAGCAGGGAGAATCACCGCCCCCTTATTTAATTTTACAAATTGGGTTGGATTGCCTGACGACGGATACCCGCACAGATCCGCTAACTGAGCGCATTGCCAGACGCACCGAGCAGATGGTCGCTCAGGGATTCGTCGAAGAAGTGCAAACCCTGTCAAATCGATACGGATTTGACCTGCCGCTGCTGAAGACGCTGGGCTATCAGGAGATGCAGCAATACCTGTTGGGTGAGATCGACCTGGAGGAAGCGATTCGGCTCACAGTGCTGCATACTCGCCAGTTTGTGAAGCGTCAGCGGACCTGGTTCCGGGCCGACCCATCGATCGAATGGTTTGATGCAGACCAGTCTGACCTGGTGGAGCAGGTATGGCAACGGGTGACGCAGTTTTTGGCTGGTACAGGCAGGTCTACTGAACCAGTGGCAGAAGCACGGTGAAGGTCGTGACGCCGTTCTGGCTCTCCACCAGGATGTCGCCATTGATGCGTCTGGCCAGTCGTTTGCTAAGGGGCAGACCCAGTCCTGTTCCCGTTTGTCGCCAGCGGTCTTCCCGGATGACACGGTAGAACGGCTCAAAGATCAGGGTGCATTCCTCATTTGACAAAGTAACACCGTAGCTGGTCACCGCAATTCTGAGCTGATTATTCTCGGCGTTGGCAGTCAGTACTACTTCCTGATTCGCGGGGCTGTGTTTGAAGGCGTTGCGTAACAATTCTTCGACGATTCGCTTGAGACTGGGAGCATGGCAAAGCAGCACCGGAATTTCGGGTGAAACATCATAGTTGAGCCACTGTCGTTTCTGTGCCGCCTGCACCATAAAGGGGCTAACCACCTGGGGGATCCATTGCAGCAGGTTGATGGAATTGAGGGTGAGGGCTTCTCCCGGCTCTAGTTCCTGGAAGCTGAGGAGATCGTTAATTTGCTCAAATTCCTGCTGCCATTCGCTTTGCAGAAGTTGAACGTAATGTTCCAATTTTTGGATGAGAACCTCGTGGCTGTTGCCCAGATCATCCATTCCGGTATTGGTTTTCAACGCCAGCGTGATCCGTCGCAGCATCTCCATCGCCATGCGCATGTTGGTCAGTGGTGTCCGCAATTCGTGCGAAATGGCCGAAAGGAAGTCTTGCTTCAGATAGTTCAACAGTTCCATCTCCCCGGATCGGGACTGGGCCACCTGACTCAACCGCTTCTCTCGCAGCAGGATGGCACACTGACTCAGCACCTGCGCCAGCAGCTCCACCTGGTGCATCGTATGGGTTGGCTGGTCACGCACCAGCGCACCAATCTCACCAATCACTCTCTGGCCATCAAAGAACGGCAGGATCAATAGCTGGCAATGGGGGGCGATGAACAACTGATAGGGGAGCGGCATCTGGTCAGCCGGGGGCGCGACCAGCGGTTCCCGCTGCAAGACTGCAAAGTAGAAGCGGGGCGCATTGCTAAGTTCAATCTGCGTACCCAGGGCGGAGGGGTGAAGCGCATCGCCGTTGCTTTGAGGGTCGCTACCCCGGTATTCGCTGGTGATGGTGGCGATAATCTGTTGGGCATCGTGGGTCGCTGCCCAGCAATAGTAGGCATCCAGCGATCGCCCCAGTTGCTCGACCAGCAGATTCAGTACCTGTGCCTCGTCGGTACTATCCTGCACTTGCTCCACAAACAGTCGCAGCAGTTGAGTACAGGACAGCGCCTGCTGAAGTTGAGTGGTACGCTGCTGCAATTCGTCAATCAGGGACTCCTGCTGCTGTTGGGCAACCATCTCCGCCTGACGGCGATCGGTCACATCCTGAAACACCAGCACGCCGCCAACGATGTTACCTTGCTCATTGCGAATCGGAGCAGCACTATCCCCTACTGCTCGCTCTACACCGTCTTTGGCCCGTAGCATCGTGCGATCGCTCAGCTTGATCACCATGCCTTCGCGCATTGCTTCGAACAGAGGATTCTCGATCGTCTCTCGACTGTCTTCCCGAATCAGGTTTAGCACGGTCGAGATGGGTAGCCCCATGGCCTCCTGCCTGCTCCATCCAGTCAGTGCTTCAGCCGCAGGATTCATGAAGGTAATCATGCCGTCCAGATCGGTGGCAACGGTGGCATCACCAATGCTGCTCAGGGTTGTTGAAAGCCAGCGCTGAGTTTGTTTGGCGACTTGCTCAAGCTGATATCGGTGAAGCGTCACCTCGATTGTGGTTTTCAACTCCTGCGATCGCAGTGGCTTCACAAGATAACCGAACGGCGCAGTTCGAGTGGCCCTCTGTAAGGTTGTCTCGTCGGTATGGGCAGTCAGATAAATGATAGGAATCTCACATTGGGAATAAATTTCCTCGGCGGCTGTAATACCGTCCACCTTTCCCTTAAGACGAATGTCCATTAGCACCAGGTTGGGCTTTTCTGCGCCAGCCATCTCGATTGCTTTCGCGCCTGAAGCAACGGTGCCAATGACACTGTAGCCTAGCTTCTCCAGAGCTTCCTGGATATGCCATGCAACCACCTGTTCGTCTTCAACGATTAATATCCGAGTCATAACGTATTGTTTGCATAGCCTAATTTCAATATTAGGACGATTGCTTTAAGGGATCTTACAATTTACTCCCTCTATCGGAAGTAGATTTTTTGGGTGTTCATCACCAGCGTTCCCTTTGTGTCAGTTGAAATAACCTGTGTTACGGAAATGGTAGCCATTGCGCGATCGCTTGCAAGCCAGAGAAAGGACTGGGGCTAGTCCAGAAAAACGAAAATTTTGTAAGGGTGAAGGGGTTTGGACGGCTCGGCAGCTCGACCCCCGGCTTGAGTTCGAGCGGAAAGCTGAGCGCACGCGATTTAGTCAAAAGTTTATCGCATAGCGCAGCACATTGCCCTGGGTATCGCGATGGCATTCAGGTCGAGCCTGCCGCTGGGAAGCGAACCTCAAACACAGTGCCTGGGGTCCGGTAGAGCGACAGCGTGCCCTCCAGTTGCGATACCAGGGTAGTAACCAGACGGATTCCCATAGAGCGGGTGTTCGAGGGGTCAAAGTCGGGAGAGGGCGGAACCCCCGTATTACCAACCGTGAGGGTAACGAAACGATCAGAGGTAGAGATCTCCTGTGCATTCCCCGCAATCGACAGTGTCACCCACAGTTCACCCGATGAATGACGCTTGAACCCATGCTTAAACGCATTAGTCACTAATTCATTCACTATCAAGCCGCAGGGAATTGCCTGGTCAATCGACAGTGCTACTTCCGGGGGAATGTCAAGAGACAACCGTACCTGACTTGCATGGTCGCTATACGTGCGTACCAGATTGTGGATGAGCGATTGCAGGTATTCGGCAAAATTAACCTTGGAAAAATCATGGGAACCGTACAGGGTTTCATGCACCAGGGCCATTGAATCAATGCGGTTACGGCTATCCTCCAGGCAGATCCGGATCTGGGGGTCATCGATCTGGTTGGCCTGCAGGTAAAGCAAACTTGAAACAATTTGCAGATTATTCTTAACACGATGATGAATCTCGGCAAGCAGCACTTCCTTCTCATGGAGAGAGACCCGCAGTTGATCTTCGGCTTGCTTGCGGCCTGTAATATCGCGCACAATCACCAGAACCTCATTGGCTCCGACCACGCCAATTCGCACTTCCTCTGTTCGCTTGTCTGTCCCAATTTCAATTTCCTGTTCGTACACCTGCAGTTGGTGCGTCAGGAGTGCCTGTTGGATGAAGTGCATTCGTTGGTGTGCCAGGTGATGGGGAAGACTTCCATCCATCACATTTTGTCCAATCAGGTCTCTGCTGCCGAATACATGAAAGGTTTCTGTGGAAAAGAAATCCAGATACTCACCCTGGCCGGATACCCGCATGACCAGATCAGGCAGCGCACTGATCAATGTCCGGTTTTTTGTTTCGCTGTGGCGCAGAGCGATTTCAGCCTGTTTTTGCTCCGTGATGTCGCGTGAGTAGCCGACCAGATACTTCTTACCGCTGGAGTCCTGAAAGCAGGAGGATTTTGTCGAGAAAACCCGGTAATTTTGATGAATGTCGGTCAGGCTCTTTTCAATTACCTGCTCCTGACCGCTTTTCATCACCCACTCGTCATTCTGCTGGATGATCTCTGCATCATCAATGGCGAGAAAGCCATAGCCTATCAGCTCGCTTAGTCGTGAGGATTGAAGGCCATGCGTTTCGCAAAAAGCAGTATTGCCCAATACCCAGCGCTGATCCTCGTCCCGGACAAAGATGGGATCGTTGATAGTGTTAATCACCTTCTCAAGAAATTGCTGGGAATCCTGAAGTTGCTGCTCCGCCAGCTTGCGAGCGGTAATATCCATCATGACGCCGTCCCATAGAACGGTACCATCTGGCTGGTACTCCGCAGTTGAACTGGCATACAGCCACTTGATGCGATCGCCGGGTAGGACAATCCGAAATTCGAATTCAAAGGGTTGCCTGGACCCTGCAGAATGGGCGATCGCCTGTCGCAGATCCGCGACATTATCGGGATGTACCCGATCCCACAGCAACCGTGAGTTGGCGATTGCATCAGCGGGGGCAACTTCGTAAATCGTCTGGCAGTGAGGACTGACGTAGGTGAACGCATCTCTGCTGTCGGGATACAACATATAGCGATAGATTATCCCCGGCACGTTCTCCGCCAGCCTGTGAAACTGAGCGTCACTGTCTCGCAATGCCTCTTCTGCCCGTTTGATTTCGGAGATGTCGCTGTTGGTGCCGACAAATCGGAGGGCTACTCCCTGAGTATCCCGCAGCGCCACCCCCCGCACCAGAATCCACCGCAGTGAACCGTCTTTGTGCAACATCCGGTGTTCGTACACGCACTCAGAGGTTTGGCCATCCAGGTGTGCCTGAACAGCCTGCATCACCGTCTCCTGGTCGGCAGGATGCACGTAGGTAACCCATACATCGAAATCATTTGGAATTTCATCGTCACGATAACCCAGGAGCGCTTTGATATTCGGGTCCAGATAAAACTCCTGGGTTTGCAGATTAATCTCCCACACCCCCACTCTGGCGGCATGAGTGGCCAGCCTGTATCGTTCCTGACTCTGGTGTAGCCGGATTTCGGCTTCGATTCGCTCGGTCACATTTAGCGCCAGTGAGAGAATTGAGAGGGTATTTCCGGCTTCATCCCGCAGCGCCGAGTTGTACCATTCACAATGAATGACCCGACCGTCTTTGCAGTAGTTGCGATTCTGGACGAAATTGCAAATTTCCACGCCCTCCAGCAGTTGAGCGGCAACGCGATTGACTTGTTCGAGGTCTTCTTCGTAAACCATCTTCCACCCGTTGAAAGGTCGCCCCATTACCTCGTCTGCCGACCAACCAAAGACTTCTGTGGCGCGGTTTGACCAGCGGCTCACGGTCATGTGACTGTTCCACTCAATCACCGCCAGCGGGGAGTTGTTCACATGGAAGTTGAGTACCTGGTAAGCCTGTTGCAGCGCGAGCTGAGACTGCTGCCGCTGGGACATTTCGTACTGCAACTGTTGTACCGTCTCGGCCAACTCCTGCGTCCGCTGCTCAACCCGCTGTTCCAGCACGAGTTTGATATTATGGATGTCGCTTTCAGTTTGTTGAGGTGTGAGGCGATCGCACAGTTGATTGATTGCCTGCTCCATCACCCCAAAGGCACTTTGACAATGCTCAACGGCCTGTGGAGCCGCAGCCTCTATCTGGCTCAGCAGAGCGGAAAAGCTGCTGTTCCATGCGTCGCGGTCGTCCGGTTTCTGCCGGATGCGCTCAAGCTGTTCATCCCAGTTTGAATCTTTCATACCGTTTCGTAGCTCTGTTGCGCTCGCACGCCTGTAACTCCAAACTTGCAACTGAACCACTTTGTCTGTAGTAACCCTGCAAGTGACCGATTGGTTCCGGAACCCCAACACAACTACTTATTATGCCTAGAAGAGATAACGACTGGCCACTCATTGACTTGACAAACGAAAGCCCAAAGTCTGGCAGGCGCGACGCGACAGCGTCGCGCCTGCCAGACTTTGGGCTTTTGGATAGGTGCTTAGAGTGCGAAGTACTCACTCATGGAACGGAAGCCCCTCTCTATTGGTAGACGATCATCGGGCTGGCAGCCGTTAAACTTCAAACTGTGTCGTGAGACCCATGGAGCTTCTTTTTGTCTCTTCCTGCAATTTCCGACTTCAATAATGCTTGAAAAAACCAACAATCAACCCGGATACTTGCTGCAATACCTTTCCCTGGCTCCGGTACTGGCGGTCGTAACCGTGTCTGCCGCATTCTCTCTCTGGCTGATCATTAATGCATTTTTCCCGGATTTGCTATTCCATCCCCTGCCGCATTGAGAGTGTGGGAGGAAGGGGTGACGGGAGGGCGGAGAGTGAGGTGATGGGAACTCTAAACAACACAGTGAAATATATTATCAAGTTGAACTCTTCCGTTAAATATATCTCCCTTGTCGTTCATACTTCTGTTACTCTCCTAACATCCCACCCTTTCACTCTCATTAGGACTCTTACAAAAATAACTTGAGCAACTTTTTTGGGAAGACGCGGCGGAGCCGCGTCTTCCCAAAAAAGTAATGGGTTTTAATTGTGTAAGGATACTTAAATAGCCTGTGCCTGAATCATTCACCCTGCTGTTCTACTCGTGATACCTGAAATGGGTTGAAATCCGTATTGATATCATAAAAATCTTCATGCTCCTGTTGCTTCAGCCATCCCGTTAGCCAGTACGTGACAGGGGTGAACAGCACTTCGACACCACACTTGAAGATATAATTCGATACCAGAATCTGGGTCAGCAACTCGTTTGGCAGGGTCCCCCAGAAGGCGATCGCCACAAATAGCCCTGTGTCAACCAGTTGGCCAATCAGAGTGGAACCAATGGTGCGTGTCCACAACCATCGGCCGTTTGTCATCACTTTCATCTTTGCCAGCGTGAAGGAGTTTGAGAATTCTCCAGCGAAGTAGGCGATCAAACTGGCAATGACGATCCGGGGTGTCTGCCCCAAAATCGCTTCGTAAGCCTGCTGATTGGCCCAATCGGCGGCAGGGGGTAGAGCACCGACGACCGCAAAGGTGATGGACATGACGGCAGCGGAGATGAAGCCGATCCAGATCACCTTGCGCGATCGCACATAGCCGTACACCTCTGTCAAAACATCCCCAAAAATATAGCTGAGGGGAAACAGGATGGTACCACCGTCGAAGGTGAACGGCCCCAGGGAGAGGATTTTGGTCGAGGCGATGTTGGAGATCAGCAGAACTGCAACGAAGAACCCCGTAATCGTATCGATGTGTTTGAATGCTTTGCTCATTAATTCACCTGAAATCTATCGCTACCGCCGTTTTGATTGGGAAAAGGGGGTGTAGGGGCAATGCCCCTACACCCCTTCTAGTCACAACCATGACTTTCTGCTAACCGCTGAGCAGCGCTTCTACAAACTCATAGCTGGAGAATGGACGCAGATCTTCAATCCCTTCACCAGCACCGATAAACCGAATCGGTAACCCCAACTGCTGTACCACTGCCAGAGCAATCCCTCCCTTGGCGGTACCATCCAGTTTCGTCAGAATCACCCCACTCAGCTGTGCCACATCTGAAAACACTTCCGCCTGTTTCAGACCGTTTTGCCCCAGTGTGGAATCCAGCACCAGGAGCGATTCAATCTTCGCGTTCGGTGCTTTCTTGTCGATAATTCGCCGCATTTTCCCCAGTTCATCCATCAAATTTTTCTTATTCTGCAAGCGGCCTGCCGTGTCGATCAACAGCAGCTCAGTTCCCCGCGATTGAGCAGCGGTAATCGCGTCAAACACGACAGCGGCAGGGTCGGTGTTCTTGCCGGGGTTGGCAATCACATCTACACTGCTGCGATCGCCCCACACCTTCACCTGCTGCACCGCTGCCGCTCGGAAGGTGTCCGCTGCACCAATCAAACAGCGGTAGCCCGATTTGCTGGCGACATGGGCAATTTTGCCAATCGTGGTGGTTTTGCCTGCGCCATTCACCCCGGTGATCAGCCAGATATTCAGTGTGTCTTTGTCGGGGGCGAAAGTAGGCGCGTACTTCTCGTAGGGGCGATCAAGCATCCCCCGCAAAATTTCTTTGAGGTAGGCGATCGCCTGCTCTGGGGGCAGGGCTTCCTGCCGCACCTTAGTTTGCAGCGCTTCAATAATGTAGTCTGTTGCCTCTACGCCCACATCCGCCTGGAGTAGCAGCGACTCGATCTCCATCACTGCGTCCTGGTTCAGCGGTCCCTGACCAACGATCGCCCGGAGCTGGTTGACTAACCCCCGACGCGTCTTGTCTAATCCCTGTCGCAGACGCTTCAGCCAGGTAATCTCCTCGACATCTATCTGATCTGCTCGCCGCCCCTGCGCTGCCAGCACCTTGGCGGACCACAGGAAGCCTTCATCCAGCATCGGATCGGTCTCTTCGGTGGTCATTTCCTCGGTGACGACCGCTGTCTGCTCTGTCTCCGCCTGGACTGCGGGTGCTTCCGGCGCAGCTTCAGCAAAGGCTGCTGCTGCCTCGCGCAATCGTTCCAGGCGCTCCTGCCGCTCTGCTTCGGCTTTCGCCCAGAACGGTAGAGGAACTGGGGTTGGTTCCGGTGCAGGAGCTTCGACTGTTTCGGGTGCAGGGGCGATTTCTTCCTCAGGGAACTGCGAATCGGCGGCGGCTTCCGTAGATTGCAAAACATCTGAGACTTCTGGAGTGGCAGAACCTTCTAAGACTGAAGCTTCAGCGATGGGTGAGGGAGGCGCTTCCTCCAGGGGCGTGACGACCTCCGGGGGGACTTCTGCTGACACAGACTCCGCAACGGGTTCCAGATTGGGTTCCGCAGGAGATTCTTCAGTTGGTTCCGCAGTAGTTTCAGTGGTTGATGCTGCAGCCGACTCTTCAGCAGCAGGTTGTTCTGCACCCTGAGCTGCCTGCTTCTGCTGGATATTTTTGTAAGCGGCTTTGGCCCAGGCCAGATAATCCTGGTCGATCGCTGGAGCTGCAGGTTCAGTAGTGGACGGAGCCTCCGGTGCCTGCTCAACCGCTGGCTGGGGGGGAGACTCCGGTTCTGCCTGCGGGCTGGGGGACTGCTGTTGCGATCGCTTGAACCAATTGAACGTCATAGCACTGACTTGAATCTGGTTTCTTTAAGGGTACGATGGAACAGCTTCAGACATACGGGGGCTGGTCAAAAGTCTGGGGATTTGCTGCTGCCGGCTTGATGGAGTACGTGGTGTCGAACGGTCAGCCTACAGACTCTCGATGGCTGAGGGCATCACTGACCCGCCGCAGTACGCCGTTAATAAACTTGTGGCCTTCTTCTTCGCTGTAGCGCTTGGCGATCTCGACAGCTTCGTTGATCGCAACTTTGTTCGGAGTGCCCAGGTAGAGCATTTCGGTGACCGCTACCCGGAGAATGTCCTGATCAATTCGGGCGAGACGGCTCAGTTGCCATTCCACCATGTTTTTGGACAGCACTTCGTCTACCTCACGGCGATGGCGCTGCACGGTGGTCAACAGCTCCAGCGTATAGTGGCGCACTTCCTGCTGGTTGGCAAGCTGAATAAATTCGGGCATTTCCAGCGCGGTTCCTAGCCGATTGATTGCTGCCTGGGTCAACGACATGGCTTCGTTCAACATGGCACGAGCGCACTGCAAATCGGTGGTCTGGGTTTCGCTGGCTAGGATGCGATCGCTTCCCCGCTCAAGCTCTGCCGCTGCTGTCTCCAGGGCGTCCTGGGTCTCGGTGGTAAGGGTTCTGACTGCCGCCAGCACTACATCCTGGAGCTGCTGCGCGTTGAGCTTTTCGGGACTGGAGGGGAGCTGGCTAAGGCTCAGCAGTGCGAGTTCACGGGCGATGCGACGAGCTTGCATGATAGTTTGACAAGGTTCAAAACTTTTCTATCGTAACAAGTGCGTTGCATTGATGGAACGCAAAAGGATCGTGAACAAATTAACCTGTAATTGTTTTTGAGAGAGGGGGGGGGGGGGG
>CAZVXA010000055.1:0-33423 GCA_964630955.1 uncultured bacterium | reverse complement strand
ATTTTCGCGCCGTTTTTCCTGAACCCCTGACGCCGTCAGGGTTTCGGAAAAAACGGCGCGATTTAGTCAAAAGTCCAGTCATCTATGGATAGGCGCACCGACAGGGGTGAAGGATATAATGCACAGCACACCTGATTTGTAGTTCCCGGTACCCCCCTGGGACTCAAACACCTGCCACCTCAAACTTCTGTAATCATGACCGAAGCAACTCAAATTCGCCCCCCCTCCCCGTCTCGTACCCAGGTTGAGCTGCTGTACCGGGTGGCAATGCCCAAGCCCGAATCCCATCTGTTTGAGGTGACGCTTCAGGTCAGGGGTTGGCAGCAGAAGACACTGAACCTGAAAATGCCTGTCTGGACACCGGGGTCGTACCTGGTGCGAGAGTATGCAAGGCATGTCCAGAACTTTTCAGCCCTGGGCACACAACCGCTGCACTGGCAGAAAGTCAGCAAGAATCACTGGCAAATCCAAACGCAGGGGGTAGAAACTGTTACGGTGCGTTATCAGGTGTTTGCCAACGATCTGACGGTCAGAACGAATCATCTGGATGGAACCCACGGGTATTTTAACGGAGCGGCGCTCTTTTTCTTTGTGCCCGGTTTTGAACAGCAGCCCATTCGAGTGGTGATCGCCCCCCCTAAACCCTCCTGGCGCGTTGCCACCACGCTTCTCCCCGTCCCCGGCCAGCCAAACACATTCGAAGCACCGGACTTTGACACACTGGTGGACTGTCCTGTTGAGGTGGGGGAGCACACGCTGTATGAGTTTACCGCTCTGGGCAAGCCCCACCAATTTGTTGTCTGGGGGCAGGGAAATCTTCAGCCAGAGACGTTACTGGAAGATACTCGACGCATTATTGAGGTGGAGGCTGATCTATTCGGAGGTCTGCCCTACGATCGCTACCTGTTTTTGCTGCACCTCTCTTCCCAGGGTTTCGGGGGACTGGAACACAAAGACTCCTGCACCCTCAACTACTCGCGCTTTGGTTTCCGCAATGTCGATCGCTATCAGCGGTTTATGCAGCTTGTCGCCCACGAGTTTTTCCATCTGTGGAACGTTAAGCGGATTCGCCCAGAAGCGCTGGAGGTGTTTGACTACGAGAAAGAGAACTACACGCCATCCCTCTGGTTTAGCGAAGGAACAACCAGCTACTATGATCTGCTGATTCCTTATCGAGCCGGTATTTACGATGCAAAAGCATATCTAAAGGCGCTGAGTAAAGAGATTACCCGCTATCTGACAACGCCCGGACGGCAGGTGCAGCCTCTGGGTGAATCCAGTTTTGATGCCTGGATCAAGCTATATCGTCGCGATGCCAATAGCGATAACAATCAAATTTCCTATTACTTGAAAGGAGAGATGGTGACGCTGCTGCTTGATCTCCTGATCCGCCAGCGTCACCAGAATCAGCGATCGCTCGATGATGTCATGCGTCAGATGTGGCATCAGTTTGGCAGAGATGAAATTGGTTTTACCCCAGAGCAACTCCAGCAAGTGTTTGAATTGATTGCAGAATCTGACCTGAGCGACTTCTTCCAGCGCTACTTAGAAACCACAGAAGAACTCCCCTTTAACGATTACCTGGCTCCTTTTGGGATACTCCTGCAACCTGACGATATCAGCAATCAACCACCCTTCACCGGAATGACCGTCAAGACTGAAAATGGGCGCGAGATGATTAAGTTTGTGGAGTATGGATCTCCGGCCCAACAAGCTGGTTTGGATGCGGGTGACGAGCTGTTGGCGCTGAATGGCCTCCGGGTGACTGCCGACCAGTGGAGCGATCGGCTGAAGGACTATGCACCGGGTGATGCGGTGGAAGTTGCCTTCTTCCATCAAGATCAGCTTTGTAAAGGAGTCCTTCAATTGGCATCCCCCAGACCGACAAATTATCAACTGGTGGCGATCGCCCAACCCTCTGAGCGCCAGCAGCAGAATTTTGAGCAATGGTTAGGCGTACCCCTGGATCACATCTGATTAACTGGATTTTTGACTAAATCGCGCCGATTTTTTTGAAGCGCTGACTGCGTTAGCGCTTCAAAAAAAATCGGCGCTACAATTAAGTTCGCCGCGAAATGCTCTCTCAGAGAGCGCTTCGCGGTGCTATAGGGGAAAAACTCCAGTAGATGAACTACGAAGCAACGGTGAAGCGATCGCGTCCATTTTCCTTGGAGGTATACAATGCTGCATCTGCCCTGGCAATTAACCCTAACCACCCAGAATTGGCTCCAGCCAGAATACTGGCTACACCGCAGCTGAGTGTGACGTATGGCCCCACACTCGATCCAGCGTGGAGCAATCGAGTCTCTCTCACCTGCTGGACAATCCGGTCGGCAATTTGAGCCGCTACGATGGCATCAGTCTGAGGTAGCACGACCGCAAACTCCTCACCACCGTAACGGGCTACCAGGTCTGTACGTCGAACTGTGACCTGGATGGCTTCGGCGACCTGTTTCAGGCACTCATCTCCTGCCTGGTGCCCATAGGTGTCGTTGTAGACCTTGAAGTAGTCCACATCACACAAAATTAAGGAGAGGCACCCTGGTTTCGCTGATTCCTGTAGGAGAAACTCGTCAAAAGCCCGTCGGTTTGCGACTTTAGTCAGGCTGTCGAGGGTGGCTAATCGCTTCACCTTCTGGCTGTAGTAGGCGGTGGTCAACAGAGAGCTAATACTCAAGGCAACCAGAGGGGGAGCCATTGGTATCCAAAATCCCCCCAGAAAGAACAGATAAGTCACCAGACCCAGGCTCCCAACAGTAACCCCAGTTGTGCCGAGTCCCAGTAGGGGCAGCGGTAACCGATTGCTGAAGCGCGCCTGCAATAAGCGCCAGAATAGAACTGTTCCGGTTAAACTCCACGCCCAAATCCAGAACCACTCTAGAAGCTTGGGAACAGGCTTCAGTAAAGTGCGTCCGTCGAGGGCTGAGCTAAGAATCTGGCTGACCAGATTGGCATGAATCACCACGCCTGCCATCTGGCCAAAGGGAGTCTGGAAATAGTCTCTTAAGCTTTCTGCTGTAGAACCGATCAGAACGATGCGATCGCGCATCTGATCAGGCGGGATTTGCCCCTCCAGCACCGCTGACATCGACACGACCTGAAACCTGCGGTGGGTGCCTCGAAAGCGATGCAAAATTTGATAACCCCCCATATCCGCATTCACATACCCTCCAGCACTAGGTTGGAGTGGCTCAAAAGTTACCTTGCCCAACTTCAGCCTGGAACCGCTTCCATCAAGCGACTGTAGCTGAATGCCCTCTTTAGCAAGGTAGTTGAGTCCGAGGCGGGTTGCCAGTCCTACTTTGAGCTGTCCTGCTTCTGGTTCCATCGCAATCAACGCCCGTCGGACCGAACCGTCCTTGTCCAGTACCATATCAGAAAAGGCCACTTGATTTAGCCGAGCCAGTATTGGAGATGGACCAACTGGATTTCCGGCTACTTTCTCAATGCCGATTAACTCTGGAAATGAAGAAAAGACCTGGGCCAGTCGCTGACGGCCTGGTTCAACAGGCAAGTTTCGATAAATGTCCATGCCGACGACCCTCGGTCGCTGGGCCTGAACTTTTTGCAACAGCTCAGCCAGAACTCCGTCTGGAATTGGCCATTGACCGACTTTGTTCAGGTCTGTCTCCCCGATCGCCACAATGACAATTCTGGAGTCAACGGATTCATGTGGCTTCCAGCGAAATAAATAGTCCAGCAGGAGCAGATCAACGAACTGAAATGCTCCTGCAAGCTTGAGCATCACAACACATCCGGCAACCCCGATCGACACCCCCATTAACCTGCCGCCCTCCTTGGCAGTGTGCTGTCGAATACGTTTCCAGAGAGTTTGCCACATAGGTTAAAAGGGGCGATTGGGGATTATCGGTGAGAAAGTGGGGCAGTGGCGATTGCCTCCATGCCGTTCTCAGACAAGATGGTCTGCCATACCTCGTTTAGACCCGCGTCCTGAGGAGCGGCCTGACGCAGCGTGACCAGGGAAGCCAGCAGATCAAACCAAAGCCCTGCTTCACCGTAGAGGGATGCTCGTTGACGGGCAGAGGCACGGGACACCTGACTGGTGATCGCTGGAGTCAGGGCAATCCGTTGCACTCGACCTTCAACCATTGGGTCATCAGGGCGGAGTTGCGCGTTGCATTGCAAAACAAAGGACCATCGGTACTGTTTGCCGACCTCTAAGGGAGGGGCATCGGCAGGCAGTGTGACGCTAATGATGCTGGAAGCACCCCCCAGTGCGAAGGTTTTCTGATAATAGTAGTCGCTGTCTTCTCCCTGAATGCTGAAGAAAACGGTTTGAGCCACCGTGCTCGGTACATAGGCAAAGAAGGTGGGACGATCAGCAGCAGTTAAACCATGTCCGGTTTTGGGCAGCACGGGCATGAAGCCGGGATTCGGTTCGGTAACCGACTGAGAACAAACCCCGCCTTCACGAGTTCCACCACCAACCGTATTGTCAGGTGCCCCATTCCCAGGCGGACGAAACATGATCTGACTGGAGTGTTCAGGCGACCCTGATGATCTACTGCCCGGTTGAGCCTGAGCTTGACTGGTCATCCCCTGCAAAAGTAAAAGGTGCAATAGTAACAGTCGGAGTCCAAAATGGATTCGATTGCTTTTGAGAGTGAGCAACATAGTGCAGGTTGAGAGTTGTTTATGAGAGTGATAGTGAAGGACGACAAAGACTCAACTTCATCATGAGTAAAACTCAAAACTCTGCATGATTGGGGCGGGTGTAGAACCTGGCGACGAATTGCTTGAATTGATTAAACCGCTAATGGTTGCAGAGAGTCAGGGGTCACACTGAATTCTAATTATCGACGAAATGGAACGCTTACACCTCGTATCTTTCTACTAAAGAAGCTCCGCATTCACACTGAAACCATCGGAGTGTATTGTTACCAGATCATCGGTATTGCTTTGCCCGCACCACCAACTCCAGTAGTTCTGGAAAATAAGCAGAGTGTAATGTATTCACCCCCCAGTTTTTTGCAGAAAAAATAGCCCTACGTACTTCTTTATCTTCACGGTGATCATGTCCAATTTCCGACCAGGACGAAGGCGGCCCAGTAGTAGGGATGCTTGTATTGAGGTGAGTTGAGAAGTTTTACCTGAGCCTTTTGGAGAGCCTCGGCTCTCGTCTCGATCGCCTGATTTGCCAGATTCTGGTAAAACTCGGTCATCAACTGAGCCGTTGATTGATCATTGACGGCCCAGAGTGAAGCGATCGTGCTGCGTGCTCCCGATCTCACGGCCAGACCTGCCAGACCTAATGCAGCTTTGTCATCGCCTGAAGCAGTTTGACAGGCACTTAAAATCAATAGCTCTAATGGCTGACGATCATTAGCAGTGCGGTTTTGTAACAGACTGTAGAAGTCTTGAATGTTGACCTTATCGTCCCAGGTCAGGATAAAAGTTTCATTGAGATTTGAACTGAATTGTCCGTGGGTTGCTAGATGAATAATTGGAAGAGGGTTGCTATTGATCCTCTGCTGAAGATTGCTTTTGGTGAATGCCTGATTCAGCAGCAGCTGATCAACCGATACTTGAGTGGCAATTCTTTGTACTTCAGCTTCGACACCAGGAAGGGCAGAAAATCCCTGACGGGCCTCACTCAAACCTCCCATCAAGACCTGGAGTCTGTTCTGAGTTAATCCTTGAGCAGCGAGCAACTGCAGCCCAGGTGTAAGTGCCACTCGATACTGTTCAATCAAGTATTGCTTGCCGTCATACAGGGCAGCCATCGGCAAATTTTTCAGCAGTCCATCTGGGACAAACACTAGCGTTTTAATTCCATTTTGAGTCAGTTGTTCAACCGCAGGACGCACTAACCAGGAGTAGACTTTTTCTGATAGGCGCAGGCGCTCTCGATTTGAAAAAGCAGGGTTGAGTGATTGCAGCAACCGCTCAAGTGTTTGATCCACTTCTGTCTGAGGCAGAGGTGTAGAGTAATAGCGAATCGGCTGACCTGGAATCGCGAGGACGACTGCCAGACGATCGGGCAGAATGATGGGGTAGATGACCGCAGCCTTTGGGTCAATCTGATCGATCTGGCGCGGAGTCGCATCCAGACAGGCAGAACGGAAAAAGTTTTCTAGCTCCGCAAGCTGAAGCGATTCAATCACAGCACGAGCTTGAATCAGTTTTTCCTGACTGGGGTTTGGTGCTTTCAACAACAAACTAACCAATTCTCGATAAACGGGTTCTACCTGTTCCCGAAACGAAAACTGCACATCAGAACTGACCGCGATTAAATCAGACCTCAGCACCTTCAAGCTTTTGACCGCACCTGAATAGGCGGCGATCGCCTCAGTTTCATTTCCCTGTTGTTTGAGCAGTCGTCCCAATTGCCACTGCCAGCGATAGGCAAGATCGTCGGCATTGATTGATTGCGCCAGGATGAGCGCCTGCTCCGTCAGTCCTCTGGCCTCCTGTGGCTGCCCCGTCCGCTCATACAGCTTACCCAATTGTCCCAACACAAAAGATTCGGCACGCAGATCCTGAATCTGTCGGGATTGCTGGAGGGCGATCGCCAGCATATTGGCCATTTCTCGCTCAGAAGCCAACTGCAAAGCGGCGGCGGCGGGTGCCTTCTGGGACAGTTGCAGCCATCGTTCGACCAGATTCACACTGGCGTAAATTGAAGGACGACTGGCGGAAGGCTGAGCCAGTTGGGGTTGAATCCTCTGAAACAGCGTTTGTGCTTCTGACCAGCGCTGTAATTGGGTCAAAAGGCTTAGTTGGTTAAGCTGTGCTTCGATCTGGGGAGCCGAATTGGGGGCGATCGCAGCAGCTCGCTCGTAGGCATTGAGGGCCAGGGCCGATTCTCCCAGAGCCTGGTAGATGTTGCCCAGGCTGGAGAAGGTGAGACTGAGATCCAGCGGTTGATTGAGTGCTTGCACCAGATTCAGGCTCTGCTCCAGCACTAATCGCGCCTGAGGAAGGTTTCCCACTGCCTGAAACAGCCGGCCCAGATTGCGCAATCCCGTTGCTCTTAGGGCTGGGGAGGGCTGCTGCTGGAGTGCGTTCTGGATAGCTTCTAACTGATCCTGGGCACGGCGAAACAATCCCAGCGTTTGCAGTGCCTCAGCTTGATTGAGCTGAGCGCCCAGTGCTCCCTGAGCATCTCCCACCTGCCGATAGGCGGCTTCAGCCTGCTTCCAGGTAGCAAGCGCTTTCTCAGACTGACCCTGGGATAACTGCAAACTGGCCTGGGTATTCAAAATCTGGGCAAGCACCGCCTGCTGCTTTTGTGCTTGTTCAGGCAACTGTTCCAGCACCGCCAGACTCCGAACAATGGCTGCTCTTGCTGCATCCCAGTCACCCAGATCCTGCTGCACCAGCGAGACATAGCTGAGCGCCAGCGCCTGATCTACAAGATTTCCCTGTGTAGCATAGGCTTGCACTGCCTGTTGCCACTGGGTTAGTGCCTGAGTCAATTGTCCTGCACCATAGGCAGTTCGCCCCCCATCCATAAAGGATTGGGGGTTCGCGGCGGTAATTGCAGATGGAGGAACGATCGCCGTAGCAGTCGGACTGGAGGGATGAGCGGCGATCGCTGGAATACCCTGCACTGTGGTCAATAAAGACAGCGTTGCCAGCACCAGTAGAAAGGCCAATTTTCGCCTGCCACCGAGAAGCATCCGGGTCATAGGTTGGGTGATTTTTCGCAACATTGGCGACCTCTACAGATCTTGACACTGAGCTGAATGAAAAGCGGTTCCCTGCGCGAGGGTCTGGGGCGATCGCTGGAGGAGTTGAACCCGCCCCAGTTCGTCTCTGGTCCACCCCTGTGCCTCTACCAGTAAGGTTTCTGGTGAGGCTGAACGTAGTCCGGTCGTTGCAGCGGAACTCTCTTGCGACGGTGAGGACAATGACCGAGTATCCCGCCAGACCTGAGCGGTTCTGACCTGCTGGGTAGCATCAAGTGGCAGTCCCCCCCGTCCGGTGACGACCATTTCATTCCCTCGCAGGCGATCGCAGGCGGCAATGACCTGTGGATTCCGATCGACGGAGGAGGGTAAGGAGTCCAGTCCCTGAATTGGGTCAGAGTCGGGGCTGGTAATCTCAACCGTGCCGCTGAAGGCTGGCCCCAGGTCAGACGTCGCAGTGATGTCGCTGAGGGGAGTCAGGCTCTCCCGGTAAGCCGTTCCAAAAATTCCTAGAGCCGATACGAAAATGCGTCCACCTCTAGCGTTGACAGCATTGGCGGTAATGTCGCTGTTGTTCTGCGCCAGCACAAAATCAGTGCTCAACACAATGTTTCCCCCCGGGTCACGCCCCTCGGAGTTGGTGGCAATGATGCTGTTCTGATTCAGATAAAGAAGCTGAGCATCGATCGCAACATTGCCCTGTCCCCTGAAGGCTGTGGAAGCGGTCACAGCCCCCTGATTGTCCAGTGCGACTAAGCGAGCATTCAGGTTAATGCTGCCTGCAGAACCGCGACCGGGAGGCGTATTGAGGCCGGGACTGGGAAAGTTGCCTGCCGTAATTCTCGCACCATCGCGAACACGAAGGCGATCGGCGTTGACGGTAATATTTCCACCTGACCCGGTGCCAATCAACGCACTAGAAAATAGTCCACTGCTGATCGATAAGCTGTCGTTAAATCCTGCGAGTTCTACTGTATCGGCCCGGACTGACAGATTGCCTGCATCGCCTGTTCCTACTGTTCCTGTGACAATTTGAGCACCATTTAGAACCTGGAGGCGATTTGCAGTAATTTGCAGGCTACCCCCACTGCCGCGTACTCCCGGTGCGTCTACAGTTGCATAAATCCCCGCCGTGTTTGTCCCGGCACGGAGTTGAACAGTGTCTGCAGTGATTCGAATGCTGCCCGCGTTGCCCTGTCCGAGCGTAGAGCTGGAGATGGTACTACCACTCTCCAGAATTACGTTCTGGGCATTGAGCTGTAGCGTTCTGGCACTGCCTGCCGCCCGCTCCCCCACATCCAGAACCAGGCCAGCAGGACTCCCTCCTGGTGACGCCCCTGCAATCTCAACTTGACGAACGGCTACGCTCAGACTGCCTGTATCCCCAGTACCGAAGGTACTGGCTTCAACTCTGGCTCCATCCAGCACTTGCAGGCGAGTGCCCACCAGCGTAATGTTCCCCCCGTCCCCAGCGCTACCGGGCTGCGTCTGAGCGAACAAGCCACTCGGCCCGAAGTCCGCTGCTCCCCGCAGAAATTCCATTTCGCTGGCATTGACTGAAATGCTGCCTGCATTGCCTCTTCCGAATGTTCCAGAAGAGATAAATGCACCATCGGCCACGACCAGGCGATCGGCCTGAATATTGATACTGCCCCCGCTACCGCTACTATTGGCACCAAATACCCGTGAGGAGAAACTGCTGGGACCCAGTGGTCTGGCGGGAGACCCACGCAACAGCTCAATCTGGCTGGCTCGAATCTGTAAATCTCCCGCATCGGCCGCACCAAAAGTAAGCGCCACAATTTGTCCCCCATCCAGCACAGACAGGGATGGGGTATTCACAGTGATATTGCCACTGCGGCCCTGTGCAGTCGTTGTTGCATCGGTCACCACACTGCTCTGGAACTGGCCGCTCCCGGCCTCGTTTCTGGAAATACCAGCGATTGTTAGCGATTCCTGTGCATTGATGACAATTCCCTGGCCTGTACCATTCCCTTGTGTGCTTGCCAGGAGCGAGGAACCATCGGTCACCCGTACCCGCCGACCGTCCACCTGAATTCTGCCGCCCCGGCTACCGCCAACATCTCCCGAAGCAGCCTGTGACAGTGTGATGTCTCTGAGGGTGGCTGTTGCATCATAGCTGACATTCCAACCTGCACCGACCTGCGTCAAACCAATGGTGCCGTTTGCCAGACTGCCCAGAATGATCTGACCATCGCTGGCAGTCAGATTCCCCCCCCGTAGGGTGACCCCTCCACCCAGGAAGGCCAGTGTTCGACCAGGTCTCACCTGGAGACCGACCGGGCGATTGCTGCGATCGACCTGATTAATCGAATCCAGACCTAAATTATTACCTGGTCCCTGGACGACAATCTGTCCTGGTGTAGAGCCATATTGGAGACCAATGGGGGCGCTGACCGTTAGTAACTCATTGGTGGCAGGTGCCGTGGCGCTAAACGTGAACCCATCGGCAAACCGAATACTGTTGCCAGTGCTGGCCAGAAAGGAACCGCCCACATCCAGACGAGCATTGGAGCCAAAGACGATGCCACTGGGGTTTATCAGCAGTAGATTGGCGCTACCGTTTGCCCGCAGCAGACCGTCGATGTTCGAGACAGAACCACCCGTGATGCGCGTGATGATGTTTTGCACACTGACCGCATTGTTGAAGAAGGCGGTTTCCCCGGCAGTGAGGGAAAGCTGGCGGAGGCTATGGAACAGATTGCTGCCCCTGAGCGTTCCCCCCGTAATTTCATAAATCGTGCCGTTGCGATTGACCGCCGAATCAACGGGTAGGCTGGTGTCGGCGGTGACCTGCGCAAACGCAGGCGCAGGCGACTGGAGTGACAGCAGTGCAACGGTTGCAGAGAGCAGAAGGTGAGAGAACGAGTGTCGCACGGAATTACAACCGGGTGAGTAGAGACAACAGAGGAGAAAGAAGTCATCACTGGGCCGAAAGAGCGCCATGATTGTAAGAGTGCCCAGATTTTCTGGATGACTAGAGGGGGGGGGACATTTTTCTTTACAGAAAACGCGATCGCCCTCGGCTCAACCCCAAAAAACGCCCAAAGCCAACCAATAAAGATGAATCCTGAACCAACTTTTTCCTCATTCCAGGAGCGCGGACATCTGCTGACCGAGCAGGCCAACCCCAACAGTCACAATCTTGACCAGCTCAGCAGCCTGGAACTGGTTGATCTGTTTATTCAGGAGGATGCCCAGACCATTGTGGCGATCACCGGAGCCAGACAGTCACTGGCGGCAGCCGTCGATCGCACGGCGACTGCCCTGCGGCAGGGGGGGCGCTTATTCTACGTGGGTGCAGGTACGAGTGGCAGGCTGGGAGTGTTAGACGCAGCAGAGTGCCCGCCGACCTTCTGTACTCCCCCAGAACTGGTGCAGGGCATCATTGCAGGGGGTGCTGGTGCGCTGGTGCGCAGTTCTGAAGACCTGGAAGACCGGGCAGAGGATGGTGTAGCGGCGATCGCCCATCATCACATCACCTCAAAAGATGTTGTGGTAGGTATCACGGCAGGTGGTACCACCCCTTATGTGCATGGAGCGTTGCAGGCGGCTCGCCAGCGAGGAGCCACAACCATATTTATGGCCTGTGTTCCAACAGAGCAGGTCAAGATAGACGTTGCTATTGATATCCGGTTGCTGGTGGGACCTGAAATTTTGGCTGGTTCAACCCGGCTGAAAGCAGGCACGGTGACAAAACTGGCGCTGAATATTCTCTCAACGGGCACGATGGTGAGGCTGGGGAAGGTTTACGGGAACCGCATGGTCGATGTTGCCGTGACGAACACTAAACTGCACGATCGGGCACTGCGGATTCTTCAAGACTTGACGGGTTTGAGCCGGGAAGCATCAGCGCTACTTCTGGAAAAGAGCCATCGTCGAGTTAAACTGGCGCTCTTGATGCACTGGACGGGATTAGAAGCAGATACGGGAGAAACCTTGCTGGCAGAACATGATGGAGATCTGCGGCGAGCTGTCAGCGCTGCCACCTCCAGTAATCAGCCTGCTTTGTAGCGATCGCTGTGGCTATTCAGATGGGGGCACTGGGAAATTGCATACAGCAGTCCAACAGAATCACGCCGATCAGACTTGTTCGGCGTGAATTGGAGGCAAGCCACAAGTGATTGTCTGACAAATATTCCTCGGCCCACAAAAAACGACACTGTGAGCTGAGGTAACCCAATCCCAACCCCTGGAGCATTATTTGGAATTATCCTGATGCAGCCGAAGCGATCGCGCAAATTGTTCCGGTTGGCTCGATTTTTGTAGCAAGAATCCGCCTCATTTAATAAAAATTGCTAAAATTGCCCCTCTTTTCGCCCCAAAAACCGAAAAAACTGTACGCAATCCTTCCAATTGCGTGTAATATCGCTGATAAAACTGCGTCATTTTGCTCCCCGATTCAGCTTAATGAAATGCCTGATCTGAGCAAAATGCCTCAGGACTAAATATCGTTATCGGTCTGCCTCCAGAGATGAGACCTATTAACTGATAGTTCCCTACGGGCGATAAAACCCTTTATCCTTTTTCAGTGATGGGGGTATGTTTAAAGCGCTGTCGCTCTGCTTCAAAAACCCTGTCTCAAAACCCGTTTCCTGGGGATTTCGAGGGTTGTCGATTGCAAAAGATCAGCCAACGATTCTGCATTGCTGAGCAGTTTTGCCCATTGATGTAGTGATCGCCAGACAAAGTGGGTAACATTCAGTAGCGATAATCTGGCTCTGGGAAACCGCCATCAGGACTGTTTATTTTCTGTCTTCACCTGCCCCATACCTCAGCGGTCGAAACTGTGTTTAGCAACTTCAAAGGGTTCTTTTCAAAGAAGCAAAAGGGAATCGGGATCGAGTTAACCCCCGAACGGGTGAACGTTGCCCGACTCAAAAAGAAAGGTCAGGGCTTTCAACTGACCACGCTGGCCTCTGCTGAGGTGCCCGAAGGGCTGTATCAGGAGGGGCAGATTCTGGATTCCGCAGGCATGGCGGAAATCATCCAATCCGTTCTGGCAGAGAGCAAGCTCAAGATCAGGTACGCGGCCACTGCAATTCCTGGAGGACGCGATACGGTCACTCGGATCATCCCTGTGCCTGCTGAGTTAGACGACCGGGAATTGCGCGAAATGGTGCTCAATCAGGAAGCGGGCTTGTATCTGCCCTTCCCTCGCGAAGAGGCCGACGTCGATTACCAGAAACTAGGCTTTTTTGTAGACGAGGACGGAATTGAAAAGGTGCAGGTGCTGCTGGTCGCCACTCGAAAAGAGGTAACCGACGCCTACATCAATACCTTTCAGCAGGCGGGGATCAACCTTGACATTCTTGAGATCAGCAGCTTCGCCCTGATCCGTACCCTGCGAGAACAGTTGCGCCCTTTTACCTCCCAGGAAGCGGTGGCGATTGTTGATATCGAGTTTGAAAGTACAGAAATCTCGATCGTTGTCGAAGGTGTCCCCCAGTTCTCACGGACGGTGCCCATCGGTACCTATCAAATTCAGACGGCGCTCAGCCGCGCAATGAACCTGCCGCCCAATCGGAATACGGAGCTGTTGCAGGGAATGACCGTTCCAGTCACCCCGATGGATAGTATGAGTACGAATCCTAAGCTGGGCGGCACCAATCCCGGCACTGCCGCAATGCTGCGCGTGCTAGGGGAACTGGCAGATGAGCTACGCCGCTCGATCGACTTCTATCTCAACCAGGGGGAAAACCTGGAGGTTGCCCAACTGCTGCTGGCGGGGCCAGGGGCTTCGATCGGGCAGCTCGATGAATTCTTTTCTCAGCGGCTGAGCCTGCCTGCTTCTCAAATCGACCCCATCAGCTCACTATCGCTGGAGGTGGATCAGGACGTGCCACAGACTCAGCGCTCTGGCCTGGGTGTTGTTTTGGGGTTGAGTCTGCGAGAAGCCTGGTAATCAGGGTGAACAGGAGTCGTGACACGGGGAGCATGGTGACAAGAGGCAGAGTGAAATGTATAGCTTAGATGTCAATTTCTTAAACGATCGATCGGAGCGCCCCACGGAAGCGGTGTCGCCGATGGGTGGGGCAGTTGATAGCCCCAAACCTCTCTACTATGGTCTGGCAGTGGGCTTATTGTTCCCGCTGCTGGCGCTTGGCCTCTGGTTGTTCTTACAGCAACGCAATGCCAGTCTGGAAGCACAGCAGCGATCGCTCGATGAGCAACTGGCAACCTTACAGGCTGCGCAGAAAGAAGTTGAGGGGGTCGCGGCAAAGGTCAATCAGATTAATCAGGAGAACCAGGCCCTGGTAACGGTGTTTGACCAGATTAAACCCTGGTCAGCGGTGTTTCAAGATATCCGCAGTCGTGTACCTGCGGGCGTTCAGATCTCAACCATTGTTCAGTCACCCCCGGAGCAGGTTGTCCAGCCAGCAGCAGGGGCCGCTCCTGCTGCTGCTCCTGCCCCTGCTGCATCTCCTGCTGAATCTCCTGCTCCTGCAGAAACCCCTGCTCCGCCAGCCGATGGTGCCGCTGCCCCTCCGCCAGCCACCACTCCCGTCTACCGGATTGAGATTACGGGGAATGCGCGATCATTCAATGATGTCAATGATATGGTCCTGGTTCTCCAGCAATCTCCTTTTCTGATTGGCAAGGATACACGTCTGGTTTCCGCAGAGTTAGGGCCAAACCCGGCTCAGATTCAATTTGTGGGTCAGGCATCTCCCAATCGGCAGGTTCAGGTTCAGCTTCCTGAAGTAGTGAAATATCGCATTACCAGCACTTTGACGAACCAGCCAGCATCTGAATTACTGCAAGATTTGCGAGACACGCTGGCTGTTGGACTACCCGCCAGGATTGATGCACTGCGAGATTTGGGAGTGGTGAAACCATGACAATCGGTGGAGATTTTGCCCCTGCTGGGGAACTAAGAGAGAACGAGCCAAAGTATCCCGTTGTCTTTGGCATTGCCCTCACTCCGAAAGTGAGCGGCATTTTGCTGGCTCTTTTAGGAGTCGCTGGAGCAGCCTATCTGTTGCTGAACGTAGTGCAGCCAACCTGGCAACGGACGGCTGAGTTGGAGCAGGATGTTGCTACGAAGGAACAGCAGCTCGAGAACCAGGGAAAGGTGCGAGAACAGATTGAGCAGGCAAGGGCACAGTTACAAGATGCGCAGAAGCTCCAGGCCGATGTACTGGCGTTGTTTGCCACTGAGCAAAGCTTAGACACGTTGCTAATTGATTTGAACGAGCGGGTTCAGGCCGCCAATGCTCGTATTGCCGATCCTGAACAGCGAGCGACGCTTTCTAAATTTGAGTTGGCTCCGATTCCGCCTCCTACGGCTGACGGCCAGCCGGGCGATATTGTCAATGATGGCAGTTTTGGAGCAGCGGTGAATGGCAAGCTGCGACAGCGAATTTACAACGTTGAAATGCAGGGAAGCTTTGCCCAAGTACAGTCCATCATTCGAAATATCGAGCGACTTCAACCACTGCTGGTGGTGCAAAATCTCCGGTCTGAACCTCTCAGACCTCCCACGCTGGCCCTCGACCAGCAGGGGAGAGTCCTTGGCAATCAGGCTGACCCGAAGCTCAAAGTTTCCTTCCAACTGGTTGCACTGCTACCAGCTTCAACACCTGCTGCGGCAAATGGGGCTGCCCCTGCCGCTGCGCCCGCGCCCGCAGCCTCACCAGCACCATCCCCCTAAGGATTGCTGTCCTGTTCTTGGGTTCAGTCTACTGGTTCATTGAGTCCATTCATTTCGTTTGTTTGTATTTACCAGAGGCAATCAATTCGCCTGTTTTTATTCAATGTAAGGAGTGAACTGTGAGAGGTCACATTGGACTTGCTGGAATTTTGGGTGGGGGGGCGATCGCCCTGATCGCCTCACAGCCCGTGTATGCCGCTGATACCCAGGTGACGGGGGTACGCGTTAACCAGACACAGGGTGGCGTTGAAATTGTGCTGGACACCCGCGCTGGAGAGCGCCGTTCCCAGGTGTTTACCGTCAATCGGGGCAACAGTGTGGTCGCTGACCTGTCCAATGCTCGGCTCCGCCTGTCGGGAGGCAACGGATTTTTGCAGAATGCACCTGCGCCCGGCATTCAGTCGGTAATGGTGAGTCAGCTTGATAACAATAGTGTCCGGGTCATCATCACTGGTGAGGCCAATGCACCCGCCAGTCGCGTGGTTCAGGCAGCGAACCGCATTACCTTTAATGTCGCTGCGACCGGAACGGCTGCAACTCGCAGCCCTGAGGCTCCAGGTAATCCGGCGATTGCTCAGGCTGAACCTGCTCCGGGGTTAGCCCAATCGCCTTCTGCTCCCGTTATGGTGCCCAACCCCTCCATCAACATTGATGGCGTGAACATACAGCAACCCACGCGGGCCACCACCAACGGTGTACCGCCCCTGCTGCCGAGAGCGGTGGCTCCTCCGGTTGGAGATATTGCGATCGCCACCACCGACGCCAGCGCCCCCAACATCAACCTGGCCACCAATGAAGTCGTTCCCCGACTGGTTCTACGGGATGCTCCGGTTCGAGATGTTCTCTCGCTTCTAGGGCGGGCAGCGGGTCTGAACGTTGCCTATGTCAGTGACACCACCGGGCAACAACCTGGGGCGGAAGCAGGCGCAGCTCCCGGTGCAGCAGCGCAACCCGCCGGAGGGGCACGGATTTCGCTCGATATCGAGAATGAGCCAGTGCAAAACGTATTTAATTATGTTCTGCGCATCAGTAACCTGGAGGCCAATCTGGTTGGACGAACCATTTTTGTTGGGCCTCGACTGCCCAACTCAGCGCGTCAGGTTGTGGTCCGTACCATCCGGTTGAACCAGGTGGGTGTTGGCGCTGCACTCAACTTCCTGGTTGGCATGGGGGCAGAAACGGCGGTCAGTCGGACCCGTCAGGTGGCGACCGTTGTGGCACTTCCGGTTGCGAACGCAGGTGGTCAGGCATCGGATATCAACCAGGTGCAAACCACGCAGGAGGAGCGAATCGAGACTCAGCGCGTTGATTTCCAGGATTCGACACCTATCCTGCGGGGACTTCAGGTGATTGGGGATGAGCGCACCAACTCGCTGACGCTGGTGGGCACTCCCAGAGCGATTCAGATCGCACTGGCTCAACTGACTCAACTCGACGTGCGCCGTCGCCAGGTGGCTGTAAACGTGCGCGTGATTGATGTTAACCTGCTGGGTACTAACAACGCCTCCACCAGCTTCTCCTTTGGATTTGGCAACTTTGGGATTGTCAATGCTGGCGGGATTGGATTGATCAACTTTGGTAGCGGTCAGGCTCCACCTGCTCTAGGTATTACTCCGGAGAACATTGGTAACCCAGTTGGAAACCTGATTCCCAATCAAGTTTTCAATCTCGCCAATAGTTTTCTTGCTCAACTTCAGGCTGCGGTGACTCAGGGCAACGCCAAAATTCTGACCGATCCGACGCTGCTGGTGCAGGAGGGGCAAACGGCTGAAGTTCGCCTGACTGAGGAAGTTCCAACAAACATCACTCAGGAGACAACGACTGTGCAGGGCACTAATCAGGCCACTGTATCGCTAGAAGTTGAGACTCAACCCGCTGGTCTTATCCTACAGATTCGTGTAGACCGAGTGGATGATAATGGCTTTATCGCCCTTTCCGTTGCTCCCTCGATTTCTGCACCCGCACGACAGATCCAGGTTCCCATCGGCGCTGGATTTCCGGTTACCCTGCTGTCGGAACGACGTCTTACCTCTGGGCAAATTCGTGTCCGAGATGGCCAGACGCTGATTCTCTCCGGCATTATCCGTGATTCCGACCGGACAACCGTGACCAAGATTCCCATTCTGGGTGATATTCCGATTCTGGGGGCGCTATTCCGTCGCACCAACCGTGAGAACATTCGTCAGGAGGTCATTGTGGTATTGACCCCTCAGATCCTCAACGATTCGGATACCTCCACATTTGGCTATCAGTACACTCCAGGGCGTGAGGCGCAGCAGTTGATGCAACGCCAGAATCGCCAGCAGTAAGGGATCGGCTGTTTAGTAAAGTCCCAGTTCTCGCTGGGCGCGGCTAAACCGCGCCCAGCGAGAACTGGGACTTTACTGGGGTTTTATTTCACTGGAGTTTTGACTATTTTTCCTGTAATGCCGCGAAATGCTCTCGTAGAGAGCATTTCGCGGCATATTTAGTTTGAGTGCCAATTTTTCCTGAAACGCTGACGCCGTCAGCGTTTCAGGAAAATCAGCTCTAACCCTCTTCTGCCACTCTTGTCAGATGAAAATTCAGCCAGCACCTCATTTCCAGGCTCTGCCTGGAAATGCTCCTCTAGAGGCTCTGCCTCCGCTTCTATAGCAGGAGGCAGCAGCCCTCCAAATCCACATTCCAGGCGTCTCGCCTGGAACGAGGGTTTTTCCGCCATATCCCTTTGCCAAAGTGACAAAAGAGCAGTAAAAATTGCTGCGAAACACTCTCCAGGAGAGCGTTTCGCAGTGTGACAGGAAGAAATAGTCAAAAGCCGAGCAGAGAAGGAATGTAATCTCAATAGGAGAAATCGGCAATTCTATCAGTTCAAATGATGAATTTCACGCTAATGAATCGATTTCGATTACTCTAACTAATCAATCAAACATACCCGTTGGGAATAATGGTAAACCACTCGCTTCTTTACATCTGCGATCACAAGACTTACAGCGCAAGAAAACGTTTTGGACTAATTAACAAATTCTGATAGAAAAATAGGCGATCCCTCCCTGCTCCCATTGCTTCTCGTTCCTATCTCAAGGGGGCAACGGTTTGCGATCGCCGAGCAATAGAGCAAATGTTCCTGTGAAAGCCGTCTTTTTTAACAATCTTTATGAAGTTTTGACTGTCGGTTTGATTGAGATTCTCCAGGAGGGGTTGCGCGATCCCCAATAACTTCTGGTACGTGAGGTGGAAGAATTTCGCAAAAACTTACCCTTGCGGCGGAGATTGGACTGAGACACAGAGAAAAACTTCTAAAAAACCTTTCAAATCTACATAAATTAAAGGTTTTAGGGGGTGCATATTTACCGAGTTGACTTTAGAATAAAGCATTGAAAACTTGGGTTATATGGGGGTTTCAGCGATCCTCTCCTGACCCTCATCAGAAAGTCTGGATGTCTGTTTGAGATCCAGATTGGTTTCAATTCCCCAAAATTCTCTAGGAGATCCCCATGAACAAAGGTGAGTTAGTCGATAAGGTTGCCGAGAAGGCGAATGTGACCAAGAAGCAGGCGGATGCGGTATTGACGGCGGCGATCGAATCGATTATGGATGCGGTTTCCAACGGAGACAAAGTAACCCTGGTGGGCTTTGGCTCGTTTGAACCCCGTGAAAGAAAGGCCCGCGAAGGTCGCAACCCCAAGACGGGTGAGGCGATGGAAATTCCGGCAACGAAGGTGCCTGCGTTTTCTGCTGGTAAGCTGTTCAAAGAGATGGTATCGCCGAAATAATTCGTTAACTTCGTGCAAAATCCGACAGCGGCACGACCAAAACATGGGGGGAACCTGGCCTGGGCAGCGGAGCTGGCGGGCTGTTCCCCTTCTTCCATTTTGGATTTTTCTGCCAGTATTAACCCTCTGGGACCACCGGACAGCGCCCTTGCAGCCATCCAGTCCCATCTCCCTCTGCTGTGTCACTACCCTGATCCGGAGTATCCCGATCTGCGACAGGCGATCGCCCAGCACCACCAGCTTCCCCCTGAATGGATTCTCCCCGGCAATGGCTCCGCCGAACTTCTGACCTGGGCCTGCCGTGAACTGGCCGACCAGTCCAGCGTGTATCTCCCCGTTCCCGCCTTTGGAGATTATCGGCGAGCACTAAAGACCTTCAGCGCAACGGTCATTTCAATTCAGGATTGGTTTGACCCTGCGGTTCCCTGTACACCCGTCAGAACACTAGCAGTTCCCCTATCCGCTTGCGGTGGCATCCTGATCAATAACCCCCACAATCCGACAGGACAACTCTTTTCTCAAAAATCACTGCTCCCTCTCCTGGGTCAGTTTGACCTGGTTGTGGTAGACGAAGCCTTTATGGATTTTCTGCCGCCTGACCAGGAAGAAAGCCTGATCGCTCAGGTACAAAATTTCCCCAATCTGGTCATTCTGCGATCGCTCACCAAGTTCTACAGCCTGCCCGGTTTACGTCTGGGTTATGCTATCGCCCATCCCGATCGCCTGCGCCGCTGGCAGCAGTGGCGGGACCCCTGGAGCGTCAATACGCTGGCAGCAGCGGCAGCAGTCGCCGCCCTGTCAGACCAGGAGTTTCAGAGCTACACCTGGAACTGGCTGCGACAGGCGCGATCGCATTTGTTTGAAGGACTCTCCCACCTGCCTGGTCTGCATCCCCTCCCCGGTGCGGCCAACTTTCTGTTGGTACAGTCCGATTCCTCTGTAGTCGATTTGCAGAAGAAACTGCTGCTGCACGACCAGATTTTGATCCGGGATTGTCTCAGCTTCCCTGAACTGGGCGATCGCTACTTTCGGGTCGCAGTGCGAACAGGGGCACAGAATCAGCAGTTATTAGCAGGTTTGACAGCAGTATTAGGGGGCTGGCATGGCCGTTGAGTATGATCTGGTGATTCTGGGCGGGACGGTGGTGGCCCGTGAAGCCGCGATCGCCGCCACTGCTGTAAAGGCCCGTGTTGCCCTGGTCGAACCGTCCTCCCCTACTGCTGGTGGTCGGCCCGAAGCCCTCTATCACGCTATGCTGGCTCAGACTGGACAGGCATTTCAGCCCGGTTTGATGCGGTTGTTTGAAGCCTCACTGCAACCGACCTGGCCCCAGATTGTGTCCTGGACGGCGGCGGCGATCGAAAGTCTGGAGCAGGGACGATCGCCCGCCATTCTTGGCGCACTGGGAGTGGATGTGATTGCCGGGGGGGGTGAGTTCTGCCGCCTGCCAAAACTGGGCTTTGTGGTGCAAGGGCGGACGCTACGATCGCGCCATTACCTGATCGCCACGGGTTCTCGCACCGCCATTCCCGATATTCCCGGATTGGCCGCCGCCCAAATGCTGACTCCAGAGGATCTCTGGCAAGCTCCTGAACGCTTACAGGGCATCGAAAGCCTGCTGATTCTGGGGGGCGATCCGCTGGCGATCGCCCTGGCTCAACTGTTCAATCGCCTGGGAATCCAGGTGATGCTGGTCATCGAAGATTCTCAGCTTCTGCCCCAGGAAGACCCTGAAGTGGCAGCGCTGGTGCTGGCCATTCTAGAGGCTGAGGGGGTGGGCGTTTTGACTCAAACCGCTATCACCCAGGTACGCCAGCTTGAGGGTAAGAATTGGGTGCAGGCCGGAACTCAGGCTCTGGAAGCAGACGTGATTCTGATTGCCACAGGTCAGCAGCCAATGGTGCAGGGACTTAACCTGGAGGGTATCGGAGTCCGGTGCAACGCTCACGGTGTCTGGGTCAATGAAAAGCTGCAAACCACCCAATCTCGCATTTACGCCTGTGGCAGCGTGCTTCGCGGTGATGCTCACCCCGCCGTGGCGATCGCCGAAGCCCACCTGGTGCTCAAGAATACGCTGGGACTACCACTGTTTAAGATGCGCTATGAGCATCTTCCCTGGGCGGTACTGACTGACCCACCCCTGGCACGGGTGGGTCTGACGGAACCCCAGGCGAGAGAGGTCTACGGGCAGGATGTCATCATCTCACGGCAGTATTTCAAAACCTTACCGAAAGCGCAGGCTCAAAATACAGCGACAGGATTGTGTAAACTGATTGCCCGTCGCAACGGAACCCTGCTGGGCCTTCATCTGGTGGGAGCAGGAACCGAGGAAGTGATCAACATCGGTGCGCTGGCAATACAGCGGGGCGATCGCGTCCAAAATCTTGCCAGGATGTCTGTCACCATTCCCAGCCATGCTGAGATCCTGCGACAGTCGGCGCAGAAGTGGGTGCGCGATCGCAGCTCTGGATTCCGGTTAGATTTGCTGGACAACTGGTTTGACCTGCGGCGATCGTGGTCAAAATAACAGGTTATTCGGGTTGTATCACTTAAAAAGTGGTGCAATGCTTTCCCTCACACCACTTCTCATCACAGGGCTGCCTCCTGGGAAAAGACTAGATATAGTGGTAAAAGAATTGGTCAGACACTATGGCTCCCTCTGCGATCGCTCCATTTCAATACAGACCGCTGTGTAAACCGAACCAGTTGATCTGCGGAACGGGCCAGACGGCGGTCATAACGGGATGGACGGTGAAGGGGGCAGTCGCTAAAAAACTGGAGCCGCAGGATTACGCTGTGATTGGCCAACTCTACAGCGCCACGCGAGGCATTAATCTGCTATTGCGCAACCTGTTGGCCAATCCCCACGTCCGCTATGCTGTCATTCTCAACGCGACTCGCGAGGATCGCAACGCCAGAGCCTGCGAATGCCTGCTGGACTTCTTCAAACATGGTTTTGAGGCGGGAAAGAGCGATACGGGAAGGGATTGCTGGGTGGTGCGATCGCCCATCCCCGGCTATATTGACCTTGAAATTCCAGCGGACGCACTGGGGCAAATCCGGCGCAGCGTGGAATGGCAGGAAGCGGGGGCGATTGCAGAAGCCGTCGCCCAGGTTAAAGTGTTTGCAGAACGAGAATCATTGGAACCCTGGGGCGATCACCTCCATTTTCCCTTAGAAGAACTCAACCCCAGCATTCTTCCAGGCCCCCGCTACGGGTCCCGAATTGAAGGGAGAACGATCGCCGAAACCTGGGTGAAGATTATCCACCGGATTAAGGCTACGGGTTTAATTCGTCCGACAGCCTACGACGGTCAGTGGCAGGAATTGATTGACCTGATGGCGATCGTCACAGATGAACCCGAAGCGTTCTTTTTTCCAGAACCGAACTATCTCCCCATCAGTCCTCCCTTCGTTCAACAATACATCTCCCAAATTCTGGACGATGCGCCCCATCGGGAAGGGGTGAAGTATACCTACGGGCAACGGTTGCGCTCCTGGTTTGGCCGCGACCAGATCCAGCAGGCGATCGCCAAACTCGCTGCCGACCCCGATTCTGCCAGGGTTGTCATGTCGCTGTGGGATGTCCAAGACTACGAAGCAGGCGACAGCCCTCCCTGTCTCAACCACATCTGGCTGCGAATTGCCGATGGCCAACTCTCTCTGACGGCTACCTTCCGCAGTAACGATATGTTTTCGGCCTGGCCTGCCAACGCGATGGGACTCCGGGCACTCCAGCAGCACATTCTGACCGAGATTCAGACCCTCTGGGAGCAATTGCCCCATCAAAAGCCTGCCAGAGCGCCCGATGCGCTTCGGCTTGGCCCCCTCGTTACCCTCAGCCAGAGCGCCCACATCTATGACGACTGCTGGGAGAATGCCGATCGCGTCATCGCCGCCCAGTATCCCAGGATTTGTCAGGACAGAGACTACGCTGACTCCTCCGGTAGCTTTGTGGTCTCCATTCAGAAAGATGAACTGGTGGTCGAACATATGACCCCCGGCTCTGGCGAAGTGGTCAACTGCTATGCAGGCAAAACCGCCACCCACCTGTACCAGCAAATCGCCGCCGCAGCCCCCGCCCTCCAGGTCGAACACGCGCTTTATCTGGGTTCAGAACTGAAGAAAGCAGAGATTGCCCTGCAACTGGGACAGCCGCAACTGTACGAGCAAGATAAGCCTTTAAGGATTGGTAATCGGTAATAGGGGATCTGCTGTTTAACTGGACTTTTAACTAAATTGCGCCGATTTTTCCTGAAGCGCTGACGCAGTCAGCGCTTCAGGAAAAATCGGCGCTAAAACTAAAGATGCCGCGAAACGCTCTCTAAGAGAGCGTTTCGCGGCATTGCAGGGAAAATAGTCAAAACTCCAGTTTTAATAAAACCCCAGTTTTCACCTGGCGCGGCGGAGCCGCGCCAGGTGAAAACTGGGGTTTTACTGGGATTTTATTTTATGGCAAGCCCCTGGGGACTACAACGATCGCTCGTATATCACCTCGTAGGGCTTATATCCTGCCCGTTCATAGAGCGTCCTGGCACCTTCGTTTTGGTGCAGAACGGTGATACGAACTTTGGATAGTCCAATTGATTTGAAGTGGTTTTCGGCACTTTGAATCAGGGCATTGCCAACGCCTTTGCGCCGCTCGTCGGGGAGAACGTACAGGTCAGTAATGCAGCCAAATTTGCGGTCGGTGTCGATAACGTGCAGGTCGCCCTCGTCCTCAGAAGCCACAAAGCAAACCAGGAAGCCCAGCAAACCATCAAAGTTTTCTGCTACAAGAACTCGGCCCTGCTGGGTTTTGACCCGCTGTTCCAGATAACCCAGATGACCGCTGGCGATCGCCCATCCATCGCTGCGGTTGGGGTAGAGCGATCGCTCAAAATCTTGCAGGGATGCCATAAATCGCACCAGTGTGGGGCGATCGAGGGGGACGGCATTGCGGATAGTGAAGTTGGCTGAGGGCATTGTTGAGGAGAACTGCTAACGATGACTGCTCCATCCACGAACTCCAGGGAATGGACAGAAAGCACTACCTGAAGTTGTTCAAAACTCCGATGCTGAGCAGACATCGACAGAACAGAGTTTCAACTCCTTCATCCTATCCTGCGGAATTTGTACAAATTTGTACAACAGATAGTGTTCCCAGGAAGAAGTCTAAACCTCAGGATTCTCGTGGGAGCGGTTACTTATCAAAGCAACGGCGATCGCATCCACTACCCGCGCCACCGGAATCACCTCCAGGTTCACCCCCGGATAGTCGGCCTGACTGGTGGGCACAATCGCTCGTTTGAAGCCCAGCTTCGCAGCCTCTTTGAGTCGCAGTTCCATCTGAGAAACAGGGCGTACCTGCCCTCCCAGGCCAACTTCACCGATCAGCACGGTTCCCGGATCGACAATGCGATCGCGGAAACTGGCGGCAACAGCGATCGCCACCCCCAGGTCGGCAGCAGGTTCGGCAACGTTGAGACCGCCGGAGGAGGCAACGTAGGCGTCCAGTTTGGAGAGGGGAATCCCAACTCGCTTCTCCAGCACCGCCAGAATTTGCAGCAGACGATTATACTCGATGCCTGTGGCGGTGCGACGGGGCGAAGGATAGCTGGTGGGACTGGCCAGTGCCTGAAGTTCCACCACCAGGGGCCGGGTGCCCTCACAGGCAACGATCGTCGCAGTGCCGGGAGTTTCCTCGTCGCGGTTGCTGAGGAACAGGGCAGAGGGGTTCAGAACCTCCTCCAGTCCCGTATCAACCATCTCAAACACGCCGAGTTCATTGGTAGCCCCGAAGCGGTTCTTCACCGAACGCAGCAAACGGTGGGAGGCAAAGCGATCGCCTTCGAAGTACAGCACTGTGTCCACCAGGTGTTCCAGAACTTTGGGGCCGGCGATCGCCCCCTCCTTGGTCACATGCCCCACAATAAACAGAGTGATATGTTCCCGCTTGGCCACCTGCATTAGCGCTGAGGTACACTCCCGTACCTGTGAGACTGACCCTGGAGCCGAATTGAGTGCCGCAAAGTAAAGGGCCTGAATACTGTCGATGACCGCCACCTGAGGCCGCAGCGATTCCAGTTCAGCAATAATAGTCTCCAGATCAATTTCTGGCAGGAGATAGAGGGAATGTTCTTTTTGCTCCTTGTTTTCTTTTTCTTTATCCTGGTTTCTGTCAACACCTAACCGTTGTGCCCGGAGCTTAATTTGCTGCCCTGACTCCTCAGCACTGACGTACAGAACCCGGTAGGTCGCGGACATTCGATTGGCGGTTTGCAGTAGTAGGGTTGATTTGCCGATGCCCGGATCACCCCCGATCAGCACCAGAGAACCCGGAACGATGCCACCACCCAGCACCCGGTCTAGCTCTATAAATCCGGAGGGGAGACGCGATTGAGGATGATCGGAAATTTGGGGAAGCGTGAGGGAAGCACGAGCTTGAGGTGGGTCAGTGCTGCGGGAGGCGCGGGCGACTGCGCCGGCTGCAGTTCTCAGAGGGGTAGTTGTCGTGGTAGTGCCGACCTGTTCAACCAGCGAATTCCAGCTTCCGCAGAAGGAACACTTGCCGAAGTATTGCGCCGACTCAGCGCCACACTCGTTGCAAACATACTTGGTCTTGACTTTCGGCATGGATGCCCGGAGTACAATGCAGTAGATTTGTACTATATTTTCCCACAAAACTGCCGCATCCTGGAAGGAAATTTCGGGACAAACCCAGATTTTGCCAGTGGGCAGGGCTGCTTTCCGTTACGCAATGTGCAACTTTGTCTAAGAACCAGGGATTCGTGTGGGGTGGGCATCTTGCCTGCCCAGTTTTGGCGGGCAAGATGCCCACCCCACAGAAGGCGGACCACAGTCGTGGGCTGCTCTCATGACACGATGCACCCTGCCTATTTCACAGGTGGCGAAAATGCTCCGCTCAGGGTAAAACCCTCGCGCATGAGTAATCTTTCTTCATACGCCAATTGAGAAGTTTTTAGCATTTCGTAAATGCTTAAAAATCTTAAAAAACCCTGAAATGTAGTGTCCTTCAGGGTTACACTATTTTGTCAGTTAGGTAAAGTAGGTTACTATCATAATTAGGGGGTGAATAAATTAACTATCGGAAACTATCAGAAAACAGAATTACAAGGGAGTGTTAAGTAAATTGGAAAACCACAAAGAAAAGATCCTGGTAGTAGACGACGAAGCCAGCATTCGCCGCATTTTGGAAACCCGGCTTTCCATGATTGGCTACGACGTTGTGACTGCTGCCGATGGAGAAGAAGCACTCGAAACCTTTCGTCACGCTGACCCCGATCTGGTTGTTCTGGACGTGATGATGCCCAAGCTGGATGGCTACGGCGTTTGTCAGGAACTCCGCAAAGAATCAGACGTGCCTATCATCATGCTGACGGCCCTGGGTGATGTGGCCGATCGGATCACCGGTCTGGAACTGGGGGCAGATGACTACGTGGTGAAGCCCTTTTCACCCAAAGAACTGGAAGCTCGCATTCGTTCTGTTCTGCGCCGCGTAGAAAAAACGGGCAGTTCGGGTATTCCCAGTTCTGGCGTGATTCAGATCAACAGCATTCGCATTGACACCAACAAACGCCAGGTTTACAAGGGCGACGAGCGAATTCGGCTGACGGGCATGGAGTTTAGTCTGCTGGAACTGCTGGTGGGGCGATCGGGGGAGCCTTTCTCTCGCTCCGAAATTCTGCAGGAAGTCTGGGGCTATACTCCAGAGCGCCATGTTGATACGCGGGTCGTAGACGTTCACATTTCTCGTCTCAGGGCCAAGCTGGAAGACGATCCGAGCAACCCTGAACTGATCCTCACCGCACGGGGGACAGGTTACCTTTTCCAACGAATTGTGCCTCCCGGTGAAGAGTAAGGGCCAAAGTTGGCGTTTTGTGTAGAGTCCATCTGATAGAATTTTTGAGGTTTCTACAACAGTGATCGATGGGTTCTACTCGGGCACGGATCGCAGTTGATGCGATGGGCGGAGATTTCGCCCCGGATGAGATTGTCGCCGGGGCATTGCGAGCACAGGAAGAATTGGACGTTGAGGTGCTGCTGGTGGGTGACCCCGAGCAGATCAACGTCTCCCTGAAGCGACACAATCCCTCTATTTCCATGCAGGTCATTCCTGCAGAGGGAGTGATTGAGATGCATGAGGAGCCGCTGAGTGGCATCAAGCGGAAGCCGAAGGCATCGATCAATGTGTCAATGGATTTAGTGAAGCGTAAACAGGCTGACGCAGTTGTTTCTGCGGGGCATTCGGGTGCGGCGATGGCGGCAGCGTTGCTGCGGCTGGGCCGCCTACCGGGCATTGACCGTCCTGCGATCGGTGCGGTACTCCCTACGATGATGTCCAAGCCGGTGCTGGTGCTGGATGTGGGTGCCAATGTAGACTGTCGTCCTAAGTTTCTGGAACAGTTTGCGGTCATGGGGTCGGTTTATTCTCGCTATGTGCTGGGTACCGAAGCGCCTAAGGTTGGTCTGTTGAACATTGGCGAAGAACCCTCGAAGGGGAACGATGTAGCGATTCGAACCCATCAAATGCTCCAGGACAATCCCAGTCTGAATTTTGTTGGCAATGCAGAGGGCCGGGATGTGCTGTCGGGTGACTTTGACGTGGTGGTCTGCGACGGTTTTGTGGGCAACGTTCTGCTGAAGTTTGCTGAGGCGATCGGGGAAGTCATGCTCCAGATTTTGCGGGAAGAACTTCCCCATGGTCTGCGTGGCAAGCTTGGTGTCGCACTGCTGAAGCCGAACCTGCGTCGGATTAAGCAGAGGGTAGACCATGCGGAGCATGGTGGTGGCTTGCTTCTGGGTGTGGCGGGAATTTGTATCATCAGCCATGGTAGTTCCCAGGCTCCCTCCATCTTCAACGCCATTCGTATGGCGAAAGAGGCGGTTGACCATCAGGTTCTCGATCGCATTCGTTCCCAGTATGAGCAGATCGAGGCAGTGGCCACCGAGGGGTCGTCTTCCCGGTCGCGTAGCACCGAGCAATCAGAGAGTATCGAATAATGTTGCAATCAATCGGAGCAGGGGTGGCTGTGACGGGCTGCGGTTCAGCTACGCCAACTGCCTCGCTGAGTAATGAGGGACTCAGCCAACGGGTCGAAACCTCAGACGAGTGGATTGCTGCCCGAACGGGAATTCGGCGGCGGCGACTGGCGAAACCAGAGGAGACGCTAAGGACACTTGCAACTCAGGCTGCCCAAAATGCCCTCGATATGGCAGGTGTAGCTGCCTCTGAAGTTGATCTGATCCTGCTAGCCACCTCTACTCCCGATGATCTGTTTGGCACAGCCAGCCAGGTTCAGGCTGATCTGGGAGCCACCCGCGCTGCTGCCTTCGACCTGACAGCAGCCTGCTCTGGATTTGTATTCGGCATGGTCACTGCCGCCCAATTTATCCGAACCGGGGCCTATCGCACGATTGTGTTAATCGGTGCTGATGTGCTGTCCCGCTGGACTGATTGGGACGATCGCCGTACCTGCATTTTGTTTGGTGATGGTGCCGGGGCAGTCGTGTTGCAGTCCAACAGTGAAGAACAAGGGGGCGATCGCCTCCTGGGTTTTGAACTGCGCAGCGATGGCACTCAGAACCACTATCTAAATCTGGCGTACCAGCCTGATCCGCTGGAACTTCCAGAAGACATCACCATTGGTCAGGGCAGCTTCCGCCCCATTACCATGAACGGCCAGGAAGTGTACCGCTTTGCTGTCAAGCGTGTTCCTGAAGTGATCGAGAAAGCGTTGTTCCGTGCTAACCTGAGCGTCGATCAGGTGGACTGGCTGGTGATGCACCAGGCCAACCAGCGGATTCTGGATGCGGTGGCCGATCGCTTGAAGATTCCCCCTGAAAAGGTAATTAGCAACATGGCGGAGTACGGAAACACTTCCGCTGCCTCGATTCCGCTGGCGCTGGATGAAGCGATTCGCAGCGACAAAATTCAACCGGGAGACACGATCGCCTCGGCAGGTTTTGGGGCGGGATTGTCGTGGGGAGCCGCTGTTTTCAAGTGGGGACGCCAGCAATCTAACGCTGGCAGTTTATAGTAAGCATTCAACGGTAAGGATTGAACGGTAAGCATTAAGATGACGAAGACTGCATGGGTGTTTCCCGGCCAGGGGTCACAGGCGATCGGTATGGGTGCCGATCTGTATGATCTGCCGGAGGCCAAGGAAAAAATTGCACAGGCGCAGGAAATTCTGGGCTGGTCGGTGCCGGAAATTTGCCAAAGCAAGGAAGATAAGCTGTCGAAGACGCTCTATACCCAACCCTGCCTGTTTGTCATCGAGAGCATTCTGGCGGACTTACTGAAACAGCGAGGGCATCAGCCTGCACTGGTAGCAGGCCACAGTCTGGGCGAGTATCCCGCCCTCTATGCAGCGGGTGCGTTTGACTTCGAATCAGGTCTGCGGCTGGTGAAGCGTCGTTCTGAGCTGATGGATGCCGCCTCTGAGGGCGTTATGGCGGCCTTGCTGGGGTTTGACCGGGGACAACTGGAGGAGGCGATCGCCCAGACTCCCGGTGTTGTTCTCGCAAATGACAATAATGACGGCCAGGTTGTAATTTCAGGAACCCCTGAAGCGGTAGATAGCATTATCGCCAATGTTAAAACGAAGCGGGCGGTAAAGCTCAACGTCAGCGGTGCGTTTCATTCTCCCCTGATGGCAGGTGCCTCTGCGGAGTATCAACCCCTGCTGGATGGCGTGGAATTTCACGATACGAGCATCCTCGTTCTGTCCAATGTTGACCCAACGCCTGCAACCGAAGCCTCAGTCCTGAAAGACCGTCTCTCTCGTCAGATGACCGGTTCTGTCCGCTGGCGCGAAATCTCTCTGCAACTGACGGCAGAAGGGATTGAGCAGGTGATCGAAGTTGGTCCAGGAAAAGTATTGACGGGCATCATCAAACGGACCTGCCCAGAGATAACCTTAGAAAATATTGGCAGTCTGGCCGACATGGGGTAAATCTTGGTAAATCGATCGACGATACCTGGAAATGACCTGGCGATGAGAGACCGTGAACCGCTCGTCAGCCTGCTCCTGTACCACCTGTTTAAGTGGTCGGTAGTAGCTCCGATGCTGCGGTTTTATTTCCGGGGACGGGTCTACGGCATGGAGAACGTTCCCAAGCATGGCCCAGTGGTGATTGTGGCCAATCACGCCAGTGACTTTGACCCCCCACTGCTGTCCTGTAGTGTCCGCCGTCCGGTCTCCTACATGGCAAAAGAAGAACTGTTCAAGATTCCAATTTTTGGACGGGCGATCGCCCTCTATGGTGCTTACCCCGTCAAGCGGGGGTCGGCTGACCGCAGTGCCCTGCGTGCTGCCATGCACCAGATTGATCAGGGATGGGCTGTCGGTATTTTTTTGTCGGGTACGCGCACACCCGATGGGAGGATTCCTGAAGCAAAATTGGGGGCAGCCATGATCGCTGCCAAAAAGCAGGTTCCCCTGCTACCCGTCAGCATCTGGGGTACACACCGAATTATGCCAAAAGGCAGTCGCCTGCCCCAATTTGTGCCTGTTACAGTTCGCATAGGTCAGTTGATCCCCCCCCCTGAATCTACGGAACGGCAGGTGCTGGAAGAGACAACCGATGCCTGTGTAACGGCGATTCACGCCCTGCACGATCGGGGTCAATAAATCCTGTAACCCAGCGGCGGTAAGATGCTCCAGGTGGGGTTAGAATACCAGTGTTTTATTTTTACTTGGTAGTTAATTAGGTGTGGGGAGTCAAGGAATGCAGGATTTGAGAGCAGAACTGGCGGGGACAATGGGTGAGGCTGAGTGGGATTGGTTGATTCCTCACGCGAGCCGGGATGCCCTGGTTGTCGTTGACCCGGGTCTGGATCTTTTAGAAGTCGGTGTAGCGATCGCCACCGACAATGCCAGTTCTGTTCAGAGATGGATCGAGCAGCAACTCATCTACAAGCCTGCTGCCGACCAACTGCAAAAATGGAACAGCGATCGCTCCAAGCGATTTACGGCACTGATTTTGCAGCCCTACGTGCTGGTGCAGGATTCAAACTAGTCGCACGACGACCGTGAAGCAGGCGCGGTTTCATACTCAGCGTTTGTTTCAGATTGAAGGAAACCGCACGGGGGATTGCTTGTTTCGCAGTTCCCTGGAGGGTTGACTGTTGTGCCCGATAGAGGTCTATCAAAGCCGCACCCAGCGCCAGCAATGTCGCACCTGCCCCCAGCAAAAACAGCACCAGCGACCCGGGAATCAACCACGACCAATCCAGCAGCGTTCGCAGCGCCAACAGGAGTACGTTGACGAGCAGCAACATCAGTGCGCCGTAGGCAAACAGTATGCTCTGAAAGGAAGCACGACACCGCTGGCGAAAGTATTGCTGCTGATGACGCAGGTGGATGAAGCGATCGCCCCGAAATACAACACCCCCCCCCATCAGCTCTACCGTATGGTCGTGGACATCTCGCAGGCGCAGGTGGAGGGCAGTGTGGCGCAGCAGCAGCCCTACAAGAATAATTCCGGTGGCGATCGCCATCAGGGCAGAATTGAGGATGAGTTGGATGAGTTGAGTGGTCTGTTCAACACTCATGCAGGTTCTCCAAATACTGAAATAAAGCGGATTCCAGACCTCACCGCCGTTCTGAGGAGCGCGGTTCAGACCGACAGAGCGTGTCAGGTCTGGAATCCAGCATGAACGCAACTAGCACAAAAGCAATATAGTTCATTTGTACTAAAAAGTCCAGGGGTATTTGCTGCCCTTTTGACTCAATCAGGCCGATTCTTCTGAAATGCTGACACCGTCAGCGTTTCATGCCATGTTTGCTTGAGAACCAACCCAAAGCAGTGGCGCAGCGCCACTGCTTTGGGTTGGATTTTAGCTTTACCTGAAGAAGAATCAGCCCGATCCTTGTGGGACGGGTATCTTGCCCGTCCGGTGTTCCAGGTAGGCAGAATGTCCGCCCGGTGTTTTAGGTGGGCATCCTGGCGGCCCCACAGGTTATTGGATTTACGGGCGGGTGAGACACCCGCCCCACCGGTTATGTAATGCACGATCCTTACGACGGCGATCAGCCAGTGACAGGATTTGCTCGACTGTAGGTAACAGGGAAGAATCCCCGCCCTTTAGGGCGGGGGAGTTGTCAAGCGAGGGAGGGTGTAGCAGCAATTGGAGTCGAATTCACGGTCAGATTGGCATCCCATTTGCGGGGGGTACTCTCGCGGCGAATATTGCGCCAGATCTGGGTAGCGGCCAGGGTGCCATCGGCAACTGCAACGGACACCTGATTGAGTCCCTGCTTCAGGTCGCCCAGAGCAAAGATGCGGGGGTGACTGGTCTGGCACATCGTGTTGGTCACCAGATTTTCCCCATCGTATTCCAATCCCTTCATGCCCTTGAGGTACTGATTGTGGTAGATGGAACCCATATTTACCAGACCTGTGCTGGCTTCTACGATGGTGTCATCGGCCAGCCTGACACCGCTTAACTGGTGATTCTCACCCAAAAACTCTGCAATGGGTTGCTCATACAGCAGGTAGCCATACTCCGCCAGCTTCTGTTTCATTGCATCGCCGACTTTCATACCGTGGGTCAGTACTGAGATGTAGGGCGTAAACCAGTTCATAACAAAGGCCGCATTGATTTGTGGTTCCGTTCTCACCAGTAACACTGCCTTCTGGTCCCACATATCAAAACCATCGCAGATCATACAAACGTGCAGCGTATAGCCCGCATACTCGTAGACGTTCTGCATATTGTCTAATTTCGGCAACACATCGATCACCCCGGATGCAGCAATCACGTATTTGGATCGAAACGTGACGCCTGTGGTATCGGATTTCCCAATCTTGATCCTGACCGCAAAGGTTTCGCCTTCCTCAATCACTTCTTCGACGAACCCTCGCAGATAATCTGCTCCCCAGGCGATCGCCTGATTGGTGGCGTGCTGGAGAATATCACGTCCCGGCGTGTCTGGATCAAATCCCACAAAATTGCGTAAATCCTGCATCCAGAAGGAGCGTCCTTTTCCTTTTTCGACTACCAGGCATTTCAAACCGTAGCGAGCCAGGTAAATGGCTGCCGATAAACCGCCCATACCGCCGCCAACCACAATCGCGTCGTATACAGTGTCCAGATGAGAATTCAGATTTTTGCTCGAAAGTTTCATGAGGGGTCGAACCTGGTCGAGAGTGAAAGAGTGCAGTTATAGCACTTCGCGCCTGTACTTCACTAGAGTGAGAAACGCTTATAGCTTGACAGTGAATGAGATACACCTGTGGATGCATTTCTAGATGGTACGGCACAGATGATTTAATGCTTTAGGATCGTGAACAAATTAACCTGTAATTGTTTTTGAGAGAGGCGCGGCTTCGC
>CAZVXA010000054.1:0-33506 GCA_964630955.1 uncultured bacterium | reverse complement strand
TTGGTTGGTATGGATAGCTTTTTGGTTAACCAAAAAGCTATCCATACCAACCAATACAAATAGCTTATCGCTCTAGCTTATTTAATATACTTATCGATCGCTCTTGCGATAAGGATAAAGTCTTTCAAAAAGGGGCGATCGCTGAGGAAGTGAAGAGGCGATCGCTGATCTATCGCGGATCTATCGCAGATCTTGGGAAGGCGATCGCTGCACTGGGGGAAGGGCGATCGCTGAAAGTGCTGGTGTGTATGGGTTTGGGGACTTTGCTTGCTCGCTGCGCTGCGTATGCTTTTATTGTTTACAGCGCCGTCTATCTTATCCTCATTAAAAATGCTTTTGATTGATAAGATATTCAAAATCACTTTTATCTTTATCGATTGTCTACTGTTTTAATATCCTTATCTTTTGCTGTCGCCTTGAAAGTGCTTTGGGTAGGCGCTTTTGGTTCGTGCGTCAATGCGATCGCGCTTGACAATGTTTGATATGGATAGATATAATAAGGATTGTGATAATGATAGTGTTGGTAATGGTGATAACGATAGGTGTTGCGCCTCATGCTTAGTCCAATCTCCTACCCGCACAACAACACCCGCGAGGAATTGGTCAACCGCTTCCGCGATCGCATCGCGCATGGAGAGCGCACGAAGTTGACCAGGCAGGAGCGCTCTGAACTGGCCCTACACTTCGTTGATAGGCTTGCTCAGTGTGACACAGAGGAAGAGGCGATCGCTCTGTGCAACGATGAGATTGAACTCCTGGAAGAAGGCTATCCTGTCGGCAGTATCGCTAACCAGTATCTTCCTGAATGGCGAAAAGCAATCTCGTTGGCTTTAGAAGAAGGTCGCCTCCGTAAACAAAATTTGGAGCCGAACGAATTCGGTAAGGTCTACCAGCATTGGGGGCTTAAATACCTGCTTTACCCTAATGAGGTTCACAAGGCTCTTAAAGAGAAAACCACTGCCGCTAATAATCAGAAGCAGGACGATTTGCAGCCTATTCGCGCTAATCGGGTGATTGCTAAGGCTAAGGCTCTACTGGATGGTGAAACACCCTACGACTGGGCTGTAGGGCTTTTAGCCCTAACTGGTCGCAGATTCAGTGAGATCGTGGCTAAAGGCGAATTTAAACCAACACCTCACCCCTATGCGATCGCTTTCCGAGGACAACTGAAAAAAGGCATTCAAAATCTAGAGGAGGCTCAAACTTTCCTTATCGCTACTTTGATCGAAAGTGATAAGGTTCTGGCCGCACTTGATAAGTTTAGATCCCATCCCAGAATTCAAGAACTTGCTGAACTCTCGCCTGATGATATTAATTCACGTCTGAACACTTCAATCCGGCACCATATCAAGCGTGAGTTTGAGGACACTGAGATCGTTCCAGTGCTGGCAGGGGAAAAGAGCGTTTCAGCCCACAACCTGCGCGGTATCTATGCGGAGATCGCTGTGCATTACTTCTGCCCTCCTAATCAGGGCACTCATCGATTCATTCAGGCCCATTTGGGACACATCATCGGGGAACGGGAGTTAGCCAACCGCAAGAATGCGGGTGCAACGGAGCATTACTTCCACTATCGATTGATTGGGGCGCAAGGGCAGCAACTGAATGAGAAGGGCATTTTGCTAGAAAGGTTCGGGGCGCTGCCTACTACCGTCGAACTGGGGCCAGAAACAGAAACAAAAACATCAATTGATGCCACTCAGGAGAGTGTACCTATGGCGATCGCACATCAAACCGATTCACAGTCCTCAACCCGTAAGTCCCGCGCTCATGTGCCCTCGGAATTGATGCATGAACTGAAAGAAGTCGCAGCTAAAAAGCTCGATGCGGATGGCTCTTATGCTGAGGTGCTGGAGGCGGTCATTGCCTTCCTGCGTGACGATAGAACTCCGACGATCTCGTCCTCGATTGAGTCGCTTGGAGCCACTTTTCAATGGTTTACGGCAGAAGTCGAACGGTTAAGGGAGGAGAATCGGCTACTGGCGGCCCAGCGCGACCAGGCGCGAGCAGAGCTGGAGGAACGGCACCATCAGTCTAAAGAACAGGGGGAGTTGGAAGCGCTGAGGGCTGAAAATGCGCGACTCTTGGCTGAGGTGGCTCAGTTCCAGCAGATTAAGCAGATGTTAGGGGGTAGTGCCGGGGGAGTGACTGAACCTGCGCCTCCTGCCGTTGCAGAGAAGGTTTTACCTGCGATCGCTCCTATCCCTCAGCCTGCACCCCTGCCTAAAACAACGGGGAGGCAACAGAGGCGCATTAGGGATGAAGAACAGGCGCTGGAGAAAATTAATGAGGCGATCAGCCTGATAATCGCCTGGAATGATGACCCAAGCCATGACTCCAATAGCAAGTGGTTTATCTCTGTCCCGGCAATTATGAGCTTGATGAGGGGGAGTGGTTATTCCACTTCTCAGGGTCGGGTGCAAAGGGCGATCGCAGGCCGCAAAGAGGAAATTGACGCCCACCACGAAAAACATAGCCTGGGGCAACGTCACAATTCCCGCCATGACTTGCCCATCACTGAAGATATTGTGCTGTAACCTCAACCGAGAGGAGCAGCCCTAGCACCAAAGGGAGAGTAGGGTCAATTCTCTATCCGATTTGGGGCGATCGATCATCATTAGGCGAGAGAGGTGACACTGCCCAACGCACTTATTTTGTTAATCTGCACTCAAATAACTAACGCACTTAATTCGTTATTTCTGCGCTCGACTGTCTCATCCGCGTCTCATCGTTGGAACTCCCTACTCCTATTGCTCTTCAGCCTTTCTCCCCTCAACGCAGTTAATTTGTTAACGACTCAGGTAATCCGTTAATCGACAGAGGGGCGTGCAAGAAGACAGTGGAAGAATCAAACCGCGAAATTTATTTTGATACTTCCATTCTGGAAATTTACGTCACGTATTTTGAGACGCCCTCCAGCCTATCCTCAAGCTGTACTACTCCACCCCCAAATTCAGACACATCAATCCTTTCAGCGTTTTTGGCGCGAAATTTAATTTGACACGAAACGAAAATTAATTTGACACTCGACACCAATCACAAGTGGTTTATCTCGGTCCCGGCAATTATGAACTTGATGAGGGGCAGTGGGTACTCCACTTCCCAAGGTCGGGTGCAAAGGGCGATCGCGCTCAGGAAGGAGGAAATCGACGCCCACCATCAAAAACATGGACTGGGTCAACGTCACAATTCCCGACATGACCTGCCAATTACAGAAGATATAAGACTGTAAGCTCATCCGAGAGATGTGGCGCTTCCCAACGCACTTAATTTGTTAATCCTGACCCAGATAACTAACGCACTTAATTCGTTATTTTCGCAAGCACCTGTCTCATCAGTGTCTCATCGCTCGAACCGCTTACTCCATCAAGGCTTCAGCCGTTTTATACTCAACGCAGTTAATTTGTTAACGACTCAGGTAATTCGTTAATCGACACATGACCTACCTATCACTGAGGATATAAGACTGTAAGATCATCTGACAGCAGCAGCTATGGCACCAAAGGGGAAAGTATCGGCGCTGCCCGCTCTCCTCTTGGGGGCGATCGCTCATGGACAGGATAGCGATCGCACCTCCTGCCCCAATCGCGCCACATTCACCGTAAACTCCTCATCATCGGTCATATCTAACCAGAGGCGCGCTCGCAAACCCAACCGGGGCTGACACTCCTCTCGCATCACTATCAACAACCGTCGCGACCCAGCTTCCAGCCCCAAATGCTCCGCAATCAAATTCTCAAACTCCGTAAAATTGCTCTGCAAATACTGGGGCGACAACACCGCCAGCGTATAGCGACTCGTCACCACCGCCCTCTCCATCTCCTTAATCAGCATCGCCCCCAACCGAAAATCTCGATAATCCACACAGACCCGCAACCCCAACAACTCCAACTGCGGCACTAACTGCTTTCGCACCCAGCCCTTATCCGGTTCCCGCTGCCGATAACTGACAAACACATCGTACTCAAACCCATCTGGTAAAACAGTCGGAGTCGGTGGCAGCGGCGCAGAAGATTTGCTTCCCTGGTAAAGGGCGATCGCAAAATTCTCCTCTAACTCCGCCTTAAATATCGGGTGCTGTCGCGCCTCATCCGCCGTCACCCGAGGCTGCACATAGTCAAACAAATCAAAAATCCGAATCACGCCCCCTACCCCATTTGCCCCGCCTCGCAGCCCCGCCACTAGATGCTGCGTAAACAAACTATTGCCCGCCCCTGGCAAAATCCACGACAACTCCGTACTCCGCGACGATGCCAAAACCACTCGCCCCCGCCCCGTTTTCAACTGGTCGTAATACCCCTCCGGCAACCCCGTTTTGAATCCCGGTTTAGCCCCTACCTTCGGCTCCCCAATGCCCCCCGCATGGCAACAATCAAACACCACCACCAACCGCCGCGCCGGAATCGATCGCACCAACCGGGTCAACTCCGCCCCCGCCAACGCCGTACTTGCCACAATCTTGCCTGTCGCCGCATCATAATCCACATCCACCGGCAACAAATACTCCCCCGCCTCCGCCCCCGTCTCAATCCGCCCCCCATGACAGGACATATAAATAAACACCGTTCCCGTCGCCGTGCCGCGCTGTACCAGGTTGACTAATGCCGCTCGCAGACCCGCCAAGGTCGCTTCCCCATCCAGCAACACCTGCACATTCTCTGGTGGATAGCCACACAGCAACGGATCCACCAACACCGCCCGAATCGCCTCAACATCCGATCGCACCTCTGCTGGTAACGGGCGCACTTGCTGATACGCTGCAATCCCCACCACCAATGCCTGAGCCTGATTCATTGCGACCATGCAAATCACTCCTAAGACATTCATTCAATGCAAAGGGAAACGAGACGGATTCCGCAACACTCTCAAATCTTTACCCAGCATCCAAACCAAAAACAAGATCCAGGGGAGAAAACCCCTGACTCTCTAAATCCAGACCTACAAAATCTTTCTCGGTTACTCCTTGCTAGTTAACCTAAGCGAAGGAGTAACCCCCTTCGCTCGGCTCCAAAACCGTGCTTGCGCTTTTGAACGCACACGGCTTCCAAGATACCGATTCTTTTGTCATTGACACTAATTCAATGAGTGGGTTGATGCACTCATTTTACTGACTTGCGATCTCCCTTTTGGCAGCTTGCAGGATTTCTCCCTTATCCCACCGTCATGACGCATCACTCGGCATTAGGCATATCAACTGCTACTGAGCGCGATCACGATTTATGGTTTGGTGATGGGACAGATCTCAACGTCAACCAACTCGGCAAGTTTAGCCGCGACGCTTGCCATCGGCTCTTCTGCAGTACTGATCCCGACTCGCGAACCGAGCAGGGGGCTAACTTCGCGGAGAGCTTCATACGTCGTCTCATGCACAATAGGAACGAGCCGGTCACGCGCGAGGAGTGCCGAAAGTTCTTTGTCGGCGATGCCTTCTGCTGGGAGGCGGCGCAGAAGCGCGGGAGTTACCAGCACGATCCCGACTCGCGAGTTCGCCAATCCCTTGTCGATGGCACGGAGTAACGGCACGCCGAGTCCAACGTCCTTCTCGCTGAACCAGACCGAGACACCAAGTGACTCGAGCAGATCGTGCAGCTCCTTTGCAACCCCCTTCCGGTCGTCCCATGCGTGGCAGAGAAAGACATCCCGAAAATCCGGCAGCTTCGCTAGGCTCTCGACACTGTTGCGGATCGGTGTGAGTGCCCGCACCTCGGAAGATGTGTAAACCACGGACGAACTAGCTCGCGACCATCTTGGTTTCGCGGTGCTAACAGACCCGCCGCCGCTGCTCCCAACCGAGGAGTAAGAAGGGAAGTTGGACGAGTACGAACCATAGCTGCGAGAGCGACCACCACACGCGGGGCATTCCGCCGCCGCTGCCGCCGTGCGATGACCCCGTATTGGTGCTGTGCATCTAGCCACGTCGCAATCCTTCCATTTGTAAATCAATAGTTCAGGTTGCGGGATAACAATGCCTATTATCCGCTGTAGACAACGCTTGCATTATAACCGATCAATCTCAGCAGTCGGCGTACATGGGCGTTATGAGGGTACAGCGCAGCTAATTTGTTAACGACTCAGTTAATGACTCTTACGCAAATTTGGTGAAAAGAAATGCAGTCTCTGAAAGTACCAACGTCAGATCAAGGGTTCAGAGACCTTTCTGCTCCAAAATCATCAGAATTGCGTAAGAACCAATAACGTGAAGACGACCTGAGATCTTGCAAAATGCAGTTCTAATCTTTGTCCTACTTGGCTTCTAGGCTCTAAATCTACCCGACACTCAGCGTGAGATTGGCGACGAAAAGCGAGAGACGCGACAGGAAACGATCGATCAAGTACTGCATCTGGGGTGGGCAAAGGGGGCGATCAATAACCTACCCCTTTGCAAATCTCGCTCTCAGCTTCCTCTGCTCAACCTCGTTGCTCATCTCGTGGAGGAATTTCTGCCATCTAGCGCCGAACGTGACAAGGGTTCTAGAGGGCGATCACTGCGTTTATTTAGCGTGGTACCGGGAACATCTCCCAAATACGCGACAGTAGTTAGTGGGAGAAGTATAATATTTGGCACTGAAGCTCATACAGAGGCATTCTACTAATCTTAGAGGATTGTTAAAACCAGATGAATCGTAGAAAGTCGTCTCCTAAAAATTCTGTTGACCAAACAGCCGCGAACTTAACAACTTTTATAATTTCCAGCTTAGGGGTGACAGTCTTTTTTATACTGGTCTTAACTCTAATCTATTTTTCTCAGAAACAGAACTTAAGTTTACTGAAAGACCACTTCGTTGTAAGTACAATTATTTCTCTCATTGCCTTATTCTATAGCTTACGTGTCAGCTATGACTTAATAAACGCAAAGGTGATGGCTGAACTAAAATCATTGGAAATATACTTGACCGAAGAGTCAGAAAATTTACAAGGTAAGTTGAACGATCTTCAGCGAGAGTATGATCTTCTTAAAAATCATTCCGATGAACTAGAGTCAAAAAGAGATGACAATCTTTGGTGGAAGCAGTATGAATACTGCTTGTCACGCATGTATAAAATTGACCAGGCAATTACTAGAAGAATGGAGAAGATGACTGTTTCAAGGCTTCTTAGGAGTGGAGAGTCCATAGAAGCTGCCGAAACTTATTTAGAGAAGAAAAGCGAGGAAATAGAGAATAAATCAAAACTAAGTGAAGTGATTAACAAGTTCGATAAGAAGGCATGGAATAGCTTAGCAACCTGTGCTGTTTCTCACGCACTTAAGAACATTCACGATGCAAATATAAGTTTGGATGACCTTCCAAATTATTATATGTTCATAGACTTTCGCCTCTATTTGGAGGCATGGTTAGTCAGCAGAGTCGAAAGCCTTGTTTATCCACGTATCGAGGATATTGGAGCAACGTACCCTTCCTCTGACGAACCCCAAGTTCACCCATACAAAGAAGCTTTTTTGTTCCTTAAAAAGTCTTTTGGGAGTGAAAAAATATTAAAGTGCTGCATCCCTGAGACAACTCTCTGTAACCTAACAGAATCGGATATTGAAACATGCAAGCTTCTAGTTCCTTATGTAGAGGAACTAGAAGCAAGCGTTATATCCTTTATCCAAAACAAGACTGGATCAAAAGTATAAGCTTGAAGTTGAACTAGTGCATCAACAGCAAAACACTTTTTCATTCCTGTGATTCCTCATTAGCAAGATACTCCTGCTTAATTGTGTCCGAGATTTCGTAAAACTCAGCAGGCAAAGGAGATGGTTTAGGTCTGTTAATAAGAATATTCTGAATTTTATTCTTATAATCTTCGAAGTGATTTGCAACTTCCTCAAGCAAAGGAGACTCACTGTCTGTAAACTGTGAATCTACTGAGCTTAGATTGGTTTGGATAGATTTCAAGTCTTTTTCACTCCGTTTCATAGTTTCACCAATTATGTCGTTCAAAACTTCAAATAATCCCTTCAAAAAAGCTCTGGCTTGCTGTTGATGTTCTGAAAATTCAGGCATAGTTTCCTAATCAAGCAACTCCCCTCCCTTATTCAGGGGGCATGACTCAAATCAGGAAATTTAAATCGGCAGAAACATTTTGAGGAGTCTTGCACGACTAGATAGAAGCAGACCCAACCAACCAACTAGCAAAGAATAATCAGCACTATCACATTGTATAGTACAAGAGTACCAAGTCAATGAAGCTTCATATTTCTCCTCAGTCATCCCCAATATCTGCTATCCCTTCTGATGTCGGCACTCCAGTATCTCCTAACCGACATTTGTAAAATTGAAGCTCGTTTACAGCTACTACCGTTGTTCAGGTGGAAGTGTTTTCGGATCAACCAGCCAAACCGTACACTTGGGATTCTTCGTAGCCCTACAACGAAGCAGGCGATCGGGGTTGTCACCCAGGTGGTTGAAGAACAGCATAGTCTTATAAATCTTCTCGCCGCCGAAGCTACTGTAGATTTGCTGCCGTGTCAGGGTTGAACCGCCCCACCAGCATACGGCTCCAACTGCGACCAGGGCGATCGCCACTGCACTCCCTGCCCATACCCATCCCTGCCGCACTACGTCTCTCAGGTATAAATTGCGGGTATTCTCCATCCGCTCCGCCCATTCCTGCATGGAATCAAACTGGGATTGATTAATCTCCTTTTTGTATGCATCTATCTTAGTTTTTAGCAGAATATCCGCAGAGTGCATTGATTGCTGGAGGCTCTCATTGAATGCTTCCTTAATCCCCGGCAACAGCGCTTTCGCATCTTTAATCCACTGCTGTCTGAGGGAATTGACCAGCGTTACTGACTCACCCAGCCCCTGCTCAATCTCAGCGTAATGCGCGATCGCCCGATCAACAGAATCCTCAGCAGCACTTTCTATTTCCCCTGGAACCTGCTTGAAAATATTCACGTAGTACTGCATTGCCACCAGGAGAGGAAAGGTTGGATCATTTGGCGGCAGTCCCAGCTCCATCATTAATCGCAGAACAAGCTCCCGGTCCGCTGCTGGCAGTTGATTTAGCAGTTTGTCGAGAACTGTACTGCCAGTTAAGACCAGATCTTCGCTACTGGTATCAGTATTCATCGTTATCAGGGTAGATAGGGGTGTGAGGAGGAAGCATTGCTCTGTCCTCCCTGCTGTGTTAACAAAGCGGCGAGTTTAGTTCTGGGAGTTCTGGGCGATCGCACAAGGGCAATCGGTTCAAGCTAGGCCCAGTAAGGGGCCAGCTTTAAGGAGTTCTGCTTCTGCCTCATCCATAAAAACTTTCACCCTCCGCCTGTCCGCCAGCAACAATCCACCTTCAGGTTTAAGCGCCTCGCTGAACGTCATGTTGCGTTCGTCCAAGAGGTCATAAGTATCGTCGTGCAGGTCAGGAAAGTTGACTATTACGCCACCCTTTTGTAGCAATTGGTCTTTCGTCTTGCTGCTCTCGAACCGGGTGAATTTCTGGGGTTCACCGAAGAATCCATTTTTAATCACCACATGATCTGCGCGATCGCCGCAGAATTCCAGCAACGTTTTGAGCGACATGATGCTGTCCTTGATGCGGCTCATGACACTGACCAGGGCCATTCTGTACCCGATCTCTTCCAGTAGCTCAAACAGTTTCGTATCCTGTTCCAGCTTCTCAAAGAGTTCTCCTCCGCCTGCGGGAAAGTCAATGAGAATCAGGCGGGAGGGGTCAGAGTCGAGGCTGTTGATGAGCTGGTCAGACCCACCCTTCCGGCTCAGATCCATTCGAGTTACACCTGTTTTTGAGTCAAAAGCAGTGGAGAACGCGCGGTCGTAGAAACGATAGAGCTGGGCATTGCGGCGATCGCAGTCAAACGCCAGGGTAGGAATATTTCGTTGGATCACAAGGTCGGCAATAAGACGCGACACCGTTGATTTTCCGTTGCCACCCTTATCAGAAGTCACACCAATGATTCTTCGGATTTGGGCAGCTTGAGTAGACGCTCTAGTTTCTTCGAGCAGTTCGGCTTGTTTCACCATTGATACACCCTTTGTAATTAATTACAGTTCTTCGTCAGCCACCATCGTCTGAAAACCGCTTGCATCGGTATTAGTTAATGATGTAGGAGCTTGCTTTTCTTCTTCAACCAACGCAGGTTGAACAACAGAGGCGATCGGAACGGGAGTGCTGGTCACTCCGCCATTCACTGAATTACCCGATTTGGATTGCTTTACTGCCTTATCTCTACTACCCCGGCCTCGATCTGTCTTTGCTTCAGGAGAATCAGCAGTAGAGGATGGGACTTTGTCACCCGCTCGGCTTTCCTGCAAATAACGCTTGAGCGTATTCAAAGTCAGCTCAACGCCATCTTCCTCGAACAGCATCACAATCTCCTCTAGCGTATGCCCCATCGCTTGTGCCGCCTCGATCCTGGGCCGAAGCTGGAAAATCATCTGCTTCAGCGTGTCCCCCTTAGGGGTTTGGGCAAGGTGCTCTAGTTTTGACGCAATTTTGTCGGTGACAGTGCGAGAATAAATAACCCCTGACTTCGCCATACCTTCCTCAATCAACTCAGCTTACGTTTTTCTCTTCCCCTAATGCCCCTACGGCATTTGCGCCAGATCAAAATTTATCTCTTTAGACCAAAATAGACACTCAGCAAGGCTTTTGGACTGATTGCAGGAGATTCGCCAACGAGCCTAGCGCGATAACTCCTGGACGTGCTACGACAGAAACACGGAAAAGCTCGTTGGCGAGTTGGAGCCTTATGCCTAAATTGAAGAATCAAAGCAGCGCCCTGAATGCACTGCGGGACGAACTCAGGGAGATGCTGGCAGATGCTGACCTGAAGGAGCATCGCACGATCTGCAAGCGATTTTATGTGACAGAGGCAGAGGAAAAGCAATTGGAGTCGATGCGGCAAGGAGTCAATCTCTCTACTTTCGTTCGGGCAAAGGTGTTTGGTACTAGTGTTCCCCGTCCTCGACAAACAATCCCTCAAATCAACCGGGAAGCATATATTCATCTGGCAAATCTGCGATCTAACTGCAACCAAATTGCGAAAGCCGTGAATACTGCGGCGAAGCAGGGCCAGGAGCTGCCATTGACCCAGGCTTACCTGGAGGAACTGAAGCGGTTAGAGATACTGCTGGTAGAGATTGGGCTGCAATTGAATCAGGCAACAGATACCAGTCGGGGGGAAGCTAGAGAGTGATCGGGAAGGCATTGCAGAACAATAATTTCAGGGAAACTACTCAGTACGTTCTGGACAAGGAAGAAGCACGACTACTCGGTGGGACAGTAATGGGGGATAACTCAGATACCATCTCACGCGAATTTTTGATGTCAAGGGATCTCAGTCCTGACATTCAACGGCCTGTTTACCACTTGATTGATAGCTATAGCTACAGCGACACAGCAACTAGAACCTTGAGCGACGAGTTCTTGAAGGAGCGGGCGATCGAGCATTTCGCTGGCCTCGTGGTGTCGGCACGGGAGCCTGAGCTGCTGCGGCAGGAAGATAAGACTGAATACAAACAGAAGGTTGAAGGCTTCATTGACTCAGAACTCTACGAGTATCAATTCTTTGTGGCGGTGCATGAAGACAGAGACCATACCCATACTCATCTGGTTGCTAGCCGCATCAATTTAATAGATGGTCGGTGTATCCCAACCTGGCAGGATAAGGAGCGCAGTCACCGCATCTGTCGGGAAATTGAGAAGGATTATGGACTCCAGCAATTGCAGAGCTATTACGAAGTCCAACGGAAATCTATTACACGGGGTCAGCGGGAGGAGTGGGAGAAGACGGGGGTTCCTCCGGTGATGGTGCAGATGCAGAAGGCGATCAACCAGGTGCTGCGACCAGGGCACAGTCTTGAGCAGGTACGCGAGGCGTTGCAGACACATTATGGGATTGCTTCAAAGCTGACGGAGCGAGGAGGCAGGCAAGGGATTGTCTTTGAGATGGCGAATGCAAACGGTGAAATCATCAGAATGTCAGGCAGCCAATTAGGGCGAGGATACACGCTGTCCGCACTGCAAGGGCGATTGGAAAGAGCATCTGAAGTTGTAGGGCTGGAGGTCGAAACCGATCAAGCAAGAGGGGAACTTGACCAACTGAGGTCACTACTCCAGGAACACGAAGGGTATGCTCAACGGCTGGTGCAGCAGATGCAGGAGATATGGGGCCGGGAGATAACCGTAGACCCAGAAGTTCAATCGGTTGAGTTTGAGGAATACTCAATTCGTCGGGGTGAGGAGGGAGAGCCAGAGCTGTATCGGGGCGATCTCCAACTGCTGGGTTTTGTGAACAGAGAATACCGCAGGTACGGGACGACGGAGGAGGACTGCACGGCAATGGAGCGGTTCAATGAGTTCTCACGTCAGCAGGTGCAGACTCAACTGCGGCAGTTGGAGGTACAGCAGGAGACGGAACAGCAGCGAGATGCTGATGCTGAACGGCAGCGGGAGAAATACCGGAAGCTTTATGAGCAGTACCTGCCACCAAGAGCAATGGAACCAGAAGAGCAGGATTTTGTTGTGGCGGTACGGGCACTAAGGGATAGGCACGGTCTTGCTGAAACGGCTGTGATTGTTGCCAATGGACCGCACACACAGGAGATAAAACAGAAGAAGGGCAAGGACAATGCCTGGGAGTATGCAAAGGCTGTGGCGCTGGATGCGACCCGATGGCTTGAGCGGGAGCAGGCAAAGCAGCAGCAGAATGAACTGGGTTAGGCAGATCGGCAGAAGATCAGCCATTCTTATAGACAGTTCAGCTCTCCCACAAACAAAGACAGGCGGAAGTGTATTTCTACTTGGGTCAATCCGCGACTTGCTATCCACCCAAAACCCCGATGGACGAAACGTTCTAGCGATTCTGCAAGGAGTGTAGGCAGATTCAGTCCGATCGCAGGCTTGTAAACCATGCCCAGCAAGAGGTAGAGCCTAAAAAGCGAGTTGTGGATTGACACAAAGATTTTTACATACTCTTACACAGAGCAAAGTGGGAACTTTTAAGTGTCCCATCTCGTATACAGCCTGTTTGTTTGGATCCTGATCTGCTCCATTGTTGTATAGCCAATAGAACGCAAATGAAACAAACTAAGTATGCTCCAGACTGTATACTTACAAATTCTGGCAATATCAGATTCATTTATCACTTGATCAGCCAAGTAACTTAATCCTTGATGAATTATTTGTGAGCGCTTGTCATACAAATCACTGACATCCTTATATATGTTTTTAACATCTTCAAGTTTAATAAATTCATAACCACTAAAAGCATTCACTGTTGCAACGCCTTTCGCCAAGGATTTAGTTGTATCTTCTTTTTCTGAAAACATACACTCTATCGCAGTCCAGTATTTCAGAAAGGATACATCCAAATCAGACTCGTTTTGAGCTTCTCCTATCCAATAGATTGACGTAAGAATACACCCCTCAAGATGTGTTCTAGAAGAAGCATTAATAATTGCAGTAAAATCATCTAGAAAACCATCAGAAGATAGATTTTCAAGACGCTTTCTATCGATAGAAAAATTTTGTAGAGGGTTGCGACCATGCCCAGAAACCAGAATTACAGCCTCATCCCTATCTCTTCTAATTAATATTCTTTCATTCTTGCTATAAGCTTCAGATGAAAGATTGATTTTTATCATCTGCTCTGCGACCCTTTCGTGGATAAAACAGCAGAGTATAAATCTGAAATAATTGATTAGCTCTCGTGCTTGCTTGTAAGCTTTTTTGCTAGCAGTGTCATAATCTCCATAAGCGGTTGATTTTACACACAAACGATTTAATAAATTCTGATCAAAAAATTCCTGAGTATGTGCGAGTACATCCGGATTACGCGAATCAGTGTTGCCGAAATGAGCATCAATAAGTTGATCACGCAACTCCTGAGCAAATACAAAGATCTCAATTTTTCCACAACAAATTTTTTCAGCAACTTCCAACTCTAGTCCCTCAATCGGGAAAAAGAAGTCAAAAGAACTGATTTTACTGTCAATTGAAGATTGCACACTTTCTAAAGCCTCAGAAAAGTCTCTTTTATTCTTGGAATCTTTCTCTATATTAGAGATTTCAGTCTCTAGCTCTTTTATTAGAGACATATATACTGTTTTATGAGACACTACATTTTTTAATTCAGAAGACCTATTGATTCTATTGATAATTTCATCAAATGCCTTTACTGCATTTTCTAGTAAAATCCACTCTCTGGAGTGAATTTTTAGACGAGCTGAATATTTGTCGAATCTTTCATAGTCATCAATACTTGTAGGAATATAGTAATTCTTATTTCTATTTTTAGAACTTGTCAATATATTCCAACTTAATGTAGCTGCGTTGAGATCAGCCCTATTCAGTTGAATCCTCATAACATTAGCTCACTTTATCTGGAATGTCCTGTGATCGCTGCTGAATCGGCATTCGGGGTGGAGCAGTTTTCCACATCAGGTCGATTTCCTCTGATGTGAGTCCATACGCCTGGTTTACCAGATCAGAAAGTCGATGTTCTAACTGAAGGGATTCGGCTTTGCGGTTCTGGATGGTTGGGGCGTAGTCGTTATAAACCTGCTGGACTTCCTTCAATGAAGCAGGGCTAAGTCCTCCAGCCACCTTCGGTCTGCGCTTCTTGACCTCTTGAATAAACTCCTTCTCATCCAGGCTGGCAAAGTCTTCTAACTTCTGCCCTGGCTTGTCGATGCACTGCTCAACTTCGAGCCAGTTCAGAACGTCACGGTGGGATTCCTGATTGACTGTAGTGAGTTCGACAAGTTTGCTAACCAGTTCTTCTGCTTCGGCACGGATCGATTCAGTGGGTGGGGCAATCGGAAGGTTTTCCATAAGGAAGTTAGCTGGATTAAGAGCATCATCTTTCATGTGCCCAAAGTATCGCCAATTATGCCACCACATCAAAGGTGAATTAAGACATCCAAGTAGCCAGAAGTCATGAGTTGGCAGGAAGTAGGTTTTATCATTTCCGTAGCCACCAGATATATCAATTGCATACTGCGGCAGAAATTGAATTACCTGATAAACAATTTTTGGTTGCTCGAACAAATTGTAATATGCACAGCGACGCAACTCCCACCAGTAAACCCCTTGATCTGCCCTTCGCTTCAGCATCTCCTCGCGAGACTTAAAATGCTGATAAATCGAAGGATATTTCCTAGCAAAAATATCCTGTGCTTCTTGAACTGAAGCCGCTTTCGACCAGTCCCAGGAGTGGTCACTACTTGATCTAAGTAGAATAATCCACGGCTTCTCTACTCCAGGGCACCACCGTTTTATATCCTGTCCACGTAGATACGGTTTTATAATCTCAGTTGAATTGGGATCATCTTTTATAAGATTTTTTCTTACTGCATCATTTATCAAGAAAGCATCATTTAAACCAGTCTTTAAACCATAGAGTGGTTTAATCCCAACAAATTCCTTAAGAGAAACTCCTTGACTTTTAATCTTATGAAGTAGCTGACTCTCCTCCAAAGATTCCAAGCTCCAAGCATCTGCTTTAAAGCGTGACCAGGGAACTGAATATCCCTCCTGTTGCACAAACTGAGGCAGGTTAATTGCTGCCAATTTCTCACGAGGAACTGGACAGATCAACACAGGTGAAGAAGCCATTGGTTTGACTTGCTGTACGGGAGGAACCAATGGTTTCTGTGCTACAACAATGCAGGGAAAGGTATCTGCGTCCTCAAAAATCGGCGCGTGTCCAAAATCAATAATCTGTTCAAACACACTGTGGAGGCTGAAAAACTTGCGGAGCGGTTCTCCGTAACCCGATCGCAACCACTTGTTCGTCACAATGTACGACAACACACCACTTGGCTTCAGGATCTTCAGCCCTTTCTCATAGAAGTAGGTGTAGAGGTCTGCAACACCATCATATGACTCGTAATGCTTCTGGAGGTACGGCTTAATAGGCGACAGCAGCTCCTGACGTACGTAGGGTGGGTTGCCGATCGCCACGTCAAACCCGCTATCGGCGAACACATGAGGAAAGGATGCCTGCCAGTCAAAAGCACGCGGATCGATTTGCAAATCAGCCACAATCGAATTTCCAACCTTGATATTATCATCCAGATAAGTTAATGCCTTCCCCTGCTCCGCTGTCTTCAGCCACAAAGACAGCTTTGTAATCTCGACTGACTCCGGCGACAGGTCAACCCCGTACAAGTTATTGTTGAGAATCGTTTTATTGAGGTCAAACAAACTCCGCTGACCACCTTTCAAAGCAGCCAGCGCCTGGTTGACTCGCTCGTACTGGCGCAGCAGGTAGTCGAAAGCTGCAATGAGAAATGCACCAGAGCCACAGGCTGGATCAATCACCCGCGTTTTCATCAGCACTTCATCCCGGTAAGCTTCCCAAAACTGCATCTCAGATTCTTGTCGTTTGCGAGTGGCGCGGTCGGGAATCTTGGCAAGTTGGAAGCGATCGCGGAGTTCCTGCTCTCGTCGATTCAGGTAGCCGCCCAATGCCACCTCCACAATGTACTGGGTAATGAACGCCGGAGTGTAAAACACTCCCTGGGTCTTGCGCTTTCCCTTCTTCTGGTCGTACTCTTGCCCCGTTGTCAGCGCCCGTAGCTCTTCCAAGTCTGTCACTGACTGTTCAAAGATGTGACCCAGAATATCTACTGAAACTTCGGTATCAAAGTCGAACCGGGTAAGCTGCTTTAGATGAGAGCAAAGCAGATCGGGAACCTGCAACTGTTCATCTAGCAGGGGGTCATGGCGAAACAATCCACCATTGTAGCCGGGGATAGGTGGATCATCATTTCCCTGATCAACCCACCGAAACACCGCCTTGTAGTTGTCCCAAACCGAGCGGGGATTGTAGGGGTCTTTGTGGTCATGGGCACGAGCAAGAGTTTTAGCAGGGAGAAGTCCTCGATCTTCGCAAAAAGCGATAAATAGGACGCGATCAAGAACCTTCTGTGCCTTCTCAATCAGAGCAGCATCACGATTTGGGATACTCTCCGGTCCCTTTGTTCTAAAGTAACGGGCAATGTCCAGCCGCACCTGTTTGTACTCCCGGTAAAGCTGCTTGGTAATCTCTTCCTGTGCCTCATTTGACTCCTGCAACAACAAGTCGAGCCGTGAAGGAGATTGAGGACTGGTTACAGGAGGTAGGAAGTTTTGGCGGCAGAGCAGGAAATAGAATCGCTTGAACCGCTCCAGATCCGAAAGGTCAGTCAGGAAGAACTGCTCGTAGTAGGCAGGCGTTTTGTTTGTTTGATAAAGCCGAATTTCCCGGTAGTTAGAGACAATGACCCATCTACAATCTGCGGTGTAGTTGGCGTAGCGCCAGCCTTGGTCTACGGCTGATTCCTTGCGTCCCGGCGCTGGACGATCCAGATCATTCTTTGCACCCTTCAACTCAATGGGAGCAACAATTCGCCCTTGCAGCTTCACCTTTCCCTGTTTGCCATCCACTGCGGTAAATAGCCCTAATGCCCCGTCTGCTGAACCACCACCATCCGACACCGTTTGTTCAGCGTGAATCTCCCATTCCTTCCCACTCCCATCAATGACAGAACGGTAGCCCAACACTTGCTGAAAGATGTCGTTGAGAAACTGACCATGCAGGGAAACTTCCTTGATCTCATCCAAAGTGCCATTTTGAAGCGAGGCAATCCACTGGATTATTCTCTGCTGACGCATCTCCAGGTCTGCGGGAAAAGCAAAATTTCGCAGAGCGTTGTTTAGTGTTTTGCGGTGAAATAGGGCATTCCCGGCAGAGACAGGCATGGGAAGCAGAATAGAGGGCTATTCCAACATACCCACGAGAACGGCTGGACGCAAAGCTTTGTGTTTGCGGGGGTTTATAAGGCTGAATCAACCAAGCTTCAGTCTCTCCGGGAATCACCTGATAGCCCACAGGCGAAGACTGTAAAACTTAGAGACGTAATTTATAAATGACTAAATTTAGCAATTATGCATCAGAACCATGCCTACTTTGCTTTTTAGCTAAATACTTCAAAACAACCGCTCAAACCACGCCTCGCAGCACCGCTACACAGACTCCCTGCACATCAACATCTTCCATCGCAGCGTCAATTGTTGTAGGTTTGTAGCGGGAGTTGGCTGGCTTCAAAGTTATCAGATTGCCGCTGCGGTAGAAATATTTTAGGGTTGTCGCTTCATTGACCCGTGCAGCCACAATTGTTCCGTCTTTAAGCTCCATTGGGCTAAAAGTCCGTCGCATCACCACAACATCGCCGTCAGCAATTAGCGCTTGGATCATACTGTCACCCCGGACTCTTAACCCAAAATGCTGCCCTATCTCGTGGCGCGATAATCGGGAAAACTTAGGTAGCCCGGTCAAATCAATTAACTCAACCTCCTGATCAGGAAACACTGTCACCAGACTGTGGGCAGCGATCGCCCCCAACAACGGAACTCTCCGACTGGGACGCAGAATTTGAATTGAACGTGACTTTTTGGGGTCATAAGTTAGATAGCCTGCTTTTTTCAGCGTCTTCAAATGGGCTGTAACTGGAGCGAGCGATCGGTAGCCCAGCCCATCCTCGATCTCTCGAAAAGCCGGAGACATTCCCCTCTCTGCAACAAAGTCTTCAACCCAGTGAAAAAACTGCTGCTGGCGTGGGGTCAGGGAAGGATACATAGAGATCGCTGATAGTTTATTTGTACTAATTATAATCCTGGGTTCTCCTGGGGACAATTGGTTCGACATTTTCCTCTAGCCTTTCCGCATAAGTTCTAGTACAGTTTTTAGGAAAACTGACTAAATGACTAAATTTAGTAATTATGCTTTTAAAGTCACTCCTATTGGATGAAGGTTTTTATCTGCGTCTCCAGAACATCAGTCTGTCTTAACCGCAAGCACCCGCTAAACGAGCTGACTGACTAAATTACTCAATGACGTAATTCTCTTGAGGCTTTTAAATTTCTTTAACAAGTACTAAATCAAGATGAATGACTAAATTCAGTAATTACTTAATTCAACTTTTGCTAGATTCAGTAAGAGCTAATTAGAAGAATGACTGTATGATTGTTTTGTTCTTTTTTGGCAGCAGTCGTGCAAACACTAACCTGTACGTCCCTGTCGGGGGGACAGGGGAAAACAACTACAGCGATCTTTCTAGGAAAGATGCTGGCTCAAATTGGGCATCGAGTACTCTTGATCGATGCCGACCCCCAATCCAGCCTTACCTTCTATATGGGTCATGAGGTGCAGCCGAATCAACCAACCCTGCTTGAGGTATTGAAGAAGCAAGTTCCGGTAGAAGATGGGATCTATGAAATCGGAGCCAACCTCTGGCTGATTCCCTCCGATGATGCACTTGATAACGCCCAAGATTTTCTATCGGGTAGCGGCATGGGTGCGGTGGTGCTGGGAAAGCGGCTAAAAGAGGTTCAGGATGTCTTCGATTTCTGTGTGATTGATGCACCGCCCCAGCGATCGCAGATTTGCCTGACTACAGTTGGAGCAGCAAACTTTGTTCTGATTCCTGCCGAGGCTTCCTCCAAAGGATTAAACTCCCTGATCCGAACACTGGAACTGGTTCAGGAGCTACAAGAGATGGATGCCTTTGATGGGTTGGTACTGGGAATCATCCCTTTCCGCGATCGCTGGACTGGACGCACCCAGGCAAATCAGAGCAAAAAAAGCATTGAGGCAATGCGGGAAGTCGCCGGGGGTATTGTTGTTCTTCCCTCAATCCTAGAGTCAGAGCAATTCAAGAAGGCGATCGACCAGGGTAAGAATCTGAGCGACTTAGGGCACCCCCAACTTGAGCATCCCTTTAAGGAAATTGTTGAGCGACTGAAGAAAAAATGAGTGACGCAATCGAACGACTAAGAAACCGCACCAGGGCTACTGTTCCTGCCCGTGACAACTCTCTGGTCAAAGCCAGAAACACCGAATCACCAGATTCAACAATTCACGATTTGCACAATGACAAATTGACTGATTTTAGTCATTTAGTTGAAGCAAAAGTGTCGGGAACTATCCCGGTAGTCGAAGAACTGAGCGAGGAGGCTGAACCCGTCGTAATTCGCCGCACTGTAAGACTTGAGGGTGACGTGGACGAGGCGTTAGAGCAGCTTTGCAGAAGGGAGCGAATCACCAGGGATGTCTTCATTGAAGCGACCTATCTTGTCTGCTCTAGCAATCCAGAGATTTTGCAGGAGATCCTTGCTGTCGCCAAAACCCGCTATCGCAAGCGGAAAGCCCAAGGAGAACAGCGCAAGTTTCAGACAATGGAGAAGAAGTATCGGCAACAGGGCGATTAGACGACCAGTAGCTGTACTGCTGGATTACACATCCCCTGGTAAAATTCCTCGCTCCCTCAGAAAGTCCGGCAATAGCTGCTGATCAGCCCTCCACCCACGCAGGGTGTGTTCTCCATATAGATCTTTGGCAACGAGATACAGGCACTCCTCATATACGTCTTCAGGAATTACCAAGGGGTGGATGATGAGAAACCCTTGCCCCAAACCTTCGCCGCTCTCCCAATCCATCCCACGCTCTCGTTTCAAAATCTCCTTAACCAACTGCTGATCCTCTGGAGCATTGCGTCTCAATCCTACATCCTCGACGAGTTGAGGCAGAATCCGGTATGTCGTGGTGCCCAAGGGTGCGCCAGTTCGTGTGTCTACATACTGGATCTCCTTTCGTACCAGCGGCTGCTCACCGCGAATAAAGGCAAGCATGGCAGGGCTGGTCGCCTGCACAATCTCCCACCCCGTATCTTGATACCGTTGCTTTAACTGCTGTAACTCGATCTGAAGCTCTAGTTCTCGCGTTGAAGGCGATCGCCCTCCCTGCGCTGCCATCTCTACCAGCAAATTCCTGAGTTGCTTGGCGACTTCCGAATCCCGCAGCAGCATCCCTAGACGAAGGGCAGCGCGAGGGGTCCAGACAGTCGCCTGGGAGGTATCGGACGGTAGTGAGATGATCTCACGAGCGTCCTTCAAACTCCTACCCCGTAAGACTTTCAGCCCATCTGACTCAAACTCATCACGATGACGGCGGATATTGTCGCGGACAACATCAGTGGTGACCTCGTAAAAGTCAGCTATCTGTTCAGATGTCGCAATCCCCTCTCCCTGCCAAACGGCAAACATCAGCGCCTTCGCCCGGTTCAGCATCTCCTGTGCCTGTTCACCAGGAATCTCTGCAATCTGGCGATCGCGGGCAAATCTGGACTCAACAAAGACCTCACCGGACAGATACATACGCGATTCTTAATCTAGCCAACAATGGCTTGGATACCAGTTCCAACAAATGCTTCCCTATTCTCCCAGCTCTGCGGGGATTTGCTCCATTACTAATGGCTATCAACAAAACAACTCGCAATCCATCCAACTGTCCCATTGGGGGCGATCGCCTGATACCAGACCTCGCCCTCACTCTGAACCACACGGCCTGTTAGCAGAACTTCAGCTCCATTGGGAACAAGGCCAACAATAGAAGCAGGAGCGAAACTGGGGTAGGCTCGGAGATTGGCGTGGCTTTGAATTCCCTGACAGGTGCTGATGCGCTGACTGTAATAGGTTGGGGTGGAAGCTGCGGGTACTGGGGCAGGAGCCACCTCTGAGTTCTGCACCTGGTAGGGAGCTGCTGTCGATGGTGGAGCTGGGGCGCTGGAGTGTAGCGCCTGGGCGGAAGCTTTTGGGGTCGCTCTGTTGAGGGCCAGCAGTCCCCCCACGGCTACAGCGATCGCCACAGCACTTCCAAATAGAAAGATGCGGATCATGGCTGGATCACCTCGCTAAAATTCTTGAGGTCGTCGGGGTCAGCCCCCCACGGTTTGCCGGGTAAGCTGCGGTTGTGCTTCTTGAGGATGCGTCTGAACTTCCACTTGGCTGCACGGTATTTGCTGCTAGTGCCAGATTTAGGGACGTTCCAAACAATCTCAATAACTTTGGTCTGGACTTTGTAGGCATCGTAGGTTTTTAAAACTGCCTCAGTCAGGGCTGGGGAAATCTCTGGATCGAGGGGGTCAAACTCCCTCTGCACCGCATCGGTGCGGGTGCAGTCCTCTGCGGTGCGCTCATCACTAGGCAGTTGCCACAAGCGCTCCAGCTCCTGCACCTGCTCCGGTAGGGGAGGTGGAGAAGGTGCAGGAATCTCTGGGAGTTGCACCGCATCAGAAGGAGAGGGGACATCTGGCAGGGTGGAGAAATAAGACCGACTGCCCTTGGGCACGAATAGCCCATAGAATCTACTGACCCTTCCTTCTGCCACCTTGCGAGAACGGTGGGCGTACTCCTGGTTCAGTGACTCACGCTGCCAGGACGACACCCGGTTGTCGATGCCCTCCCGGATGGCCTCACCCAGGTAGATAATTGCAGTCTGGTGTAAGTCCTGAATGGTCGTGCCAATCGTGCCAGCCTTCAGGTTTTGCCCAGCGATGAGGAGCTTGACTTTCTCCGTCCGACCAACGCGCCAGCAGAATTTAAGCAGGTCGGCAGCGAAAGAACTGGGAGAGACTCGCTTTTCGATGAAGCTCATCACCTCCAACTTCTCCGGCGGAATGATAGAGGCAAACTCCTGGAGCACTGCTTCCATCACATCAGGTTTGCATCGGTTCCACACCCCTGCAAGCTCAGAGAATTCGTCGAAGAAATAAATGACGGGAGTGAACTGGGGGAGGGGGTGATCCGGGATCTCACGCCGCTTCAGCAGGGCGTTGGTATTGAGATTCAGTCGGTATAGGATTTCCGTTGCCGCCTCCAGCAGCCCGAAGATGCTGGTCTCGAAGTCTACGTATTTGAGTTTGCTCAGGTCCGTTTCCTCATTAGGCTTGGGATTGGTCAGGACGAGTTCAACCGCTGCGCCCAGGTCAGACTCCATGAGTCGGATCAGGTGGTTGATCAGGGTGGTCTTGCCCTCACCAGAGTCCCCCATCAAACAGACCTGGGGGTTGGACTGAATGAATGTCAGGAGGTGCGCTGGATCTGGCTCTGCGATCGCATCGGCCTGGGCTTTGCGCTCCTGCTCCAGTGCATCCCAGTCCGTGCCGCTGACATCAAAGGTCAGCTTTAACCCGCTGTCGATCGGCTCGACGATGGGATCGGCACAACAGCCACGGACAGCAATTCTCAGGGGCTTGATCAAGTCGCGGTTGATCTGCTTGAAGGCTTCCCCCAACGACCGGACTGGACTGGTAATTTTGCCGTCTATCAGCACAGGCAGAATCTTGAACCGCAGTTCAAAGCGGCCACCCTTCAGCCCTTGGACAACAGGACTTTTGACCACAATGCCGTGTTCGTGGAGACAGCGGATCGCATCACAGGCCAGCAGCTCCTCATGGGAATGGCCTTGCGGGTAGTCCGGCTGCTTCAGGCTGTGGGCCTCTTTAATCGCAGCATCGGCAATCTGGGCGTAGAACTCCTCGCGCTCTGCCCACGCCTGCTCAAACCCCTGGAGCATCAGCCGTTCCCTCTCCTCCATTTCTGCCTCTTTCTGTGCGAGCTGGGTAAGTTCAGCTTGAAACTGCTCTTGAAACGATCGCGCTAAATCAGCTTCGCGTTCGTCCAGCTCCAGTTGCTTTGCCTCTAAAGCCTGCTGCTGAGCTGCAAAATGCTCGTCCAGTAGAGCCTGTTCCTGGACAAGGCGATCGCGATCCTCCAATAGACGGTTGTAGTCCACCGCAAGCCGCTCCTGGTCAGCGGAGAGCTGCTCAGCGCTGGTCTGTTCAGCAAGCTGGAGCTGCTGGTGGAGCTGGGCGATCGCCTGCTCATACTGCTGGACCTGGCGCTGGTGCTGGTGCTGGAGGTTGTGGAGCTGCCAGTCGTACCCCTGTTTGACCTCGCCAGCGGCATCCAAAAGCCGGGTGTGGTCGTCCTGGGTACTCTGCTGCCACTCGTGCTTTGAGTAGCCGTAGACGGCAGAGAGGGCTGTCCCACAGCCGACAAGCCGCAGAGAGATCCACAGCCATTGATTCTGTTTGTCCCCAATGCCGACAAAGCTGAACAGGCTCAGGAGGGCCAGGACGACTAAAGCGTGACTCGATTGGCGGTCTGTGAGCTGCACGGTAACATCTCCAGATTTGGACGTTAAAACAGACCCAGAAGAACACCAGCAAACCCGGCAGCAGCGTAGATCTTGGCCTCTCGCTGGTATAGGTAATAGAAGGGGCTGGCTTCCAGGGTTGAAAAGTAGGTCAAGGCAACAATGCCGACGCAGACTAGAATTCCGATCCAGAGGTTTGCCATTGGCAGGAGGTTGGATGCTGCTACCCACCGGACTCCAGTCGTCAGCAGATTGAGGGAGAGCAATACGGAGAGGGCGATCGCCAAACGTTTCATGATGCAAGACCTGATGGGTGAAGTGGGGCATTATCGGAGCAGACGGGCTGGCATCCCCTTGAGTTGGAGATCCTCCCGCTTCTCCTGGTTTTTGTGCTGGGCTTCCTGCACCGACAGGTGCAGACCTTGAACCTTTTCTCTAATTGCGTCTTGTCCCATGCCCCACTCAGCAACTGCGGCCTGGGCGTTGTCGTGGGCGATCGCAGTACGGGCACGTTTTTCGACCAGGCGGTGAGCAGCCGTGAGGAAGTCTTGCTGGGTGGACTGTAGGTTGACTCTGGCAATGCCGATCTCAACGTGCTTTTGTTGCAGCACAATCCGGTCTTTGGTCAGTTCTGCCTCTGCGATCGCCAGCTTTACCCCTCGGTGTTGGCGTTTGACCTGCTCCAGAGCAGTGCTGAAGTCGGGTTCTGACAGGTCACGGGTGCGGGGGGTGACCGTGTGGGAGTTGACCGATGGACGGGACTCGTCAGGAGCCGGGGAATAACGGACTGAGTGCTTCATGGTGGGTGATCTCTAGGGTTGGGGAGTGGTGGAGTAGCTTGGGGTCGGTGGAGTGGAGCGGACTGCTAGAGCCACGAAGAAGTAAGAGCCAATGCCTGCCAGAGCGACGATCGCGGAGGCAATAAGGGACATTGCCCAGGTGTCCTGGGTCGAGAGCCAGGTGTTCAAGCGGTTCGGTTCCTGGTCTGCAATTAGAGATTGGGCAGTCAGCACTGTTTCAGCCGTTTGCCGCGCCTGCTCTCCGCTAAGGCGCTGTGCCTCAAAGATGATTGCGGCTGTGTCCTGGGGGGTCTGGTATAGGAGCGGGGGGACAGGGGCAGACGGGACTCTGGCAGCGACCGCCCGTTCGATCGCTTGCTCAATAGGGGTCCGCAAGTACTGGGCGACAAGATAGGCAGGGTCAGCGGGAGCCGATGGAGGACTGGTATGGGCAGGAACTACAGGATTGGGGTCTTGCCAGGGAGTGATGGGATAGCCGGGTGCAGTTGAGAAGTCCTGGTAGCTCTGGGTTACGGCAGGCTCAGCGTAGGGGTAAGCCGGGGCGTTTACCGTGGGTTGGTACAGGGGCGAGGGCTGGGCCTGGACGATCGCGCCTCCAGATTGGGTGTGCTGGACTAATGCCTGCTTGAACTGCTGGGCTTGGGGTGTCCCCACCAGGTCTGACAGCGCCAATAGGCCAGTCAGAGTGTAGAAAAGCCGCTCGATGTGGTCGTTGCCGCGAATTTTGATGTAGTGCTGGCCTTCAACCAGGCGAGGGCGATGTTTGTTCAACTGATATTCGTTAGGGACTCCGAAGGCGGCGATCGCAAGTCTGTGGGCAAAGAGATAGCCGAAGGTGGGATCTGGGATCAGATGTTGGAGAAAGGGATTTATTGTCATTGCAACTCCTGTTGGGGCGAAAGGCTTGATGGAAGAGAGTTTTGGGTGGATGGCGGCGCTGGAGATGGAGTTACCAGCACAGTGACCAGGGCGATCAGGGAAGTAGCGATCGCAGAGGTTGCCAACAGAACTAGCCAGCAGAAGGACTGGGGGCTGCGGCAGGCTTTCCCATCGCATTGATTTCCTCCGCCATGTCCGCCAACTCTTCCAGTTCAGTGTTTTGAATGGTGGTGAGGATGTCCGTTTTAATTCGATATTCATCGGCGCGGCGGCGGAACTGCTCAACCCGTTTCTGGGACTGCCGCTTGAGCGTTTTGAGCTGGTGTAGCTCCTCTTCCTGTTGCTTCTCAGCAGACTCCATGCCCTCCTCAATCTGGTCTAGGAAGCTGACTAGATTGGTCATGAACTCGCGTGGATTTGCCAGGTGCTGACGGGTTCGAGTGGTGCGGAACTGCTCTAAGCTCGTTTCCTGTGAGCCAATTTGCACTGTGACTGAACGGGCATGATTGCCCTGGTCGATGGTTACTGGCGGAGTTGCGGCAGGGCGATCGCCTGCAAACTGCACCAGCAAAGCTCTTTCCTCGTCCGAGAAGTGGCGAGTCCCATCAATTAATTCGCCTAACTCCCCATGCTGTTCCTTTGCCTGTTGATACCAATACTGAGCAGTGCGCTTCTCGCGCCCCATTGCTTCAGCAATCGTGCGTAGCGTGTGCGGCCTATTCATATTTCTTCGTACCTTTTCGTAGGCTGTGAAAAAGTTTCGTATCCATTGCCTACGCAGCTTCGTAGAGGGTTGCGTAGGGGCTTCATATGAAGTTGACCCAAATGTAGCACACATTTGATATGTTCAAAGCACAAATTTGATCCAGTTTTTGTTACCATGATCCCTATCCGGGTCAGAAGTGCTTAGATAGAGGAAAGTAACCATGACTGATATGAAGCGATTGGCGGCATACTTGCCAGACCCGATTTATGCAGAGCTTGAGCAATGGGCGGATCAAGAGAAACGCTCCCTCAGTAATCTGGTTGGGTATTTATTGGAAGCGGCTGTCAGAGAAAAGCAAAAGCAAGCTGAGCAGGCTGAACAAAATACGGCTAAGAAGTAGGGCGATCGCAAAATGGCAGCAACCGCTTACCTTGAAAGAACGCTAAAGACTGTGGTGGAGTTTCAGGATGCCCATCCACAGAGGCTCACGGACATGATGGAGAGCTTTGAGGCGGATCTGTCGAAAGTAATAACTGCGGCTGTCACCAAACAGGCCAAAACAGCCCCTACGCTGGTTCAGACTGTCACACCCCTGATTCAAAGAGCAAGTTGAGGCGATCGCTATGACACCAGCCATTACTACTCAGCCCCGCCTGACCTTTGAAGAATTCCTTGACTACGACGACGGAACTGGTCGTCGGTTTGAGCTGATTGACGGACTTCCCATCCCTATGCCCGAACCTTCAGAGATGCACGAAGACATTGCTGAGTACCTCGCAGCAGTCTTCAAGCAAGCAGTGTCCCAGATGGGCTACCGATGGAAGGTCAAGACCTCACGACTGATTAAAATGCCGATTGGTGCTCATGCGGATGGTCGCCGCCCCGATCTGGCTCTCATTAATGACCCAGAAGACCCTGAAACCAGAGCGATTTATACCCCGCCTCACCTCGTCATTGAGATCGCCTCAAGAAATTGGGCAGAAGACCTCCAGAAGAAGCTTGCAGACTACCGCCTGATGAAAGTCCCCTTGTACTGGGTGGTGGACTATCGGGGGCAAATCCCTGAAAAGCACTGCCAAAGAGGAAAGGGAGTTAAAACAATCGTCTTCACCCTCCAAAATTTCAACTACAAGCGCGAGGAGTTTATTGGAGATGAGGTGATTCCTTGCCAGCCATTTCAGAAGTTGGAGCTGACAACCAACCTCATCGTTAACAAGGGGGAACCATGAACAAGGGGTAGAGCAGTAGGGAGTGGAGCCGATGCAGGTCGCTATGGTTTGGCGATAAACACAATGAAAATCTGGTCAAAATCCCTCTTTCTGATTAAAGAAGAATCAGCAATGATGGAGACGGTCACTCTACACCTCAGAATGAAGACCTTCCAATCCGATCGCAAAAAACATCAGGAGTAAGCTGAGAAGAATTTCCGACCTATGCAGGCAGCCACGCAAACATCAAGCCACTTTCAGCTCCCAATTCACAACTGGGAGGCGCTCAAGCAGCTAAAGAGGGAGAAAGATATTCTCTCTAATGGAGCCTTGGCGGTTGGTGGAACTGCTTTGCTATCCGGGGTTTTGGGCAACCCAGCAGCTTTCCTCTTTCTTCTAGGCGTTTACCCGCCGATGGTTCGGGGAACAAAGGCAGTGCGGTTGGAAAAAGTCACGGAACTCCTGTTAGAGCATTTTTCAGAACAGGGACTTCAAATCTTTCCCGTACAAGGAGTAGACCGTTTTCAGGGGGTTAGCGAGAAAAACCCTATTGACTTGTTTGTAAGGTTTCCACGACGAACACACCTGTTTATCTCGATTCGTTCAAAGGGAGAGCGAGAAGTTGTCTACAACGAGTCGCGGGAAATTTTGCAGGTAAGAAAGAAAGGGAAGGCAGGGTTGACGACCTGGAACCCTTGCCCACTGCTTGAACTAGCCGGATACGAGAAGTGGCTAGACAAAAACAGGGCGCTGTTTGGGATGTCGTCGCGCGAGGCCCAAAAGACCCCTGCCGCAAAAGTGTTGATTCTGTGGCACCCTACAAAAGCTGCTGAGAATCACAATCAGAACCTTTATTCTGAGATCGGAGATATGAAAATCTTGGCTCTCAGAAGAAAAGGAACGACCTTTGTTATTCAGGAGGATGAGGTACTGGACTTTGTTCAGGCTTGGTTAGCCAGATGTGAATAAAACCCAGGAATAGCGAAAACCCCTCGTCCCGGTGGGACAGAAGGGTTTTCCAAGAAGCTATTCAATTGGAATTGGAGCTAGGGAATTCGGATTAACACGCCGGATCGTATCCCTATGCTTATATTATCTCAACTCAGAGGGGGTGATCCAGAGTTAGGGCTGCAAACCCAACTTTGGGAAGACTTTCAGGAATTTTTGAAGTCTTCTAAAGTCACTAAAAGAAGGAGTCAGTCTCTTTTTCGTCTGGATATAGATAAATAGCATAGCTGGATCGCTTCAATTCCTCCGCTTACCACTCAGGAGGAAACGGCAGAATGCCGCAATTGCCGCTTTTTGGGGCAGTATCTACCCCCATCGATCCAGTCAATCAGAAGAAAAGGCTATTTCAGCCAAATCCAGCCAGTAAAAGCCAAACGATAGGATCGACTGTAAATACTTACAGTCCCTCTTCCGATCTCCCCCCTGCCCCCTACGGGCTGTGCCGTTGTAGAACTGCGATCGCTCTCCCTGGCCTAGATGCCTACCTTTGCCCTCGCTGTGGGTGGGTCAGCCGCCTGGGGGGTGGACAATGATCTGGTCCGCTCGTCGTGATTTGGCCGTTCGCCCCAGTCTGCCAAAGCCTGTTGCTTCCTTAGAACCTCGATCGATTGAGGAGTTCAGGCGGAAGATTGAGAGCGAGTTTATCGAAGGCAGTGCGATCCATCCAGCGCTTTATTCAGGCTGTATCGAAATCGTTCCTGATCTAGAAGTTGGGTTCGCTGGCGAGGTCAGTACGCCCATTCATGATGCTCTAGGGTGGCGCTATACCCGATTTGGCAACCAGACGAAGCCGAGCTTCTACGCGGCCCTCTTTGTTAATGAAGATGGTTCGCCCTGGCAAGCAAAGCTGAGTAAGCCGAGAGCTGACCTGAAGAAGGGAAAGCTCCTGCGCTACGAGACTCCGGTGGGTAATGGCTCACGAGCTTATCTGCCAGCAGTGGACGAGCGGACGCGACGGGCGATCGCACAGCACTATCAGTGTGAGATGCCGCCGGAAGGTTCCAGTTTCTGGCAGTGGGTCGAGCAGCATCTAGAAATCCCAATCGTTGTTACAGAGGGTGGAAAGAAAGGACTGGCTGGCCTGAGCCAGGATTACGTGGTGCTGGCCTTGTACGGCTGTAACGGTGGCTATCGCTCTAAGGATGCGTTGGGTAATCCCGTTAAGCCTTATCTCATCCCTGATATAGAGCGGTTTGCGGTTCCCGGTCGTCGGTTCGTGCTGGCCTTCGACCAGGACGAGGCAGAGAAGACCCGCAGACGGGTCAATATTGCTCAGTCCCGGTTTGGCTCCCTGCTGATGGCGAAAGGCTGTCAGGTGGCGATCGCCCATTGGCACAAGAGCCAGGGGAAGGGGCTGGACGATCTGATCGTGCAGTCTGGGGCACAAGCCTGGAGACGGGCTTACGCTGAGGCTGTGTCGCTGAACCAGTGGAACATCCTACAACAACTGGAGCGGCGGTTAACTTATCCCACTAACCTGCGGGTAAATGTGGGCGACCTGTCGAGCCTTGACCTGTCGCTGATGCCACAGGAAGGGCTGATCGGGGTGATCAGTGCGAAGGGGACGGGCAAGACGAAGCTGATCGCTGGCCTGATTGGGGAGAGCGATCGCGTTCTCTCTATCACCCACCGCATTGCACTGGGGCGTAACCTTTGCTCTCGCCTGGGGCTGACCTATCGGGGGGATCTCGATAAAGTTCAGGGGCAATACATCAATGAGGAAGGTTACACCAACCGTATTGGATCATGTGTTGATGGATTGCTTGGGATCGATCCGGCGAAGTTTGCAGACGGCGAGCTGGTGTTGGATGAAGTGACCCAGGTGGTGCGCCACTTGCTGACCAGCTCCACCTGTGCCAGAGACGGGAAGCGTCCAGCGCTGCTGGCGAGGTTTAGGGAACTGGTCAGGAATGCAAAACGGGTGATCTGTGCAGATGCAGACCTGGACAACGCAACGCTGAACTACCTGCGGGAGCTGCGGGGGGACAACTGCCCTCTGTTCCTGCTACGGAATGAGTTTCAGTCGGAGTCGTATGATTGCAGGTTTATTGCGGCTCTAGACCGGACAGCGATTATCGCTGAACTGCTGGAGGCTGTTGAGGCGTTGCCAGCGGGGAAAGCGCTGTTTGTGGCGACAGACAGCAAGGCCACCAGTAAATCAGTGAATCGGTTGATTAACCAGCGGTTCCCTGAAAAGCGAGTGCTGGTTTTGAACTCTGAAACCAGTGGCGGCGAGTTTGAGCGGGAATTCATGGGGACTCCTGATCTGGTGCTGGAGCGGGGGGACTATGACGTTATCGTCTGCTCTCCGTCTGTGGCGACGGGGGTATCGATCGAGTGCCGGGGAATCGTCGAGGCCGTCTACGGGATCTTTGCCGGGGTCAGTTCCAACGATGCTGACATCAGCCAATCTCTGAGCAGGGTACGGGAGCCAGTGCAGCGGATCGTCTGGTGTGCCACTACCGGGACGAACTACTCAAAGGTGAGTCGGGCGCTGAACCACCTGGAGATCAAGCACCATCTCCAGTCGCAGACCTCCGCGACGGTGCAACTGATCCGCTCCAGCCTGCGGGAAGATGTCGCAGCCGGGGTGAGGGCGACCGACTGGAAGACAGACCCCCACCTGGGGCTTTATTGCCATATTGCGGCAGAGCAGAACCGCTCCATGCGATCGCTCAGGGATTCGCTGCTGACTCGACTCCGGTTTGAGGGCAATCGCTTAGAGGTCGTGGATCTGGCCTCTGCCCCTGCGGTGAAATCGCTACTCAGTCAGTCGCGGCTAGAAATCCAACTGGAGGAAGCGGAGGCACTGACAGCAGTTGAGACACTCACTTTTTCAGAAGTGGTGCTACTGGAGCAGAAGGAGAGCCTGACTCCAGAGGAACGGCAGGCGATCGCCAAATACTACCTGATGGACTTCTATGCGCTGGAGGAACTGACGGTAGAGGAGGTGATTTGGGACAACGAGGGACGCAAGCGGGGGGAAGTGCTGAGTCTGGAGGCTCAACTTTCACCAGAGGCCGCGATCGATCGCACAGTCCGGGGGCTGGAGCGGCAGGCGAAATGGAACCAGGGCTATTGTGTCTGGGACGTTTCTCAGGCGGCGCTCAGGCGAATGGTGCGCGATCGCATTGGCCTGACGGAGTTGATCCAGAAGATGAGGGACGGCTGGCAGTGGTGCAGGTATGACCTTCAGCCCTATGCAGAGAGGGCACGGAGAATCGCACCACAGGTCAAGGTAGCGCTGCATTTCACTATCAAGGACGAGATGAGCGATGTGCAGATCATCCACCAACTGATGTCCCAACTGGGGCTGAAATTTGTCCAGCACTGGTCACGCTCTGTAGAAGGGCACGAAGGCGAGAAGCTTCGGGTCTATACCCTGGATCATCAAGCCTGGGAGCGGATGTGGTCTACCATCCTGCGGCGGCAGCAGCAGCGGCAACAGCGGCAGGCTGACCGGGGAGGGGAGGGCACTGCGATCGGCGGATCACCCCCCATCTTTCACTCATTAATAACAGGGGGTGATCCGGTACTGGATCAGTATGCAGAATGGCTCACAGAGGAGTGTGTGAGCGATCTGCGGCAGATGTGGGAGGCAACTGAGGTGGATGCAGTGGCTAGAGATTCACTCCTTCAGATGGTTCCTGAGCCTGTTTTGAGGCATTTGTCCTTAGCCTGCTAAATTGGGTACGAAAATCTCTTGTTCAAAGCTGTATGCCGCCTAGCGCTAATGTGACGGTGCATTTTTTGGACGGCACTTCTACCCAGCGATCGGGCGGTAATCCGCCTCCAGGCTACGAGTTCTGTCCAAGCGATGTTTGTCGTGTTGTTTTTCAAAGTGCGAAGTCCAAAAAAAATATAGTCTGTGCAGTCTTCAGGGTTTTTGAGTGGACATTCCATTTGTTAAGTGTGGCTAAAATGCGTGTTAAACGACAAAATTTTTTGGAGGTCTGAACTGTGACCAAACTAAAATCGGACTGGTATCGAGAATGGGTAGAGGCGATAGGCTGGGGCACTATCGTAATCGGTGGGATTTGGTTTCTAGTAAATTGGCAACTCGTCCTTATGAGAAATCACCCGACCATTCAATACCGAATTGAACGACAGGCTTATAAAGAGTTCTGTCAGGAAAGATGGGGATACGGAGAAGAAAACGAGTTCAGAGTATTAGATTGTATCGAACATAAATTCAACGCTGAATAAGGAGAACTAAACAATGGCTACACAACGCAGAATGACTAGAACTGTTGTTGCTTAACACGCTTCTTGTCGCGTTCGCCTCTAGGCTGCTATTGCTGCTTTGATAAACGTTGAATAAATTCATCACAGCCTGCAACGCGAGTCTCTAGTCCCATGTCCTGATACAGAGATCGCGCATGTTCCATTGCCTCTACCGCCTCTTGTTGCTGATCGATCTGTTCTAACGCCAGCGCTAGATTAGCAGAAGCAATTGCCTCACTCCGCCTGTCACCAATGTCGTGGGAAATGGCGAGCCATTGCTGGAAGTGCTGAATAGCTTGAGGATAATTGCCTTGTTGTAGGAAGGCAGCTCCCAAGCTACCGAGAGCGGCCCCTTCAGATTGCCGGTCACCAATGTCGCGGGCGATGGTGAGTAGTTGCTGGGAGTACTGAATAGCTTGAGGATAATTGCCCTGGTTCATGTAGGCAGCTCCCAAGCTACCGAGAGCTTTGCCTTCAGATTGCCGGTCACCAATGTCGCGGGCGATGGTGAGCCACTGCTGGAAGTGATGAATTGCCTCAGGATAATTGCCCTGGTTCATGTAGGCAGCTCCCAAGTTACCGAGAGCTTTGCCTTCAGATGCTCGGTCCCCAATTTCTTTGGCAATGATGAGTAGTTGCTGGGAGTACTGAATCGCTTGAGGATAATTGCCCTGGTTCATGTAGGCAGCTCCCAAGCTACCGAGAGCTTTGCCTTCAGATTGCCGGTCACCAATGTCGCGGGCGATGGTGAG
>CAZVXA010000053.1:0-33540 GCA_964630955.1 uncultured bacterium | reverse complement strand
TGACCCCACCCTGCTAACGCGAGGATGGGGAGTGCGACGAAGTTTGTTCAAAAGTGTTGATGGTTTTGGTGGAAGCGGCGCGTTGCGCCGCGAACAACACCAGTTCTTTAATTGCCAGGTTAATAACTGTGGTTGTAGTGTTCACAATCGTTTTGCACAGCGATTCTCCAAACACTGCTGCCAACCTCGACAATCGGCCACATAAGCTAAACTTACAGTTATTCGTCTTCCTCCCGCAGATACGGCCATGACTCTACCCCTGCCACCGGATTTACAGCAGTTCGCCGATCGCCAGATAGCCAATGGAAAGTACACCTCCCTGGATGAGATGATGCTGGCGGGGCTGCGAGTATTGGCAGAACAGGAACAGATTTATCAGGGACGGTTTGAAGAATTGCGCCGTGAAGTGTTGCTTGGAGTGTTAGAAGCTGAACGGGGAGAGCTTCTGGACGCTACAAGCGAAATTGAAGCCATTCGTCAGCGGCTACGCGATCGCCACGCTGAACCATGAGCCGAGTTTGTCGCATTACACCTCTTGCCAGTCGAGATATTGAAGCGATCGCAGACTACCTTGCTACCCAAAGCAGTTTGGATCGTGCCGAACAGTTCCTGAATGGTATTGATTCAACCCTTCAGCGGATTGCCCAATTCCCTCAAATTGGACGCAAACGAGATGAACTCTATCCTGGTTTGCGCAGTTTGCCCTACGAGAAATATTTAATTTTCTACCGCCTACTCAATGATGATATTGAAGTACTCAGAGTGGTGAGTGGCTATCAAGATTTGACGGCTTTGTTTGATGATTCTCTTTAAGGTAGTTTCAGTCTGGGGCTTTCCAAAATTGGGGTTCTCGGTTTTCGGATAGGCACTCAGTGTTTAACCAGACGAGATTTGCAACAGCCGATCGCCCCCCTTTTGAAACTCGTAATCCACCGTTTGCACCTGAACCGTACATCCTGCCGCCTGTCTCTCGTCGATGACAGGCTGTAGCCAGGGAGATGCATCTCCGTCAACTTTAATGATGGGAAAAATACGAACTTCAGTTGCAACTCGACATAGTTCCTGAACGGCGGAGAGATGAAACTGTACATCCAACTGGTCAGAATAGGTGAATAGCAGGTGGCTACAGAGGGCGAGGTCAAACTGGCGATCGCCAAACGGCAATTTCGGTAGTTCTGCAACCCCATAGCGCCCTGCTGCTAAACCTTCTGGAAAATCCTGCAAAAAGCGCTGCATTGCTCTCAGGCGTATTTCACCCATCTCCTGGGGCGATCGGATGCGCGTCCAGACATATTTATCCTGATTTGCAGTGACCCCCTCCAGAATTACGGGATAAGTCTCCTGAATCCGACGTTCAATCTCAGTCGCCGAGAACTGGTAAATCGGATCACACGAAATGACGGGATGCCCCTGCTGCGTCATTTCTGCATTGAAGCTGGCAGGCCCACCAGCGCAGTCCAGAATATTGCGCTGCAAGTCCTCCGGGGTCAGTGCAAACATTTGGGTGTATTCGTGGAACGATCGCCCCCAGGGGACGACCGCATCAAGTTTGAGTCCCATTAGCCCAACAGTTCCCCCCGCATGACGGTCACTGCTTGCCCCCCCAAAATCACCCGATCGCCCTCCCACCGCACACGCACCACGCCACCTCTGGCAGATGCCTGATATGCCAGAAATTCCGTCTTCTGGAGGCGATCGCCCCAATGGGGAGCCAGCGCACAGTGGGCCGAACCCGTGACCGGGTCTTCGTCTACCCCAGCGGCAGGGGCAAAGAAGCGGGAGACAAAATCAAACTGGGGGTCGCTGGAGCGGCTGGTGACGATGACGCCACGGACGGGGAGCGATCGCAGTCGGGTAAAGTCTGGCTTCATCGCGCGCACCATGGCTTCAGACTCGACTTCGACCAGGTAGTCGTATTCGTTCTTCCCGATGTAAGTGGCGGTCGTGTCGAGCGATTCTAGTAGGTCGGGGGGTGGGGCGATCGCCTCCGATAATTTGGCGGGGAAATTGAGTTCAATCCAGTCGCCCTGGCGCTGAGCGGTGAGCAAACCACTGCGGGTATGGAATCGGGCCTCTGTATCGGGTGGAAGGTGGCCTTCGGTCCACAATGTATGGGCGCTGGCGAGGGTGGCGTGGCCACACAGGTCTACTTCTACGGCTGGAGTGAACCAGCGCAGGCTGTAGCCGTCCTCCTGTTTGAGTAGAAAGGCGGTTTCGGATAGATTCATTTCTCTGGCGACCTGCTGCATCCAGGTGTCGCTTTGGGGTGCAGGCAGGACGCAGACAGCGGCGGGATTTCCGGCAAAGGGGCGATCGGTGAAGGCATCGACCTGAATCATTGAGAAAGTCACAGGGGTTGAGGGGAAGAGAACAGTGAGTGATTATAGCAAGCCGTTTATGTACCGACCGGATAAGCGCTTAGAGCCTATTCAACAACCCAGATTTTGAAAGGCGCAACGCTACAGCGTTGCGCCTTTCAAAATCTGGGTTTCGGATGGCACCCAGTCAGTGGGCGTGGGAAAAGCAGGCTTTATACCAGAACGCTCAGGATAGAGACCTGGTTGACAATGACATTATTCAGCGTGACCAGGGTGGTAAACCCGGCAGTGGTGCCTCTGCCGTCGGCATCAATCTGCACCAGCGTATTGGTGCCCTGATGCAGGACACGGAGATACCCATCTGCGCCCGCATCCGTGCCTGTGTAATTCAGGCTGCGGAACAGGTTTCGCAGATCGAGGGCATCTACGCCGATGCGGAAGTCCGTGATGGTGTCTTCGGCTTCACGCAGGGTGTTGTACACGAAGGTATCGTTGCCGCTACCGCCTGTCAGGATATCCGCCCCTTCTCCGCCAATCAGGATGTCGTTTCCGGAGCCGCCCAAAAGGGTATCGTTGCCGCTACCTCCTTCCAGCAGGTCCTTGCCACCCCCACCGTAGACCCTATCATCACCATTACCGGTGACAATGCGATCGTTACCGGATCCCCCATAGGCACGGTTATCCCCATTGCCCAGGATCAGAACATCGTCACCAGCGCCACCATAGGCTTTGTCATCTCCAGCCCCGGCATTGATAATGTCATTGCCACCCTGACCGTAGAGGGTATTGTCCCCTTCGCCGCCAAAGATCTCATCGTTCTTATCGGTGCCTTTCAGGGTATCGTCTCCAAAGCCACCCCGCAGATCATCGCTCAGGGGTTTAGGCAGTTGCAGCAGAACCATCTCGTTATTATCGATTGCCGGAGGCCGACCGATCGAGAACGGATAGTTGTTATCATTGGCAACCAGAATCGTTCTGGAATCAATCACCAGTACGTTTTCGATTGTGACGAAGGGCATGGTGTAGGTGGTGCTGCCATCCCCGTTCAGGTCATTCGGGTCTTTGATGTTCAGCAGGTCGGCGACTTCTTCCTTGTAGACAAAGCCACTGGCATCCCGGCGAGAAAAGTCTACCTTGAAGACTTTTTTGAAGGCGGAAGCTGCTCCCTGATTGTTGTCCCGTTCAATCACCAGGTACTGTTTCGAGTTAATCACTGCGAAGTCCCCGATTGCGTGGTTGGGGTTCTCCATCCGGTAATACCCGACCAGCCCTGCATATCGCTGGCTTGCCACATCAAATTCATAGATCCGCAAGGAATTTGCCGGATCGCCTATCACTGTTCCTTCCAGCAGAGGATAGATTTTGCTACCATCCGGGCTGATTGCCATGCCCTCGAAGCCTCTGGAGCGTGCCAGGTTCGTCGGAACTGGATCACCAATGAATTCCTGGCGGGCGTCAAACCCCGTACCGGGGAAATCGGTGAAAAAGCCATCCACACCCAGTTGAATCAACTGGCGGTATTCGGCTCTGGGGTCCCCATTGTAGTCTGGGGACAGGAAGAATGGCTCATCTCGCAGGGTGTAGGCATGAACCAGCAAACCGGCTTTGTGGGCATCCTGGATCAGGGTTGTCGGGGGCAACAGTACGCGATCGCCATCACTGATCAGCCCGTCCCCATTCAGATCATCGGCACTTCCGTCTCCATTCCGGTCTACGGTGCGAGAGGGAATGATCCGCTGCTTGTTGGGACCAATCCCGGCAGCATAGGTGGCAATCTCCGCCAGTCCTGCTGGGGTAGACAGGTCGGTGTAGGTGCGGGTGTCGCCCTTCACGACGAAATCGTAGGGTCTGCCGGAACCGCCGAATAGCTGGATCAGGGGAATGTCAATCCCTGCATTGGGCATGAGGGTGCTGTTCAGTTCCTTCAGGTTACTGACTTCAAAGGACTGGATAAACACCCGGCTGGGATCGGTGAACCCGGTTCTCACCAGGGTTTCGACCACCAATTGGCTGGTGTTGAAGCCCTGATCGGCAAAGAAGGTGGGGTGCTTGGTTTCAGGGTAGATGCCAATCTTTTTCCCGGTTTCTGCTTCATATTGCTTCACCAGGTTGATCACTTCTTCCAGGGTGGGCACCTTTAGCCCATCATTGTCAAAGCGGGTACTGCGAAGCGCGGGCAGACGCTCGATGGCGTTCAGTTCCTTCACCTCGGCCAGGGTAAAGTCCTCGGCAAACCAGCCTGCCACATTGCGTCCGTCCAGGTTCTTGATCGTCAGCCGATCGGCAAACTTGTCACGCAGATGAACATCAGTGCTGGTGTTCGTGAAGTTGATCACGGGCTTACCATTCGCATCCCGGCGAATGGTTCCATCCTCATTCAGGAGCGCAACCGCCAGCATGGGTTCGTGGCGAGCGAGCAGAACCCCATCCTTGGTTACGACCAGGTCGGGTTCAATGAAATCTGCACCCTGGGCGATCGCCAGCTTGTAAGCCTCCAGGGTATGCTCCGGACGCAGGCCACTGGCACCGCGATGCCCCAGAACCAGGGGACGCTGACCCGTGAGGGTATTGAACTGGGGTTGTGCCAGGACATCCGGGCTATCGGGTGAGCGCACCAGATTCGCAGTGATTTGATCCCGTACCAGGTCACCCGTACCCGGAAAGTCGGTGAAGTACCCATCCACACCCAACTGGATAAACTGACGATATTCCAGCTCCGGGTTATTGCGATAGTCTGATGCCAGGAACCGTCCCTCGTTGCGGAAGGTATAGGCATGGACAAACAACCCGGTTGCATGGGCATCCCGAACCAGACTGCTGGGGGGCAGGGTGATGCGATCGGCATCGTTAATCACCCCATCCCGATTCAGGTCGTCCGGTTGCCCGTCATTATTGTTGTCCACGTTCTTAACGGAGACGATCATCCGTTTCCAGGGACCAATGCCATCTGCATAGGTGGCAATTTCGGATAACCCGGCGGGCGTTTGCAAATCCGCATAGGTGCGGCTGTCGCCATTGACTGTGAAATCGTAGGGGCGAGCATTGACATCCTGATACAGCAGTTGACCCGTGGCGTAATCCACATCAAAGGCATCCAGCAATTGCACCAGGGGAATATCGGTCTTGGTGTTCAACTCCTTCAGGTTGGACACCTCAAAGGACTGGATAAACACCCGACTGGGATCTTCAAACCCCTTCTGTCTCAGGGTTTCCAGTAGGGGTTCTTCCAGAGACAGGCCCAACTGGTCGTGGTAGGTGGGGTGCTTGGTCTCTGGATAGATGCCAATTTTCTTGCCGGTTTCTGCTTCAACCTGCTTCACCAGGTCAATAATTTCTGCCAGGGTGGGCACCTCAAACACCCCGTTGAAGAACTGAGTCCGGTAGCTCTGGGGCATGATGGCTCTCAGCGTTTTGATTTCTGCCAGGGTGAAGTCGGAGGCAAAGAACTCGTTTTCGTACAAAACACCATCAATCACCCCATTCCGGCGACGATTGGCAAACTCCGGGCGACGGGCGACATCCGTGGTGGTGCCCAGGGTCGGTTCATGGCGGGCAATCAGTATGCCATCCTTGGTAGCCACCAGATCCGGTTCAATAAAATCGGCACCGCGAACAATGGCGAGCTTGTAAGCCTCCAGAGTATGCTCCGGCAATTCTCCACTGGCTCCCCGATGTCCCAAAACCAGTGGTGGCTGACCCGTCAGGGTGTTCACCTGGGCAAAGCCGGGAAAGTTGGGGGTCGGAATGGGAGGAGCCAGGAGTTTGCCCGTGGCATCGAAGTTTAGCAGGTAGGGGCCAAATTCTTCTCCCACCCAGAGGGTGCCATCGGGGGCAATGACAAAGGATTCAATGTCAAAGTCGGCTCCCGTCAGCAGGCGATCGGGGGTCGATTCATTAACGATCGAAAAGGGAATTTTTTTGTCCGGGTCAGAAAGCTGAATGAAGTTAAGCACCTGTGCGCTGCCATCGCCATTGGCTTCAAATCCCTTAAAACTGGGGTCCAGGCGATAAATACGCAGCAGATAGTCAGCACTGTTCACCTTGCTACCAAAGCCGTTGTCTGACAGGAACCAGAAGGTGTTGCCGTCTGCAATTTGTACCCCACTGAAACCCTGAACCGGTTGTCCGGTAAACGGAATGGAACGACCGTTTGTTGTCCCGGTGATGAATGCACCTGACTGGGGACCTGGAGCAAAAGTGTCGGCAGGTAGAGAAGCGAACCCTTTTAAGATTACGTCTGTCATGGGGTGTCCTGGGGGATAACAGAAAAATAAATGCGCCAACAGCATCCCACGGGCAAATTAAGTACCGACTATGTCAACTTAAAGGCAGACTTGGCATATCGTTAAATTTTTTACAAATACTGGAAGACAGTCGTCCCTCAAAAAATAAAGTCGGATGCGGATATGGCGGCTTGATCTTTGAAAAACCTTGGCTGGTCAACCATGTAGTGTGTGTGTCAGTGCGGTATAAGCGGGTACCGATTGGCACTTGGTTCTAACCAACCTGTCAACGCCGAGGCGGAAATCCGAAAACGCTAAACAGATACTAGAGAGCGTTTCGCAGCATATTTGGTTTTAGTGCCGATTTTTCCTGAAATGCTGACGCACTTAGCGTTTCAGGAAAAATCGGCGCAATTGAGTCAAAAGTCCACTAGTCCACTACTGATCTGCAGTTCCTTAACTTTCATTATTTCCTCCCGCTGATTTTTCGGAATCTTTCAGAATGAACGTGTAGTCCACAGTTCCAGGCAAGCAGTTTCTCTGAAATTGCACGAATTGCTTTCGGCGATCGCCCTGGAACATCGCGTTGATCAGGATTGGGGTGCTTAGAAGACCAACCATCGCCGCATTACTCCTCACACCGTCCTAATTCCTTTCTTTGAAGGAGGAGCCTTCTATGCAAGATCACCATACCCACAACTACCCCTCCCAACCGGAGCAAGCCCCGATTGAAAGGCGTTCCAGGCGTTTCCCGGCAGGGGTTATGGCAGGACTCGCCGCCGTTGCCCTCACGGCTGGTGGTGCAACCGCCTGGTGGACAGCGCAGCGCTTGATGAATCCCACCGCCTCCACCTCGAACACGACCACCGTTACCCCGAATTCCACGGTTCAGAACCCTGACACCAGCGGCACCACCGCCCAGGAACCCACCCGCCCTGCTGCCGAACAGACGGTACAGGTCTATTACCTGAAGGACACGGGCACCAAGCTGGAACTGGTTCCTGCCAACATTTCAGTCTCCAGCAATCAGCCGACGGAGGCGCTAAAAGGGGCATTTGCTGAACTACTGAAGGGAACCACAACCGGAACTGCCACTTCTACCATTCCGACAGGAACACGCCTGCTGAACCTGGACGTGAAGGATAACGGAGTCTACGTTGATCTCTCCAGTGAATTCACCAGTGGTGGTGGTAGCGCCTCCATGACCGGACGACTGGCCCAGGTGATCTACACCGCCAGTACGCTCAACCCCACCGCTCCTGTCTTCATCTCCGTCGAGGGTAGACCACTGGAAACGCTGGGTGGTGAAGGTCTGATCATTGACCAGCCGATGACTCGTGCTAAGTTTGACCAGGAGTTTACGCTGTAGCCCTGTGAAGATTCGAGTCCAGCCGTTCACCGTCCACAAGCGATTTCCACTCACGATCAGTCGCGGCACCAGCAGCGAGTCCACCAACCTGTGGCTGATCCTGGAACAGGACGGGATTGAGGGCTGGGGCGAAGCGTCTCCGTTTTCTGTGGGAGAACTGCCGCAGACGACAGAGGCAATTTCTAACGCGCTGAAGGCGATCGCCCCCCAACTCGAACCCTTTACTCCGTTTGACCAGCAGGCCATTGTTCCCCTGATTGCCCCCCTGCCCTCCGCTGCCCGCGCCGCCCTCGACCTGGCGCTCCACGACTGGATTGGCAAACGACTGGGACTGCCCGTGTGGAAGCTGTGGGGCCTCGATCGCCATCGCATCGTTCCCACCTCCATCACCATCGGTATCAACACACCGGAAGCCGCCCAGGATCGCCTGCTGAAATGGCTGGAGGTGGCTCCATTCCGGGCGGTGAAAGTGAAGCTCGGCAGTCCTGCTGGACTGGAAGCCGATCGCGCCATGATGCAGGCGGTTCTGGAGGTGATGCCAGCAGGTGCGAAGGTGAGCGTAGACGCCAACGGTGGCTGGGATCTGGAGGGGGCGATCGCCATGAGCCACTGGCTGGCTGACCGGGGGGTGACCTATCTGGAACAACCCCTGCCCAGAGGTCAGGAACAGGATTTGACGGTGCTATACGAGCGATCGCCCCTGCCCCTCTTCGTCGATGAGAGTTGCTTTGACAGTCGGGATATTCCCAAGCTGGCCGATTGCGTCCACGGCATTAACATCAAACTGATGAAGTCCGGTGGTCTGAGCGAAGCCTTGAGAATGGTGCATACCGCTCAGACGTGTGGATTGCAGGTCATGTTTGGCTGCTATTCGGATAGTACGATCGCCAACACCGCCGCTGCGCAACTGGCCCCTTTCGCCACCCACCTTGATCTCGATAGCCATTTGAATCTGGTGGATGACCCATTTAAGGGGGCCGTTCTGGAGAATGGGTGCCTGGTACCGACGGATGAGCCGGGGCTGGGATTGTCTTGCGGCTAATCTCCATCACTTGTGGGACAGGCATCTTGCCCGCCCAGAACACCGGACAGGCAAGATGCCTGTCCCACAATTTGATTAGATGAAATCCTCCCGTGTCAGGTTTGCCGCTCTGAAGTTGCGCAGCAGCATCACCGTACTACCGCCAACCTGAAGCAGCGTATCGACTCCCTGCTGGCGAATCGACAGTTGACCAAAGGTGAGTCCACCGATGAGCTGGATGCGATCGACCCTATCTGTAAAATCGATCACCGTATCAAATTCACGGAAGGCTTTGCGACCCAACTGCACAATATCTGAGCCTGCTCCGGTAACCAGCGTATTACTGCCTGCGCCACCGTTCAGGCGATCGTTGCCGTTGCCCCCTGTCAGAAAATCATTGCCTGCTTCCCCAAACAGCGAATCATTCCCTTCGCCACCGATCAGAACATCATTCCCCAGGCCACCAAACAGCAGGTCGTTGCCGTTGCCGCCCTGGAGCTGGTCTGCTCCACCCTGGCCCAACAGGCGATCGTTCCCATTCAGGCCGAAAATGCGATCGTTGCCATCCAGTCCAGCGATCACGTCATTGTTGGTGGTGCCGGATAGGGTATCGTTCCCTGCTGTGGCAAATACAGGAGCGGTGATTCGAAACGTATCCTGGACGCTCTGCCCCAGTAGATTGGTGGCGCGGATGGTGATGTCCGCGATTCTGGAGGCGGCTGGACGGTAGTTCAGCACTAGCTGATTGTTAATAATGCGGGCGGTCACCAGATTCGGGTTGGTGTTTCGCACCACTGAGAAGGTCAACTCACTCAACCGCGAAAGACTGATGCTGCGGTAGCGCACAAAGTTCTCATCCCCGGTGATGCTGGGGGACTGTGGATTGCTGACGATGAGCGGAATGTCGGTGAAGGCACCCTGATTGAAGAAGGACGCGCCATTGAATCGGGACACGTTGGCGATCGCATTAACCGGTGCTAAATCAGCAGCCGTCCGGACTTGCCCAAATACGGTGAAGCCCCCGTTCTGGTTGTTCAGGTTGGCGGAGTTGTCTCCCAGGTTGAAAAACCACTGGCTGGTGGCACTATTCGGGTTATCCCCCAACTTTGCCATAGCAATGGTTCCCCGCAGGTTCGACCGACCGGGGCTGAATTCATTTTGCACGGGTGGATTTGTGGGAATGGTGCCGATCGCAGCTCCAGGGTTACTCAGCGTCTGGCCAAGACCATTGGCCGTGAAGCCACCCCCCTGAATCACAAATCCCGGAACCAGGCGATGGATGATGGAATTGGTGTAGGCACCAGCAGTTACGTACTGTGCAAAGTTCTGAACCGTTTGCGGTGCGCCTGCTCCTGGCTGGTCGAACAGTACAACATTGGTCACACCGCCGCCCAAAGTGGCATTGTATAACTCAAACCGGGCCACGAGTCCCGTTGTGCGGGGGTCGTCAAAATGATTCAACAAATTCAAGCCAGTGGATTGGGCACCTCTGATCGATAGGTCAGGGAGGGATCTTACCGTAATGGTCATAGGTCAGTTGCTCATGTGAATGGGACAACGACATCCCAGGCAAAAATCTGTGGGAGACGCAAAAGTGTACTGCACGCCTCGCGGTGGAGTGGCAGTGGGGCTATGGCTTAAGATGCCCAAAATTGAGATTTGTGCCAGCAGGGGACGCAGATGGATGCAGACTTTGGGGTGAGCGATGAGTCGAACCCTGAACGCAGATGAACGCAAATGGGTGGTGGGTGGAAGATGGCTCTTTGATTAGGACTAGCTTTGTGTTGCGGGGACTTTTATGGATTTTGCGGGTTAATCAAGTCCCAGTTTTAGTCTGGCGCGGCGTCGCCGCGCCAGACTAAAACTGGGACTTGATTTTGTTGCGAATCCCTATGGGGTGGTAGAGGGTGTCTCGCTGTTGGGCGGGGCGGTTGAGGGAGGCGATCGCTCCTCTCAGTTCCTCGACGGTTTTGCAGGTGCCGCCTTGAGCGCCTGCCATGCTGGTAATGTGTTCTTCCATCAGGGTGCCGCCGATGTCGTTGCAGCCCCAGGTGAGGGCGGTGGTGGCTCCGTCGATGCCAAGTTTGACCCAGCTGGGCTGGTGGTTTTTGATCCAGTTGCCCAGGAACAGGCGGGCGACGGCGGTGAGCAGGAGGCTGTCGGAGAGGATGGGCTGGTCGCGGCCTACCCGACGGCGTAGCGGCTTTGGGGCGTCCTGGCCGACGAAGGGGAGGAGGATGAATTCGGTGATGTGGGCGTTGCCGTGGCTGAGCGCTTTTTGCTGGAGCGATCGCAGCAGGCTCAGGTGACGCATTTGCTGTTCGGGGGTTTCGATCTGGCCCGACAGCAGGGTGCTGGTGCTGGGCATTCCCATGCGGTGGGCGGTGCCGACAATTTCCAGCCACTCGGCGCTGGTGATCTTTTCGGGGCAGAGGATTTTTCGCACCTCGTCGTCTAAGACTTCGGCGGCAGTTCCAGGCATGGAGTCAACTCCTGCTTCCTGAAGTTGGGCGATTACTTCTGCAAAGCTGAGGCTGTCCTCACGGGCGATGAACTGTACTTCCTGCGGGGAAAAAGCATGCAGGTGGAGGGCGGGGAAGGTGTCTTTAATCAATCTCACCAGACGGATGTAGTAGGGCAGGGAGCGTCCCTCCAGTTTGGCCAGAGGGTTCAGGCCACCCTGCATACAGATTTCCGTCGCGCCCTGGTGGACGGCCTCGGTGGTTTTCTCCAGAATGGTGCTCTCGTTCAGCCAGTAGGCTCCGTCTTCCCCCTCGTCGCGCCGAAATGCGCAGAAGCTACAGTGCTGCTCACAAATATTGGTGTAGTTAATGTTTCGATTGATGACGTAGGTGACGACTTCCCCTATCTGTTGGCGGCGCAGCTCATCGGCGGCCAGACGAATCTGGGCGATTGCCTCCGGGTCGTTCTGACTGAGTAAACTCACTCCCTCGGCTTCGGTCAGGTCGTCTCCAGCGAGGGCGCGGTTGAGGATGGTGTCAAGGGGTTGCATTGTGGGGGATTTTTGATGTTGAGAGTGATGGCCACACCTCCTATTGTGACAATGATCGCCCTTCCAGCACCGCCTGCATCATCGATCGCACCTGCTGTGCTCGCTGGTAGCGGTGCGATCGCCGCTGGCCAGCATTTTCCGGTTGAGGGGGAACCATTGGCTGGATCACGTAGCGCAGGTGGGTTTTCATGGCCCAGACACCCAATGAGGGGAAGAGCAGAAACAGGGGCATCAGGGGTGAAAGGGGGAAAATAGGAAGGCCCAGCCGTTGGGCCAGCCCCCGCAGATGGATGGCCCAGGGGTGGAGGGACTCGTTGCCCAAACAGACGACCGGAAGGATCGGGATCTGATGGCGATCGCTCTGGTTGATGAAGCTGGGGTCGAAAGTTGCAAGGTGGTGGTGATCGGGCCAGCCTTTGACCAGACCGCGCCAGCCTTCGGGGGCGTAGAGCAGCACCAGATTTTCTTCCTGTACGGCGGTTGACAGCCCCTCGCGGGTGGCGCGAATGCTGCCCAAGACCTGCGACCAGCCAGCGGGGAGCCACCAGCGCAGCCAGGGGTGGTCAAAGAAAATCTCGTGGGCGAGGGGACGCACCACCCAGCCGCGCACCTGTTTCAGGAGGACTCCCAAACTGACGAAATCCCAGGGAAAACACATACCTGCATGGTTCAGGGCAACGATTAACGGCGTACTGGTGGGCAGGTGCTCCATTTGTAACAGCTCTGCCTGGAAGTGACGCTGCACCAGGTAGCTCAGCACCTCTGCCTGAAATGCCTCCTGGTAGAACGGTTCGATGGCGACCTGAGTTTGACGTGGCGCACGACAGCCCAACCGCAGCCAGCGAATCAGCAGGGCCAGATAAAAGCCACCGGGAATCAAAAACAGTGGATATTCCAGCCAACTCCAGCCATCGGGGTCAACATGGTAGTGCTGCCAGTGGCGATTGAACAAAATCAGCCAGCCCGGCGGGTACCAGGCGCAGAAGCGATCGAACCAGCCAAAGCGATAGGGCGGTTGTTGCTCAGTTCCTTGCAGGGGCGTTTGCTTCGCACTCCCCTGGAGAGGCAACGGCTCCTGGGACACAGGGAATTTCGGGGGAGCGTTTGAAAGCAAGAGAGGATCAGACGGATGCACGGGGGAACTCCTGCACAGACAACAGACAAACCAGCAATGGCGTGGGGAATGTCCTGGGGCGTGAATTGAACTACAGTCTATCTCTGCCCTGCCAAAAGCTGCTTCTCATTCAGGATGATTTTGCGTCGGGGCGTTTTCTGCTTGGGGAGGGAACGGCGGCTTCCGATTAAGATGAAAGGATTACTTGATTGGCCATCTGAGCAAGAGGACGAGGGATCGTGTCCGTAAAGCATTTACTCATTGGGTCGCCAGCGGCCTACAGCGGAAAGTCTGCCATTATTCTGGGAATCGCCCACCAGCTCCAGCAGCGGGGATTAAATGTTTCCTATGGCAAACCGATTGGCACCTGTCTGAGCGAATCTGAAGCGGACTCGATTGACGAAGATGTGCGGTTCATCGCCGAAACCCTACATTTGCCCCAGAGCCACCTGCACCCGACGCTGATCTCCCTCGACGATGTGACGATCGCCCGCCGCATTTCGGGTGATGACCAGACCAATTATGTTGAGCAGTTGCGCCAGTACCTCCAGAGCGAGACCGAAGGGCTGGTGCTGATGGAGGGGCCAGGCACCCTGGAGGAGGGCAGGCTGTTTGGCCTGTCAATTCCAGAAATCACCAGAGAACTGGACACGGCAGTGGTTCTGGTGTCGCGGTTTCACTCCGAGCTGATTGCCGATTCCCTGATCGCAGCGCGTCAGCAGTTGGGCGATCGCCTTTTAGGCGTGCTGATCAATGATGTCCCCGGCGATCGCCTGGATGCTGTCAACGACAAGCTGCGACCTTTTCTGGAAAGTCAGGGAATTCCTGTTCTGGCCATCCTGCCCCGTAGCGATCTGCTGCGCAGCGTTAGCGTTGGGGAACTGGTGCATCAGCTCAACGCGGAGGTGCTGTGCCGCCCTGACCGTATGGATTTAATGGTTGAAAGTCTGAAGATTGGCGCAATGAACGTGAACTCGGCGCTGAAGTATTTCCGTAAGGCCCGCAATATGGCGGTTGTGACGGGGGGCGATCGCACCGACATCCAGCTTGCCGCTCTGGAAACCTCCACCCACTGCTTAATTCTGACCGGACAACTCTCCCCTCTGCCTGCGGTTCTCAGTCGCGCTGAGGATTTGGAGGTGCCGATTCTCTCGGTTGATCTCGACACCCTGACTACCGTTGAAATTATTGACCATGCCTTCGGTCAGGTGCGCGTCAAGGAACCTGTAAAAGTGCAGCACATCTTTCAACTGATGGCCAAACACTTTGATGTCGATCGTCTACTCTCAAAGCTCGATTTGCCCTAACAGGAGGAATCGTCACCCTGATCCCCACCGCACCCCCCACTGCCTGGGATGCTGCGATGGAGTTCTCCATCCACCCCCCCAGCCCCTACCTCTGTCAGAATCAGCCCCACCTGCTGCCGGGGTGGGCCATACCTGTGCGGTCGGTGCTGCTACTGCTCCAGCAGAGTCCCCTGCCCATGGTGGAGCGATCGCCCAACTGCGAACAGGTCAAACAGCACCTGCGCCAGCAGTTCGTCCAGATAGGTCAGGCGATCGCCCGTCACCTGGAACCGCTCGGCTACCAGACCGAACTCTTTGATCCCAAGACGGGCTACCCTCTGCACTCTCCTGCTGGACAAAAACCGCTCGATGATGTTGCCCTGGTACATTCGACTCTAGACTACGACATCTGCCAGCGTGGTGGTTGTCACCTGCTGATCCACCCCACCTGGGGCAATGCAGTCTACCCTTCAACGCTGGTTTCCTCTGCGCCGCCAGAGGTGTTGGAAGAAGTGGTGAGGAAGGTAATGGGGAATAGGTAATGGGGAATGGGGGATATAGGGAATGGGGAAATAGGTGTTGATTTGCGTGGGATAGTGCGGAGATGCAGCTCCCTGAGCGGAGTCAAAGGGAGCGGTGGGTAGAGGGCGATCGGAAGTTGGCTTCGACTCCCCTTCGACAAACTCAGGACAAGCGGCTCAGCCAACGGGCACTTCGCGCCATATTTAATTCTAGCGATGATTTTCTCCAAAACGCTGACGCAGTCAGCGTTTTGGAGAAAATCATCGCAATTTAGTCAAAAGTCCAGTTACTTACCTCTGTCTTTCCGAATCGTGAATGAAATCGATCGCTGCTGTACTTGAGGCAATTTGAACTCCGGTAATGTAGGAGATTTCGCAGGATGGGTGGAGCGATCGCTCACTGTTTGGGCGGCGGGAACCGTGGGTTTGGTTGCAGGATCGGGTTTGGGTGGGGTGTTCTTGGGTGGGGGGAAGTCGTTGTTGGAAGCCAGGGCGAGCAAAACTCCGGCCCCCAGCATTAGCGGCAGGGGGAGTGCCATGCCCTGGAGCCAGGGGAAGAGTTCGGCAATTCCGAAGAGTGCGACAAAACAGACGAACCAGAGGCGCATGGGTGGGGTGAAACGGGATCTACAGGAAGGATAGCCGAATTGTTCTTGCTTAAGTTTATGAAATTTTGAGTGAGAGCCGCGCGGAGCGCGGCTCTCACTCAAAATTTCATGCTGCATTAGAGCCGCGCTCCGCGCGGCTCTAATGAAAAATCTGTACTTGATGCGCTTGCAAAGCACCGTAGAATCGGAATGTTGAACGTCAGTTCGCGTGATCGCAGGGGGGACGTGTCAGATTCTTTTTGGGCAGAGGTGCTGGAGTTTTCTGAGACAATCACCGCCTCGGTGGGGGAGCACCTGCTCCAGTTGTTTGGTCATGTTGCCGCTTCAGAAAAGTCGGATGGAAGTCTGGTCACCCATGCCGACCAGTGGGCAGATGCAGCGTTGCGGGAAGCGATCGCCCAACGATTTCCCGATCATGGGGTGCTCAGTGAGGAAGGCGAACACGTTTTCCCTGAGACCGATTGGTGCTGGATTGTGGATCCCCTGGATGGCACCACCAATTTTGCGCGGGGTTTGCCGCTGTGGGGCGTCTCTCTGGGGTTGCTGTACCAGGGAACGCCTGTGTTTGGCTTTGTGCATCTGCCGCCACTGCGCCAGTCGTTTCACGGTTACTGGTACGGCGATTCGGGGTTGAGCGGTCCGACTGGCGCATTTCTGAACGGGCAACCGATTCACAGTGCGCCCGATGAAATTTCGCCCAATCACTTTTTCTCGCTGTGCGCCCGCAGTGTGTCACTGCTGAAGCAGCCATTCCCCTGCAAGATCCGGATGCTGGGGGTCGCCACCTATAATTTGCTGGCGGTGGCGGCGGGGGCAACCCTGGGCGGGGTAGAGGCAACGCCAAAGATCTGGGATATTGCGGCGATCTGGGCGATCGTGCAGGCTGCTGGGGCGGTCTGGTATCCGCTGGAGGAGGGGGCGCTGTTTCCCCTGAATCCTGGGGAGGACTATAGCGATCGCCCCTATCCGACGCTGGTGGTCAGTCGCAAAGACCTGCTTCCGGTGTTTCTGCCGCTGATGCAATAAAACAGGGGCGTGATGCGATGCACCGCGCCCCCAAAGTCACAATCCCAGAAGATGTTCCACTCGCGCGGCAGGCGGGACAGCTTCTGGGGTTCCAAGCTTAATCGCGCCTACAGCGCTTTGCGCTGAGATAGAAAAAAAGTTTTTTTGAGAGCCGTGCGGAGCGCGGCTCTCAAAAAAACTTTGTACCACACACGCTTGCAAAGCGCTGTATCTATTGATCAGGCTACCAGGCCGACGGAGCGCAGGATAAAGAACAGAATCGAGTTGACGATGCTGAGGGCGATCGCCCCTAGAATGGCGCTACCGATGCCCCAGCGCAAGCGGAAGCCCTGGATCAGCCAGGCGGCCAGACCAAAGACAATGATGCTGCCAATCAAGGGGATCAGCCCCAGACTAACGAGGGCGGTTCCGGTTCTGAACCAGCCCGGAAACAGCGCGTAGAGACCATTGAACGCACCAATGATCGCGCCTGCCAGCAGGGCGATGACAGGACTGTCCACTTCTACCCCGGTGGGCAGTTTCGTGATAATCAGCAAACTAACAGCAATAACGACAACGCTAATGAGAAAAGGGATCATATGAGTATTTACTCCTTCAGACCAGTGGAATGGGAGACAATGCGGGCAATGCGGTCAGGAGCAGATTTATACCCGGTGAAAATTGACGGCTCTAAAAAATAACCCAAACAGGGGGTAGGGGGTTAATCTACCAGTCCTGCTCTGAGTGCAAACACGGCAGCTTGAGTGCGATCGCGGACGGCTAGTTTGGTGAAGAGCTTGCGCAAATGGGTTTTGACAGTCCCATTTGAGACATAGAGCTTGCGAGCGATCTCGGCATTGGAATTGCCCTGAACGATCAACCTCAGAATCTCTCGCTCCCGCTGAGTCAGAGGCTGATCCTGTAAGAATTGGCAGCACTCTGTATCGATCGCCCGGATTTGAACTGTGCGAGTGGAACTGAGCCAGTAGTGGTCGAACTGACTCCCCTGCTCATTAAATTCTCTGGACGCAGTAACGGAAATGGAGAGCGCAGGGCGTAGGTGATCGTTATCTTCTTCTGGCGGCTCCGTTGAGTTGACCGCAGAAAACCGATTCGTTGCGACCAATCGGAGATTGGATGGATTGCCTGTTAATGACCTGAATGCGACTGTTGCATCCGGACTCTCGGATTCCCTCAGAAGATATTTCATCGCCGCTCTCCAAACTAGATAGTTTGCACCGTAGCGAGGAATTCTAAAAAACTCATAAGGATGGGCACCTTTTTCAGAATTTTGGTGCTGTAACCATTGCAGCGATTGCCCCTTAGACTGGAAGAGGCCACCTCAATCCTGGAATTCTCCCATACGAGGGTTCCGGTTCTACTCACTGTACCATGTCTGAAACTGCCGCCCCACCGCTGTTTATTCTGATCGACGGGCACTCCCTCGCTTTTCGCTCCTACTTTGCTCACGCCAAAGGCCGAGATGGAGGACTTCGCACTTCAACCGGGATCCCTACCAGCGTCAGCTACGGGTTTACCAAGGCATTGCTCGACACCATGCAGATTGAGAAGCCGCAGTATATGGCGGTGGCGTTTGATCCGGGTGAACCAACCTTTCGGCATGAGGCTGACCAGTCTTACAAGGAGGGCCGACCCGACGCCCCTGAAGACTTCTACCCCGACCTACAAAATCTTCAGGAACTTCTGGGGGCACTGAATCTACCGATCTACACCGTGCCGGGGTACGAGGCCGATGACGTGATCGGAACGATGGCCCGCAGGTTGGCTGCTCAGGGCTTCCGGGTGAAGGTGCTGACGGGCGATCGCGATATGTTCCAACTCGTCGATGAGAACCACATCAGTGTGCTTTATCTCAGCACTACCTATGGCAAAGGTACACCACCGCCGAGGGAATTTGGGCCGCAGCAGGTGCAGGAGAAGATGGGGGTGTTGCCAACCCAGATTGTGGACTTCAAAGCCCTGTGTGGAGACGCTTCAGACAATATTCCTGGAGTCAAAGGGATTGGTGAAAAAACGGCGGTGACCCTGCTCAGCACCTATGGATCACTGGATCAGGTCTATGCTCACCTGGATCAGATCAAGGGGGCGGTGAAACAGAAGCTGGAGTCCGGTCGAGAGGATGCGGTGCGATCGCAGTACCTGGCCCAGATCCACCTCGACGTACCACTGGAGGTGAGCCTGGAGGACTGTAAGCTGACGGGCTTTGCTGACGACCAGGTGGTGCCGCTCCTGGAGAAGCTGGAGTTTCGCTCCATGCTGAACCAGATCAAGAAACTGCGGCATCGCTTCAGTGGAGAACCCGAACCCGATGAGGCGACCGCATCCACCCAGGCCGCATCCTCCAAACCCAGCTTTGCTGAAAATGACAATGACCTCTGGTTCTTCAGTGCCGAAGACACCGCCGAAGCCCAGCACCACCGGGACAACACAGTCGAACTGCTGCCGCAGATTATCGACACCCCTGAGAAACTGGCGAACCTGGTGATCATCCTGCAACGCCACCGAGATCGCCAATCTCCGGTGGCCTGGGACACCGAAACGACGGATCTGGAACCACGGGATGCCCAACTGGTGGGGATCGGTTGCTGCTGGGGAGAACAGCCGGATGAACTGGCCTACATTCCACTGGGACATCACAGCGGTGGCAATCTGGATCTGCAAACTGCCCTGGAGGGGCTGCGTCCCATTCTGGAAAGCGCTGACTACCCCAAAGCCCTGCAAAATGCCAAGTTCGATCGCCTGGTGTTGCGCTGTCAGGGAATTTGTCTGCGGGGCGTCGTGTTTGACTCGATGCTGGCCAGCTATGTTCTCAACCCCGAGGAGAACCACAAGCTGAGTTCCCTCAGTCTGCGCTATCTGGGCATTCTGGCGCAGGACTACGAGGATCTGGTGCCCAAAGGCAAAAAGATTGCCGATCTGGGGATTGCTGAAGTGTCGCAATATTGTGGCATGGATGTTCACGGTACGTACCGTCTGGTGCCGAAGCTGAGGCAGGAGTTGGCCCCCTACCCCCGACTGTTGAAGCTGCTGGAGGAGGTTGAGCAACCGCTGGAGCCTGTGCTGGCGGAAATGGAGTATACGGGGGTTCACATTGACCAGGCGTACTTGAAGGAGTTCTCGGTGAATCTCGACCGAGATCTGGCGGCGATCGAGCAGCAAGCCTACGAAGCAGCGGGCGAGACGTTCAACCTGGGATCGACCAAACAACTGGGAGAGCTTTTATTTGAAAAGCTGGGGCTGGACAAGCGCAAGTCGCGCAAGATGAAGACGGGCTACTCTACCGACGCGGCAACGCTGGAAAAACTCCAGGGTGATCACCCGGTGGTGGATGCCATCCTGGAATATCGCACCCTGCTGAAGCTGAAATCCACCTATGTAGACAAATTGCCCACCCTGGTACGCCCGGACACCCAGCGGATTCACACCGATTTCAACCAGGCCGCCACGGCCACGGGACGGCTCTCCTCCTCGGATCCAAACCTGCAAAATATTCCAATTCGGACTGCCTTCAGTCGCCAAATCCGCAAAGCCTTCATTCCAGAGACAGGCTGGCTGCTGGTGGCAGCGGACTACTCCCAGATCGAGTTGCGGATTCTGGCCCACCTGAGCCAGGAGCCTGTGCTGGTTGAGACTTACCGCAACAACGAGGACGTTCACCGTCTCACGGCTCGCCTGCTGTTTGAAAAAGATGACATCACCCCAGAGGAGCGGCGACTGGCCAAGGTAATCAACTTTGGCGTGATCTACGGTATGGGTGCCCAGCGGTTTGCGCGGGAGTCGGGCTTTAAGACTGCCGACGCCCGGATGTTTATCGAACGGTTCAACGATCGCTATTCCAACGTCTTTGCCTATTTGCAGCAGATGCAGAAAGAGGCGATCGCCCACGGTTACGTCGAAACCATTTTGGGGCGTCGCCGCTATTTCAACTTTGCCAGCGACAGCCTCAAAACTTTGAGGGGACGCGATCCCAGTGATATCGACCTGAACAAACTGAAGCTGCGCGATCAGTACGACGCACAGCTTCTGCGGGCGGCGGCCAATGCCCCCATCCAGGGATCCAGCGCCGACATCATCAAAAAAGCGATGATCAGCCTGCACGATCTGCTTCAGAGCAAGCGGGCCAATCTGCTGCTCCAGGTACACGATGAACTGGTGTTTGAGATCCACCCCGATGAGTGGGAGGCATTGCAACCTCAGATCAAGTCTGAGATGGAGAATGCCCTGAAATTAACGGTTCCGCTGGTGGTTGAGATCGGTTCTGGCCCCAACTGGATGGAGGCAAAATAAAGGGTGACTTCAGGAACGGTATCCGTCCCTGAAGTCGGTGATGTTCCAGACAGGTGGTGAGTTGTTGTGGGAGGGGCACTGAGCGCCCCTCCCACAACACTAGCCGCACATTTGCATGAACCCTGAAGTCTAAATCTATGCCTTCACGGCTCTGGTTTCAGCACCAGCAGCGGCTTTGCGTTTGCGCAGGGCGGCTACTCCCAACCCAAACAAACCCGGCAACAGCGCAGGGGTTGGAATTGCAGTGGCCGAGATTTCATAGCGTCCCGCGTTGTTTGATCGCGAGGCACTGACGAAACCACTGGCAAGAATCTCTTCTCCAAAGACAAATCTTCCAGAGATGTCAGAAAGGAAAGCGACACCCCCCACGTTCGTCAATCCGACGCTGTTTCCCCCATCCAGCACAAAGCTGAGTGCTGCAGTCGTAGAACCGATGGTGCGGGGGCCAAAGTCGATAAACGTATAGTTTGGGAGCGTGGCAACCGAAAAGGTTCTGGAGGTCGAAGCAGGGTCAGAGATCAGGGTTAGCGGCAGACGATTAACGGTAATGGAACCGGGAGGTGGTGAGGTATTCAGGAAGGAAAAGTCAAGTGTTCCTGAGGAACCACTGGGCGTATCAAACCCAACCTCCAGCGTTTGTCCTGACGAGGAAAAATCGGAAACAATGTTATTTGTTCCTGGCTCAAAGAAGAGCGTTGCAGGTCCTCCCAAACCGAGACTACTACCAATCGTCAATGCCTGAGCAGGCGCAACGGCAACAGTAGAAAAAGCCAAAGTACCTGCGATCGCAGACCCTATCACAAATCGATGAGTATTCATGTTGTTAACCTACCTCTGTGATTGAACGTTTGCTACGGTCAAAGAAACGCGGCAGTGCACCATTGGTAGATGACAACGCAAAAGCAGCCAGCAGAGGTGTAAAAGTGATCCTCCACGGCTTTCGTAACTACTTTCAGCCTATTGAATCAATGGAAAAAGAGACGGTAATTTGTCTATTCTTTATCCCTAATTTGCTAATACTTCACAAAAGATGCTTGTCATTTTCGACGCCGAATGATAAATAGGAATTTTAATTCTTCATCCCTCATAAGGAATATCCTTCCTCCTGCCCTGGGCTGATAACTGAACTTCTGATTCAATTGCAATAAAACCCCAGAAGCTGTTCTGCCCGCGCAGCGGGCAGAACAGCTTCTGGGGTTTTATTGCAAGCCCCTAACGTCAGGGAAAAAATTGCTTCACCGTTCAGACTGCGGCGTGATCGCTCAGTCGAGTCTCAGATTAGGGGCAGGTGGTGGAGCTGCTGGTGATGTCGTAGGCAGCGTTGCCTGCTGCACCCGCGCAAACGACCGACTTGCTTACAGAACCACCGGGGGAAGATTCTAACCAGACCCGACCAGCGTAGGACTTCAATTGACCGGCACCAGTGGCCTTGCTGGTAGCAATAGCAGCCAGAGCAGAACCGCTCGTGCCCGCCGTGTAGGTGTAGTTCTTGGTGTTACCAATCCCCAGATCCAGCACCGCCAGGTTAGAACCAAATCGGTTGTTCTCAACAAAGAAAGCTTGCTGAGCGCGGTTCACTGCGCCGATATTGCCAGCCGCTTCAGATTCGCGGGCTTTGTTGGCCTGGTTGAGGAAAGAGGGCAGAGCGATCGCAGACAGAATACCAATGATAATAATCACTACCAGCAGTTCGATCAGGGTAAAACCTTCATCGTTCTTCTTGTTCTTCAGCAAGTGGGACAGGAACTTAGCTTTCAGCTCGGCTTTCATAAATGGCTCCTTATGCGTGGAAATAGAATCAGTCGCTCCTGAACTTAATTTGCCCACAAAAATAAACTTTCCTATCACTCCGTTTCACGCTTTTGATATTTTTTATACTCAAGAGCGCTCTCTTGAAAAGCTTATAAACTTTTACCTGTAGTCAAAAGCCAGCAGAGAAGGGCCAAGACTTCAGAGATCCATCGGTATTAAGTATTTTCCGCATATTATGTGTAATATTTAATTCTTTTTGCGTTGACAGCTACGGGTTCTATGTTCTATCTGAAAACCCACAATCAAAACTGGGCTTTTAACTCTTTCCATTTCCGATCGGCTAAGAGCCTATCCGAAAACCGAAATTCTGGAGGGCGCGACGCTGGGGCGTCACGCCCTCCAGAATTTCGGTTTTCGGTTTTCGGATAGGCACTAAGTGGGGACAGGGGCACCGCCCCTGTCCCCACTTACCCCACCAGCGTGAAAACCATGTATCAATCGGCGCTAAAATTAAATATGCCGCGAAACGCTGTCTCAGAGAGCGTTTCGCGGCATGGTAGGAAGGAATTTTCAAAAGTCCAGTAAGAAGAGGCGCAACGCAAAGCGCTGCGCCTCTTCTTACGAAAGGAGGTTGAACGCTCCTACCCCAAGCAGCAAAAAGTTTGGCTTAGGGGCAGGCGTTCCCAGCAGTAATGGCTGGTATACCCGCGCCCGAGACACCCGCACAAACGACCGACTTGCTAACGGAACCCCCAGGAGAAGCTTCCAGCCAAACGCGACCCGCATAGGACTTCAATTGACCAGCGCCAACTGCGGTGCTCTCAGCGATCGCGGTCAAACCGGTACCACTGTTCGTGGTCACACTGTAGGTGTAATTCTTGGTATCACCAATCCCCAGATCTAGCACCTCCATGTTGGAGCCGAATTGGCTGTTCTCAACGTAGAAGGCTTGCTGAGCGCGGTTGATTGCACCGACATTGTTAGCCGCTTCAGATTCCCGTGCTTTGTTGGCCTGGTTCAGGAAGGAGGGGAGGGCGATCGCAGACAGAATACCGATGATAATAATCACCACCAGCAGTTCAATCAGGGTAAAACCCTCATCGTTTTTCTTGTTCTTCAGCAGATGTGACAGGAATTTAGCTTTCAGTTCGGTCTTCATAAGGGGGCTCCTTAGATCGTAATTTGAGAATGTTTGATCTCTATTTAGAACCTGCCCAGGTTTATGTGATTTAATATCACTTCAAATAATATTCATATACGTATTGCGTTTCTCGCTCTAGTGAAGTTTAGATTTTTGTGAGAGAGCCGCGCTCCGCGCGGCTCTCTCACAAAATCTTCACCTTATCCAAGCGCGAAGCGCTATATCTATGTTTTTATTATTCCTGTAAATTTTGTGTTGATATTCAGAAATTTTTATTTATTCAACGATCACGGAACCATATCAGGACAGTTTTTGTATTTTTCCTGTATAGCTTTCTTGAAGAACGGGGCTTCGGCAACCCAGGATGTTTGGGCTGGGAAGTGCAGCACGGAGAGCAGCACTTCCCAGCTTTCACACCCTGCGATAAGCTTACAGACGGGTTGTTTTGTGCAGGATGGGTCAGGATGCGGCAGCTATATTTTCTGGTACCGGGCACTGGCGGCAGATTTGCCTGTGGCGGACTGTTTGCTGAGTTGAAGACCTGCAACCTGGCAAAGCAAGTTTGTCCAGCGTCGGTGGTCACCTACCAGCAGCGAGAGCAAGGAACGCTGTTTCTGGATGACCTGCTGGCTCAGGGGGCGCTGGACGATGTCATTTTTGTCATTAGCTGGGGGTTTGACGTTCCCAAACTGGCTAAACGGCTGCAATCCTGCAATGTCATTTATCACGCCCATAGCGCCGAATACGGCTTTCGTCTGCCGTCCAGCGTCCCCATCATCACCGTCAGCCGCAACACGATGGGCTACTGGGGACAGCGATCGCCCCATTCACTCATCTATTACCTGCCCAACCAGATCTCCAATGAGTTTCACAATCGACACCAGGAGCGAGACATCGACGTACTGGTGCAGGCTCGCAAGTCCTCCACCTATCTGATGCATCGGCTGATCCCAGCATTGAAGCAGCACTGCGAGGTCTGTGTCATCGATTCCTTTGTGGAAGATCTGGCGGGTCTATTCAATCGCGCAAAAGTGTATCTCTACGACTCAGCAGAATACTGGGCAGTACAGGGGGTGACTGAGGGATTGGGATTGCAACCGCTGGAAGCAATGGCCTGCGGCTGTCAGGTGTTTTCCAGCGTGAATCATGGCCTATCGGATTATCTGGATCCTGGTTTTAATTGCCAGAAGATCGCTGGACACAGCCTTGAATATGATGTGCAACGGATTCTCGGTGCGATTCGAGGTGAATATTCTTTCGCGGTTAGTGATGATTTTTTGATTGAATATCGAACTGAAAATATCACACGAAGGTTGATGGCAATTTTATCGGAGATCAACCAGTTTTTTGACAGTAAGCAGAAAGCAATCTATCGAATTCCAGATTTAGATGCTCAGGCGATCTTTCACCTGAGGTGGCAGCGGCTGCTGACAAAGGTACAACAGAAGCTTAAGGGCAAGAAATAATTGGCGATCCTGGCGATCGCGGTATGCTGGAGGAGTAGCCAGAGGTCTGACCAGCCATGAAGCGGATTGTCCTGATCGCAGGGTTCGAGTCCTTCAATGCCAACCTCTACCGACAGGCGGCTGAGAGGGCACAATCCCGCTGTCCTGACCTGGAGATCCAGGTGTTTAGCGATCGCGATATTGCGACCAAAGGGGAGGCGATCGCCACCGCTCTACAACAGGCCGATGTTTTTTTTGCCAGCTTGATCTTTGACTACGACCAGGTGATGTGGCTGCTGGAGCGGGTGCAGCATGTCCCCGTCCGCCTGGTGTTTGAGTCAGCCCTGGAGCTGATGGCGTTGACCCGCCTGGGCAAATTCGTCATTGGTGAGAAACCAAAAGGGATGCCGAAGCCCGTCCAGTTCATTCTCAGCAAATTTGGTGGTAATCAGCGAGAAGAGGACAAACTGGCGGGTTACCTCAGCTTCCTGAAGGTCGGCCCTAAGCTGCTGAAATTCATCCCCATTGGCAAAGTCCAGGATCTGCGCAACTGGTTGATTATCTACGGCTATTGGAATGCAGGCGGTTGCGATAACGTTTCTGCCATGTTCTGGACGCTGGCGGAGAACTATCTGGGATTGCAGGTTGGCGAGATTCCACCCCCGATCGAGACACCCAATATGGGGCTGCTGCACCCGGATTATTCGGGGTACTTTGAGTCGCCGAAAAAGTATTTGGAGTGGTATTTGGGAAGTGCAAAGGAACGCAGATGGACGCAGATGAACGCAGATGAACGGATGAGTGGGAGTGTGGATGAGTGGGAAATTGAAAACTCATCCACCCATCCACTCATCTACCCATCCACTCATCCACCCATCATCGCCCTCCTCCTCTACCGCAAACACGTCATTACTCAACAGCCTTACATTCCCCAACTGATTCGGCATTTTGAGAAGGAAGGATTGATTCCGCTACCCGTTTTCATTAATGGCGTTGAGGGGCACGTCATCGTTCGGGATTGGTTGACCACGGAGTATGAGCAGCAGCAAAGGGAGAAGGGAATTAATGAAACGCCTTCGCTGTCGCCGGAGGCTGTGAAGGTAGATGCGATCGCATCCACCATCGGGTTTCCCCTTGTGGGTGGGCCTGCGGGGTCGATGGAGGCGGGGCGTCAGGTGGAGGTGGCGAAGCGGATTCTCAGTGCCAAAAATGTGCCCTATGTTGTGGCGGCTCCGCTGCTGATTCAGGATATTCACTCCTGGACGCGGCGCGGCGTGGGAGGTTTGCAGAGTGTGGTGCTGTATGCACTGCCGGAACTGGATGGGGCGATCGATCCCGTTCCGTTGGGTGGATTGGTGGGCGATGACATTTACCTGGTTCCCGAACGGCTGCATCGGTTGACGGGACGCCTGAAACGCTGGATTGCGCTACACCAGAAGCCACCTGCGGAACGCAAGATTGCGATCGTTCTCTATGGCTTTCCTCCGGGTTATGGTGCAACGGGGACGGCAGCCCTCCTGAACGTACCTAAATCCCTGATAAATCTGCTTCGGGCGCTCAGGGCGCAGGGCTATCAGGTGGGCGATCTGCCGGAGAATGGCGAGGAGTTGATTCAGCAGGTGCGAGCCGCTGAGGAGGCGGTTGAAGGGGACTGGCGGGAGGTTGCACCGGGGGAATGGGCCTCCGTCCGGGATTTCTCGTTTAAGAACTGGGACACGGGAGAAATTGAATCCGGCGTCAGAACGAAGGACCAGGGTCAGGTGATGCTGCATTCTCGCGTGTTAGAGAAGTGGCTGGGCTATCTGCAAACTTCCAGAGTGCAGCACCAGTGGAATGGTTCTCTCACCGCCAGCGGTATCCGCACCTATGGCGAGGAATTTCATCTGGGAGGCGTGCAACTGGGGAATGTGTGGATGGGGGTGCAGCCACCGTTGGGATTGGCGGGCGATCCGATGCGGCTGATGTTTGAACGCGATCTCACGCCCCATCCCCAGTACGCCGCCTTTTATAAATGGCTCCAGGAGGGATTACAGGCCGATGCGGTGGTTCACTTTGGTATGCACGGCACCGTTGAATGGCTGCCCGGTGCGCCGTTGGGGAATACGGGCTATTCCTGGTCAGACATTCTCCTGGGAGACCTACCAAACCTGTATATTTACGCTGCAAATAATCCCTCTGAATCCATTCTGGCAAAGCGTCGGGGATACGGTGTACTCATTTCTCACAACGTTCCACCCTACGGACGAGCAAATCTTTATAAGGAGCTGGTGAATCTGCGGGATTTAATCGCGGAGTATCGAGAAGATCCAGAGAAGAATTACGCTTTGAAGGAAGCGATCTGTAAGAAGATTCTGGATACGGGACTGGACAGCGATCGCCCCTTCCTAGAAGCCAGAAAACTCGGCATCCCCTTCTCCCCAGAAAACATTAACCTGTTTAGCCAGCAATCCTTTAACCAGTACCTCGTCTCGCTCTACGAATACCTGCAAGTGCTGGAGAATCGCCTGTTCTCATCCGGCCTGCATGTCCTTGGAGAACTCCCTTCACCCGAAGAACTGGAGAGCTATCTGAAAGCTTATTTTGATGAGCGACTACCAGAGGAATGGGTGAAGGCGATTAGCACCCTGGATAACTCCGAAGGAACGGCTCAAACGCTGGATCTCGCCCAGGTTCCTGATTCACTGAAACAGACGGTGGAGGAAGCGATCGCCCTGCGCACCCTGCTGCTGCAAACCACCGACGAACTCACTAACCTGCTGCGCGGCCTCAACGGCGAATACATCCCTCCTGCTCCCGGCGGTGACCTGCTGCGCGATGGCCCCGGCGTTCTCCCCACAGGCCGCAACATCCACGCCCTCGACCCTTACCGGATGCCTTCCCCTGCTGCAAACGAACGCGGTCGGGAGATCGCCCGCAAAATCATCGCCCAGCACCTCCAGGAGCATGGAACTTACCCCGAAACCGTCGCCGTCATGCTCTGGGGATTGGACGCCATCAAAACCAAAGGCGAGTCCCTGGGCATCCTCCTGGAACTGGTGGGCGCAGCCCCCGTGAAGGAAGGCACCGGGCGCATCGTCCGCTATGAACTGCTGCCCCTTGAGGAAATCGGCCATCCCCGCATTGATGTTCTGGCTAACCTCTCCGGCATCTTCCGTGACAGCTTTGTGAATATCATCGAACTGCTGGACGACTTGTTTGCCCGCGCCGCTGCCGCCGATGAACTGGAGGAGCAGAACTTTATTCGGAAACATGCGATCGCCCTCCAGAATCAGGGCATCCCCAACGCTACCGCCCGCCTGTTCTCGAATCCTGCGGGTGACTATGGCTCACTGGTGAACGATCGCGTCTCTGATAGCAACTGGGAGGACGGCAAAGAGCTGGGACAGACATGGGAGGGGCGCAATGCCTTCAGCTACGGGCGATCGGATAAGGGGCAGGCGCGACCGGAGGTGTTGCAGGGGTTGTTGAAGAGTTGCGATCGCATTGTGCAGCAAATCGATTCGGTGGAGTACGGCCTGACGGATATCCAGGAGTACTACGCCAATACGGGTGGCCTGAAGAAAGCCGCCGAACTTCAGCGTGGTAAAAAGACTACGGCCTCGTTTGTGGAGAGCTTCTCGAAGGACACGACGCCCCGCAGTTTAGAAGAACTTCTGCGTCTGGAGTACCGCACCAAGCTACTCAATCCCCGCTGGGCAGAGGCGATGGCCGACCAGGGTTCCGGCGGAGCCTACGAGATCTCCCAGCGCATGACAGCCCTCATCGGCTGGGGCGGCACTGCGGATTTTCAGGAGAACTGGGTGTATGACCAGTCGGCGGAAACCTATGCGCTCGACCCGGAGATGGCAGCAAAGCTGCGGCAGGCGAACCCGGAGGCGTTCCGCAATATTGTGGGGCGGATGCTGGAGGCGCACGGTCGTGGGTTCTGGCATCCGAATCAGGAGACGCTGGAGAAGCTGCGGCAGCTCTATGAGTTGACGGAGGAGGAGTTGGAGGGGGTGACGTAGAGACAAGAATACTGTCCTCCAACTATAGAGACTCGTACAGTACTTATTGATCTGCTCGCAAAATCTTGTTCTTTAATTTTTCTAATGTATCTTTTTTTTCTTGCATACGTTCTTTATCGACAAACAGCCTCTCAAGAATGTAATTTAGAAGTTCCAAAAGATTGTGAGCTTCTTGGGTATCTACTTGCTTTGTAAAAGTTAAGTGATCTCTATGTGCTCCTTTATCTCCGAGTTCTTTTACCCCATAAATGAGTGGTTGCAGATCTTCTGATATGCCTTGCTCCTTAAACAACTGTGATAATCTATCCTGTAGGCCGATGTATACTATCTTGCCATTGGTTTTCTCCTTCTCAGTGGGTATTTCGAAGAAGTTGCAGACTTCCTCAAGAGCAGCTCTGCACAAAATGAAGCTTGCACGTGGAGAATTTCCAAGAACAGACTCGGCTTGGCTAGCTACTTCAGCAATTGTTTTAGGAATAGCTGAATGTGCTCGTTGTTTAGGAGCGTAGAGAATTTTTCGCCTGTATTCGTGGAAAGTTGGAGATCCCTGCCTCTCATTCTCTTCATCGTCATACGAGTTTCCAACAGCGCTGTAAAGAATTACAGTGACTGAATTACAAGCTGGACATACAAAAAATTTAAATATTTCAATCCCATAAAACGGATACTCATTATCATCGTGGTCATGATGTGAAAACGTATTTTCACACTTTAAAAGACTTTTGCAGCTACAAAACTCCTTGTTGGACTCAATTTCAAAATAGTACATAAAGCATCTCCGGTTTGCTCTCCTCTAGAGGTTGCACTACTCTAACTTAAGACGCTTTACCATTGCCACAATTGATCCTGACTATTCTGAATCAGGCATAGGATAGGTAAATCAATGAGCTTGTGTCATTCCCTAGAATGCGGGAGTGCCCTACAATCAACTAGCCCGTACACCTGAATGAATCAAATCAATCATCTCCTGAAAAGACATGGCTTGGAGATTAGAGAGAAGATTCACCGCCTTCGTTAACAAGTAGGGCGTATCTTCGAAGTCGTCCTGACTCGGCAGAACAAGCTGAATTGGTTTACCCTGGTCATCAACGCCCTTCTCAAAAACTAGCAACCGTGAATTAGGGTGATTAATTGCCAACCAGTGATTATGTTGGAGATAGCTGACTACTTCAGCGACACGAAGCTCCTGAACCTGAGGATAACTTGACGAGACTTCGGAAGTCATGGCCACTCTCCTGATTTAACGTTCTCTATTAAGGTTAGCAAGGATTCTGGATTAAGGCGGTGCGATCGGGGAATTCGGATTCTGACAGATTGTCGATTTTCGCTGAGATTGCCACTGATGTATTCCCAGTAGCATGTTCCTCGCAATCTGAGTTCTGATTCCTCACAGACCAACCATTGTGTGGAATCAGCAGGTAGCGCTAACAGGATAAGGATGCAGGGTATTGCGGCTTTCATGCTGCGCCTGAGAATTAAATCGTTATAGGTCTTAACCTCCAGGTCGTAGGCAATATGAGTAGAGTCAAGTTGCCATAGAGTTGAGGCCTTGAGTTGAAAGCTGAGGGAAAAACCAGATTCGACTCGACGGTTCTGACGCACAATGACTTCATCAAAACTTCCATCGACACCATAGTCATACTCACGAATGGCAAGATTGAGTCCAGCACGTCCAGCGATCGCACGAATATAAGCCCGACTCAAGGATTCAGCAATATGTTGCTCAGTCAACACAGTTATTTTGGGAAGCTAAAATAATCGGTTAATTGTAGCATGAGTTTCTGATCTGCTTTTGCGAGTCTCTCGACAATCAATGTATTGCTTTCATCTTTGGCCAACGGAATGTGATGGAATGATTTAAGGATTGACCTTCATCAAGTCATTGGATCATCAGTTGTGGCTTGAGGAAGTTCGCCAGTTCGTCTACAGAAGGATAACTTGATATATTTTGAGTATTACCGTAGACGGTCCCGCTCTCCGGAATTGGAAGATGACGCCGTTACTCGATACTGGGACTACATCTCACTCGACGAAGACTGACCAGGAGACGAAAATGAGCTTCCAAATGAATCAGGAGCAATTCTGGCAAGCCGTTCAACTTGAGGAAGCAACTGAGGGTGAAATCGGGGCAGGTTATACCGGAATTCACCTCGATCGATTTTCTGATGATCCGGTGTCCTTTCGACGGATGAAGCAGCTACAGTCATTTCTAATCAAAGAGTTTCAGCAGCTTCTGATGGCATGGGAGCTTGGTGCAGGAGCAGAGTCCGCGATCGCCTGTGGTCAAGTCATTCTTCTCAAGCGCTTCCAAAATCCTCCGCTTGAAATTCAACAGCAGCTTTGGCAAATATTGGAAGATTCCCAAGCTTCTCTAGAAGGACGGGCTGTTGAGTCTACTGCTTCAGTTAGAGCAATCCTGCATGAGGTACTTCTCCAGGAGGATTGGGAAGCAATTGCCGATGCTGCTGCTTCTGCAATTCATCATCAGGTTCTTATCCGGTGCCCATCAAAATCTGCCTGAATTTTAGCGCGATGGCGATCGCATTTAAGAATTACTTTATAAATTAGCTCTTGGGGGTTAACTTTTCCGGGTTTACTTACTTAATCGTTCTTTTGTCAGTCAATCAGGGGTGGACGATAAGTACTGTAAACAGTTACACAGAATTGTCAAGACGCTCTTGATAGTCTACGAGGCAATTCTTATAAACCTATTAAGCTGTCTTGGCGTGGTCAGTTTTGTTGCTTCTTAGAGGGGCGCTAGCGCAATTTGTGCTGGTGCCCTTCTGTCGGTATCAGGGTTTCAAAGTTCTAAATGGCCTCTCTGCTGCTGTAGAAAGATTGTTACGACATTTCCCTGGGCAGTTAACTGGAATCGCGTCGTTCGGATGGCTTTCTGTTGAATTGGAGGATTCGCATTGACATCCTCCCCACCCTGTAGGGGGATGGGGATTCCCAAACCTCGCGATTTAGGTTTCTGCTTCATCCACGTTTGCGTACACAGACAAGCCATGTTCCCGTCTTACATCATGTCCACAGACTTTTTGACCCATTTCAGAGTCCCGATCCCGTGTGTCCCACGGTACGGAGAGAAGCATCTCAGTGACTTGGTGCTCAGAGTTTTTACCTTGCCAAGCATTCCTGGCAAGAACCCCCTAACCCTGGTTTTCAAGGTGCTTCGAGATATCTTGGCTTTTAACATCTCGCATTCTGATTTTGCATTAGTACGAGTGTATTGGCAATTGAAGGGTTCAATCCCCCTCAATTGCCGCTCCTATCCCTCCCCACCGCGTGGGCGGATGGGGTATCTCGGAGAGATGCGATGACCATCCCTCTCCGAGTCAATACTACGGAATCTATTGACTTTGCTACTCCTCAACCCGCCCCAGGAAACCTCGATGTTCGCTGGATTCATGGCTCAGTGTCGGCAAAGCATAACACTGATCCTGACATTCAAGTTCACGCATACAACGAACATACCTACATTCTGCGGCAAAATATGGCTGTGCATTACGAAGCACCCTTTATGTTTCTGCTGTTTGGCAACGATCGCGCCATTCTGCTGGATACTGGGGCAACGCGATCGCCCGAATTTTTTCCGCTCCGCCAAACGGTTGATGGGTTGATTGAACAGTGGCTAACTCGCAATCCTCGCCCTTCCTATTCCCTGGTTGTCGCCCACACGCATCTCCATCGTGATCATTTTGAGGGAGATTCACAATTCAGCGATCGCCCCAACACACAGATTGTGGGGCACAGCTTAGAAGCAACGATCGAATTCTATGGATTTCGCGATTGGGGCCATGAAGTTGTGCCCTTCGATTTGGGGGGTCGAGTGCTACAGGTGATGGGCACTCCCGGTCATGAGGAAGCCGAAGTTTCAATCTACGACCCCTATACTCAAATCTTTTTTACTGGTGATTTGCTATATCCTGGCCGTCTCTATATTCGTGATTGGGAAGCCTTCAAAAATAGCATCAACCGAATGATCGAGTTTGCTGAAACACATCCCATTACTCATCTTCTTGGCTGTCATGTTGAAATGTCAATCTATCCTCGCCTTGATTACCTGATTCGATGTAGCTATCAACCGCACGAGCGCCCTTTACAGATGACTGTTGAACAACTGTATTCAGTGAGGGAGGCGATCCTTCAAATCCATGGAGCCCCAGGAATTCACACCTTTGATGACTACATCATCTACAACGGGATTCCAGACCGTTATTTCAGCTACGAGAACATCGACCCTAAAGCATCTCCCGGCGATCTGCGTCCCCTTTAAAGTTTTATCCCTTCACCCCTTCTTGGGGGCTTCGCCCCCGTATCTGTTTAGCGTTTTCGGATTCCAGCCTGGGCAACGCCCAGGCTGGAATCCGAAAACCTATTTTTAGCGTCTCTTGCGTGCCCTGCGC
>CAZVXA010000052.1:0-33800 GCA_964630955.1 uncultured bacterium | reverse complement strand
CCCCCCCCCCCCCCCCCCCCCCCCCCCCTCTCTCAAAAACAATTCGGTTTTATTTCATTTGCGATCCTTAGTAGTGATTCAAGCTGACGCGCCCTCTGGAGGTTTACCAAACAAGATTCTCTTTGCAGTAGCCCCGGCAGCGCTCATCCTGAAAACAAACCATTTTTTACTGGGGAGAACGGGAAGTCTACTAGAATAAAGGGCAACTGTATAGCCCCCCTGACAAGAGCCGCCTGACCGCAAGTTTCTGCCTCCGACCTGTGTGGAATTACTATGAACTCTGCCCACCTTTCTGAATCCTCCTTAGACGAGCGATCGCCCGCTTCCGACATTGCCCCCCCAACAACTCACGACCTGGAAATTCTCAGCGTCTCCAAACGCTTCGGTGCAATCAATGTGCTGGAGGAAATCAACCTCAGCATCAAAACTGGAGAATTTGTTGCGCTGATGGGACCGTCGGGCTGCGGTAAGACCACGCTCCTGAGAATCATTGCAGGATTGGAAAGCATGACGACGGGTGAAATTCTGCTGCGCAGCAAAGATATTGCACAGCTCCCCGTCCATCAGCGCAACACGCCCATGGTGTGGCAGAACTTCGCCCTGTTCCCCCATCTGAATGTTCGGCAAAACATCGCCTTTGGCCTGACGCTAACCCCCCACAACAAAGCCGAAGTCCAGGGCCAGGTCAAAGACATTGCGGCCATGATGCGGCTGGACGGCCTGCTCGATCGCCGCATCAGCCAGCTCAGCGGTGGGCAGAAACAGCGGGTGGCGATCGCCCGCGCCCTGATCACCGAACCCCAGATTTTGCTGCTGGATGAACCCATGAGTGCCCTCGATCCCCACCTGCGGGTGAGAATGCAGGGCGAACTGAAGCGGCTCCAGCAGTCCCTCGGGATTTCCTTTATCTATGTCACCCATAACCAGAACGAAGCCTTCTCAATGGCCGATCGCGTGGTGGTAATGAACCGGGGGCGAGTCGAACAGGTGGGCACCCCTGCTGAAATCTACAGCCGTCCCGCGACCCACTTTGTGGCCGAGTTTGTCGGCAACAATAACCTGTTCGACGGCGAGGTGGTGGAGCAAAGCGGCCATACGGTCAGGGTGCGCTGTCCCCAGGGAATTCTTCAAGCACGGTTGGAGGAGGGTGGCGATCGCCATTCCTGGGCATCCGGCAAGCGAGTAACGGTTGTGGTTCCCGCCGATCGGATGGCGATCGCGGCTCCTGACACCGCTACCGAAAATAGTATTCGTGCCACGCTACGCGGCTTTGAGTTTATGGGGTCTCAGGTAATCTATTTCCTGGAAACCGATACGGGCTACGAAGTCCGCATGATTCGCCAGGAGTCGCTGGATCACAGCCTTGCCATTCCCATCAACACTGAGCTTCAGCTTGCCTGGAAGACTGAGGACACCGTGCTGCTGGGTGAGCGGATTGTGTGAATGGGCGCACCTCCCCCTTATTAAGGCTTAAGGTGCACACACAAAAATCAACCAAACTACGGCTCAACAACTTGATCCCCCTTAATCTCCTTTAAGTAAGGGGAACTTCCGAGCCGTTTTTCGAAGGTAAAGCATCCTGTGGTTCCGATTCCCCCCTTAATAAGGGGGGCTAGGGGGGATCAAACCAGAACTTAAAGAAAACAATCTCGTGACCACCCAAATTCCCGCCACCAATCAGTCCAATCGCTCTGATGCCACTCCCAGTCAGGCCAGCCTGCTGAAATATATCTGTCTCGCGCCAGCGGTCATCTACGACAGTATTTTCTTTCTGCTGCCGTTGCTCTTTCTGGTCTGGATTGGCTTCTGGACGACCGAGAACTACCGCGCCATTCCCGGATTTTCGCCAGAAAATTACCTGGATATCTTCAGCCAGTTTTTCACCAAATCCCGCTACGCCCTCGCCATCCTGCAATCCCTCTGGGTGGCAGTCACCACCACCGCACTGGGCATTCTGCTGTGCTATCCCTTTGCGATGGCGCTGGTCTTTCTGGTGCCGGGACGGCTGCAAAGATTGCTGCTGGTGCTGGCGATCGCCCCCTTCTGGACGAGCTACATCCTGCGCCTCTACGCATGGCAGACGATTCTCAACAACAATGGTCTGCTTAACTCACTGCTGAGGCAGCTCCAGTTGATCGAGCAACCGTTCCAGATCATGTTCACCCAGTGGGGCACCCGAATTGGGCTACTGCACTACCTCGCGCCGATTATGATTTTGATTCTGTATCTGGTGTTGCGCAATAGCGATCGCAGCCACATCGAAGCCGCCCGCAACTTGGGAGCGACCCAGTGGCAGACCTTCTGGCGGGTGATTCTCCCCATCAGCAAACCGGGCATCGTTTACAGCGCCATTTTTGGACTGATTATCAGCCTGGGAGATGTGCTGGCAGGAATTATTCTGGGCGGGGGAACGGGCCAGTCCATACTGGGGCGAGTGCCGCTGTTTTCTACCATGATTCTCAACGAATACGCCGCTTCCACGAACCTGCCCCGCACTTCAGCACTGGCCACAATTCTGATCGTGATCATGATTGTGATCCTGGCGATGGGCTTCAAACTTTCTGAGTCGGCGGACTAACTGGAGGAACATGACACAACACAAATTTGCATCAGATCGAGTGTTTGCGATCGCCGGATGGGTCTACCTGGCCCTGGGTTTTGTGTTTCTGCTGCTGCCCATCGTCACCCTCGTCATGTTTTCCTTCGAGGACTCTCGTTTTCCAACCCTTCCCTGGTCGGGCTGGACACTCCGCTGGTATCAGGATCTGTTGACCGATGGGCGAATGCTCCAGTCGCTCCAGCGCAGTCTGATCGTTTCTCCGCTGTCTGCTGCCGCGGCGACGGTGCTGGGATTTTTTGCCTCCTACGCCCTGAATCGATTCAACTTCCCCGGCAAAAACTTACTGTCTACGCTGTTCATCGTTCCAATCCTGGTGCCGCCGCTAATTCTAGGAGTCGCTTTTCTGGGACTACTGTCGCGACTGAATTTGCAGGGACAACTATTCAGTATTTTTCTGACCCATGTGGTGATTCTGATTCCAACGGCGATCGCCCTCATCGGTCTGCGTCTCGCCCAGATGCCAAAAGAAATCGAAGAAGCCGCCTGGAACCTGGGGGCAAACGAGTGGCAGGCGCTGTATCGAGTGGTGCTGCCCTGGGCGGTTCCCGGCATCGCGGGAGCATGGCTGCTGGCGTTCACCTTTTCATTCGATGAATTTGTGATTGCCTGGTTTGTTTCCGGGTTTGAACCAACGCTCCCCGTTTCTATCTACACTTTCCTTGGATCAAACCTGAGTCCATCCCTCAATGCGATCGGCACCATTGTCTTTGGTATCTCTGTTGTGTTGTTGGTGGGTGTGGAGCTGCTGTTAATTCCCCTCCTATTAGATAAAAAATCCGTTTCCGAATAGTCAGGAGTATCATTCATGCATCCGTTGATGATGAGTTCGCTGAGCTGGGTGAAATTCCAGTAGCATCAAATTCCCAGCCCCCAGCGACCGAGGGCGAACAGCGCTGCGGCTAACACCCCACATAGCGGTATCGTCACGATCCAGGCCATCGCTATCTGCCGCAGAGTTTGAACTTTAACGGGAGTGGCTTCCCGCGCCTGTCGCACCAGTCCCACGCCCACTACTGCTCCCACCAGTGCATGGGACGTGGAAACAGGAAGCCCCAATCGGGTGGCCAGGAGAACCGTGACTGCTGTCGCCAGCTCGGCAGAGAAACCGAGGCTGGGCTGGAGCGGAATAATTCCCTCCCCAATCGTCCGAATCACATTTTTTCCCAGCACCGCCAGACCCCCAACGAGACCTGCACCGCCCAGGAGCAGCACCCAGAGAGGAATAGTAAAAGCAGCATCGGTGGTGCCAGGGACGGTGTGATACTGCTGGACGAAGGCGATCGCCGCTAGAGGAGCCACCGCATTGCCGACATCATTGGAGCCGTGGGCAAAGGCGACGAAGCAGGCGCTGAGGATTTGGAAGCGGGCGAAGAGAGCCTGGGAACGCTGATGGGTGGATGGGTGGATGGGTGGATGGGTGGATGGGCGTTGCAGTGAGGCTTCGACGGTGAGATCAGCCGAACCGCGATGAGCCGAACCGTGGATGGGCGTTGCGGCAGGCTCAAGAATCGGGAGGGTGGATGGGTGGGAGACTATTGGGAGGATGGCAGAATCTTGGAGGATGGCAGAATCGGAGGATCTGAGGGCTTCAGCGGTAACGTCAGTCGGATCCACCGTAGCCGAGCCGTGGGAGGGAGGGTAAGGGCAGGTTTTGCCAGGGATCTTGTATTCTGCGGATAAAGTTTCTGTCAAACCTGCCCTTTCGTGACGTAGGGTGCGCCAGAGGTAGAAGGTGAGGCTGGCGGCGGCGATCGCACCCAATCCCAGATAAACATCATGGACGGGTAGCGGGAGGTCTTCCAGGGGGAGGGGGCGAAGCAGGGTGGGGAAGGCGATCCAGCCGAAGATGGTGACAAGGGCGAGGCTAAGCCAGGGAATCCATTCGTCGAGGGATTGGAGGGGATTGGGGGTATCGAGGATGTAGCATTTGAGGGTGCGGTAGAGGAAGGCGGCGATCGCGCCACTCATCACAGGTGTAACAACCCACATCAGCGAGATGGTGCGAATCGCGGGCCAGTTGACCTCACTTGCGCCGACAGCGATCCAGCCAAACCCGGCGATCGCCCCCACGACTGCATGGGAAGAAGAGACGGGCAGACCCAGCAAGGTAGCAATTTGCAGCCAGAGACCGCAGGCGATCAGGGCGGCGACCATGCCCAGCACCCAGAGTTGCGGATTCTGGGTAAACAGCGATGGGTCAATAATGACTGTGGCCAGGGTGGTGGAGACGCGATCGCCAAACAGCGCTGCCCCAACAAATTCCAGAACCCCTGCAACCACGAGGGCCTGCCGCAAGGTTAGCGCCTTCGCACCCACCGAGGTGCCCATCGCATTTGCGACATCGTTTCCCCCCAGGTTCCAGGCAACGTAGAAGGCGAGAATTCCCGTTAGAATCAGCAGCACCGCTTGCTCCTTTAGGGGTGGATGGGTGGATGGGTGAGGGGGTGGATGGGTGAGGGGGTGAGAGGGCAGGGAACACTCATCGACTCATCGACTCATCCACCCATCCACCCATCCACCCATCGACTCATCGACTCATCGACTCATCCACCCATCCACCCATCCACCCTCACTCTACTCCTGCCTTTAAATTTCATAATGCGCGATGCGGCAGAATCGAGATAGACAGTATTGTTTGGAAAGAATTGAATCCGAGAGATAAGATGTCCAGTCAAGATTATCCTGATTCGCTGCGGTGGTCTGCCGAAGCAGAAACGAAATTACGCAATATCCCCTTTTTTGTCCGTGCTCAGGCTCGCCAACGCATCGAGCATCTGGCGCGCGAGAGCGAACTCAATGTTGTCACCTCTGAACTGGTCGATCGTGCCCGTCTGGAGTTTGGGCAGTAGAAAATTTGGTGTTGCTGATTTGAAATATGATTTTTTGATTGTGTGGTGCGCTCCACGCACCACACAATCAAAAAATCATATCTGGATTAAGCAACGCCGAAAATTTGTAAATTACTCTCTTCACTTATGTACCATCAATCGCTCCAACAACCTTTTGGACAAATCACCGTCGAAGAACTGGCCGAGCGTATGGCAGATGCACCGGAAGACCTGCAACTGGTGGATGTGCGGGAGCCGGAGGAGTTGGCGATCGCCCAGGTAGACGGCTTTGTAAACCTGCCGCTGAGTCAGTTTCAGCAGTGGTCGGGGGATATTCGCGATCGCCTGAACCCCGATGCTGAAACACTGGTGATGTGCCATCACGGGATGCGATCGGCGCAGATGTGCCAGTGGTTGATCAATCAGGGGTTCACCAATGTCAAAAATATCTCCGGTGGAATCGACGCCTACTCAGTAGCGGTGGATCACTCGGTACCCCAGTATTAGCCTCAGATTGGGGATTTTTGTTTCACCGCAGAGTATGTCACCCAATCCTTCGGATAGGGAAAAAGGCGAAAGAAACTGAAGTTTCTTAGAAGGCGCAGAGGACGCAAAGATTCGACTCTGCGCTCTCTGCGCCTCTGCGGTGAACCTGATCCTGTTTAGCTTCATATTTCTCAGGGGCGTCGGGGTCGTCGCTGCCGAACTCGTTCTGCCTTATCTCGCTCGTAGGCAATCAGCCTGCCGTAGAACTCATGCTTGCTCAGGTTCATCGATAGGTAGACGTGCTTGCGGGCGTTGCCAAACCCTTTGCGGCGGAAAAACCGGATCGCGGGTTCATTGGCCGGGTCTGTGTCTACCAGCATGAACCGTACTCCCTCCTCGATCATGCGTTCCACCATCTTGTCTACCAGTTTGTCGGCCACCCCTCGCCGCTGAAACTGAGGACTGACGCCCAACCAGATAATGTAGCCGTAGACCCACGAGGCTTTGTTAATGACGGTACCCAGCACAAACCCAGCCAGTTCTTCGTCGATCTCTGCCACCATGCAATATTCCGGGTCAGTGTTGTAATGGCCGATCACCTCCCACTCGTCCCAGGTGCGGTAGAGGGAAGGGTAGAGGTCACTGGTAAACAGCCGCTCCCCCAGATGAAACACCGGGGCAATATCATCGATATTCATCTCCCGGATTTCAACCGGGGACGAAGGGCTGACGTGGTTGGGCGAATCGGTTGCCGTCATGGGCGATCGCAAAAATCCCTGAGAAGTAGCCCCATTCTACGGTGGGCATAGAGTTTTGGAGAGATATGCTTCACACATCCCCTCAACCAATCATTTTACGGTGTATTGGAAGGGCTGAGCTGTCTACTGCTGCGAGGGCTATTGGGATTGTTCACCTCGATCATGTTCAGGTTGTCCAGCGTCTGCACTGTAATGACCTGCGGTGGGGTAGCATCCGGGGGATAGAGGAAATCGACCTCCACCAGACGGCGATCGCCCCTGGGCATATTCAGGGTCACCAGCGGCTGACCCTGTTGCCCCCGGCGATGGATGATATGCAGGTAGCGCGTTTCGGTTCTGCCCAGATCACTGGTATAGCGAATCCGGACGGTACCTCTGAAGAACACCTGGTCTTCTGGAGGGATTGAGAAGCGCAAGGCTCGACCCTGCAAGCTTTCGTCCTTAATCGGGGTCTGGAACAGAATAGAGACAGATTGCGAGTTGTCAGAGTTGTTGTAGAGAGGCAGCGACAAATTATAGTGAACCGCGTAATTACCGTGGGCACGGTAGGCCGTGTCGGAGTAGCGCCGCAGCATGGGAGCGCTCTGAATCTGCCCCGTCCCCAATGTGCCCCGGTCAATGGTGCTGAGCACGTAGGAGACCGAATTTCCCCGGCGGGGAATTGTCAGGCGTTCGTTGCTAGAAGAATCCGTAATCCGGGCGCTCCAGCGCGACCCCTGCGAAACTCCTGCAACCCGACCGTAAAAGAAACGACTGACATTACGGTTGGTGGGCGGGGTGGGGGTGCGATCGCGTGGCCCTGCCACATCTCCCTGAACGAGCAGAGACAGCCATTCGGATAGCGTGGGTGCGCGTTCGCTACCGTTGGGATTGAGCCGCCCGTACATCGCAAGGCTGGCGACATAAACAGGTCCACTGCTGTTCAGATACATCAGCAGAGTGCGTCCGTTCAGAGGAATTGCGGTATTGCGGCGGCGGGGTGGAGGCGCTGGGGTGTTGGGCTTGGTTGGCTCCGTGTCCAGACTGCCCCCTTCTTCGGTTTCTACGTCATTGAGAAACTGTGGCAGAGGAACACCATCCTGGAGCGCTCTCAAGCTGCGTAAAGGGATGGGGGCGTTCAGCAGGAGATAGGTGCGCCCCGGACGCAGGATGAGGCGCTGGGGCACGAAGGATTGGCTTTGACCCCGCAGAATGTCATTCATTGTGCGGCTACCGGGACCCGCAAAAACTGAACCCATCGGGTTGGCGACGTAGGAGGGCAGGTTGTTGAACGGAGCTTCCTGGCTGAGGTAGCTCACAGCCTGCTGGGCATCCAGGGTGACGGGTTCTTTGCCGGGGTTGTATACCAGGATGCCAAGGAACATGGTGCGCACATCATCGGGTGTGATACCACGGGCGATATGATGCGCGAAAATATCAAACCGTCCCTGGAACGGAAAATTGAGATGGGCCGAGCGTACCCGCATCCCGTCTGCCGGAAAGGTAGACAGCAGAATTCCATCACTCTGCACGACTTCAGGGCTGTTGCTGTTGAATACAGGTACCCGGTCGAGCTGCCCTGGTAGAGCACGAACTTCCTGAGGAAGCACCACCTGCGATACCTGAGGGGGAGTTTCGCTGGGTGGCGGAGGGGTGAAGGTTTGAGCCAGGGGAAGAAGCGATAGGAACTCTAGCATGAGGGACTGAAACGAACGTCAGCAGCTCTAGGGATAAAAAGGTTTTTACTTTCTTAGAATTTAAAGAATCAACACAAAAGGAGGCCGAAACTTAAAATAGCATCCCAGTTTGCATTTATCTTTAAATGCTGTGCACTTAATTGGGGCGTGGACTGTTTCATCAATCGGACAATCCTCCCATTTTCCGGGAATTTTGACATTCCACTAACCAAATGCGACAGCGAATGGATGCTAGCGTACCCACTTTCCCCCGGCTCCCCGACAACTCAGCAATGATTTGATCCTGATTCTTGTGCCGGAGGCTACCGTCTGTAGAATATACCCCATATATAGTGGTATAGCGCTTTACTGACTCCATGACTGGTGTTTCTTTCGGCATTTTTCCTTCATGCAGTCCGATCAGGCTGGTGAAACGGTTGGCAGGGGAGACAAGCAAAGCTCGTCCTACCCTCATGAATCCCTCAGGGTTGCCCTATGAGTTGGTTTTGCGCAGATACGATCACTACGGTTATCGGTACAAATCCATTCAGTCCTTCTAGCACCTATGAATTATCAAGAACAACTTAGCCCGTGGATTATTTATCAACTGCTCCCCACGATGAAGCAGATGACCGTTGCCCGCTTCCGGACTCGCAATGATGCTGAGGGCTATCTGAAGCTGGTACAACGGATGTTACCCCATGCCCAATTTGCGATCGCCTTTGAGAGTCCCGAAGCCAGACTGGCAGTTTCCGGATCCACGCTGGTTCGGTAATCTCTCATCTCATTCACCAGTGGCGCGGTGCAAGTATGCGTTTAGCGTCTCTCGCCTGCCCCTGCGGCGCAGGACCACGTGAGAGACGCTAAAATTTTTGGATTCCCGCCTGGGCTAGGCTCAGGCGGGAATCCAAAAACGCTAAACAGATATCGGTGCAAAGCACCGCACCACTTCCTGTTTGTGAATTTTTCAGTCCACTATGCAATCGGCGTCACAGACCGCTGTTCCAGATACAGACGAACGCCATCGCTCATCTGAAGCAGGTTGGGGCCAATCTTCTTACTCAGGAAGTCCTCGACAATCTTGCTGACCATGCCTGCAATAAAGGGCGGGACATCTGCAATTTTGTGGGGGTCAATCTTCAGTTCCCCACGGCTTTCCACCAGGGTCAGGCCATTGTGGTCGATGAAGCGGTTGGTTCCGGAGCAGCGAACAGCCTCCGTGAAGGCATGGGTTTGAATCTGCCATTCGGTGAGGTAGTTACTAGCGTCCCAGGTCGCAAATTCCGTCCAGGACAACATCGACTCATTTAGAAACGCCCGCGCCGCCGAGGGAATATCTCCACCCCCGTGCCAGTTATTCAGGCACTCCACCCGTCCACCTTTTTCCTGGCGCGATATGACCTCAACTCCCCGGATGTTGGGCAGGTAGGGAACAAGATCGTTGAGGCAATCGCGATAGGCGGCGAACACCAGCGGTCGGGGAAACGGAATCCGGGCATCTACAGTGATCAGCATGGCGGTTGGTTCCAGGCACCAAATACTCTTAGCCTTAATTTAAGGGTAAACACTGTTTCCGTGGAGGGATGACGGGACAGTAATGCCCGAACCATAAATTTTGATAAAAAGATCTCAAAGAAGGGTTTGATTCTATCTCAAAAGGTCAAGTTCAGGTATAATGACCTAAGTCTGAAGGGGAGTAGCTGCTGGCGATCGCCAGTCCCTCCGAGTCAACATACTGGGGATAACCCTGGCTCGGAAGACGATTCTCAGATTTGTTTCGGCAAACTGAGAACCGGAAGCGAGACCTTCACTAAGTCCACGCCGTGAGGTGGGCTTGGTGGAGTGTCCATACCCTGCCAGTTCCCTCATCGTGCGCAACTTCTTGTCCTGCCGCTATCTGGCCTGAGACATGGGCACTACTTGAGGAGACACTGGAATGCTTGAGGCTTTTGTCGCTGGTTTATTACTGATCACTATCTCCGAGCTAGGAGACAAAACTTTTTTTATTGCCGTGCTGATGGCAACTCGCCACAGTCGCCTACTGGTGTTTATCGGGGTGGTTGCGGCTCTGGCAGCGATGACCATTCTGTCGGTGCTGACGGGAAATTTAGCCTCCACCCTCCCAGTCATTTATGTGCGATGGGCAGAAATTTTGCTGTTCTTAGGGTTTGGCGTCAAGTTATTGATTCAGGGCTACCGAATGAATTCAGACCCAAAAGACGCTTGTCTGGATGCCTGCCAGGAAGCATTTGAAGCTGTGCAGGAGGCCAGTATGAAGTTGCCACAGCCAACCCAATTCGGTCTGGTTGCCCAGGCTTTTTGGCTGACGTTTATCGCAGAGTGGGGCGATCGCACCCAGATTGCCACCATCGGTCTCGCCGCTTCGAAGAACAGTCTGGGAGTGACGATCGGCGCAATTTTGGGCCATGCCATCTGCGCGGTGATCGCAGTCATCGGCGGCAAGATGATTGCTGGGCGGATATCCGAAAAGACCGTGACGCTGATTGGGGGGGGGTTGTTTCTGGTGTTTGCGGCAGTCGGACTGGCACAGTTACTGTGAAACGGAAGGGGTTGGGCAATGCCCAACCCCTTCCGTTTAATTGATGATAGAAACGCCCAAGTCGGACTCTCCTTGAATGCTCAGAGCACTCTTGCTCCCCTTCTCCCTGGGGCAAACAGGCTGGGGGATGAGGGCTTACACAGCCGCTAACCCATGAGCAGACATCCGCATAATGTCGCGATTCGTAAACCCAATATTGCCTAGCGCTTCACCGTAGCTGATCATGAAGTCTTCGATCAGCGCTTCTTTTTCCATGCCCAGCGCACGAGCGTCGTCTTCCACCTGGTTCAACATACGCCACACCAGCGGCAGGTTTTGCTTATTAGCCTCTTCCAGTTCTGCTTTGGAGGCTTCAAAATTGGCCTTCAGCCATTCCTCACCGAAGTTGAGGTGCATATACTCGTCTTTGACTACGCCTTCGGTGATCTTGCGAGCGAAGTCGTCGGCAACGGGGATATAAATGTTGTAGGCCGAGATGGCAAAGCACTCAATAATCAGGGATTGAATCAGCAGGCAGGTGACGATTTTTCCTGTAGCAGCAGCTTCCTGAAAATTGCGGTGCAGGTCGGCAAAGAATTCCTGGGCAAACTGCATATCCGGTGCGACGGCCAAATTGCGTCCACACGCCTGGAAGCCCTTCTTGTGACGGCCCTCCATCTTCGACAGGCTAATCAGTTGCTCGGCCTGGTCGGGGATCAGCTCCGCCAATCGCTGGTAGTTGCTGACTGCCTCTTCTTCACCTTCAATAACGATGGCGTTAATACGGCTATAGGCATCTTTATAAGCTTCGCTCTGGAAGTCCAACTCTGGACTCATCTCAAGCTGAGGCATAGCGGTATAGTCTCCTGGGAATAGTAGTCAAATCGAATCTCCTTAATCCCTGGAAGAATTAAGGTTTGCTTAACCTGCGATCTCCAACCTATACTGTACTGGGTTTAGGCCGGGCCTTGTCAAACGGCTAATCACAGGTTATTAGGATACCCGTTTTTTCTCCTCCTGCGATTCACGCGTATGGCACCCTCCTCTATGGACTCCAGAAAATTCGATGGGCAGGCTGAAAAGGGGAGTAGTTCCCCTTCTGGGGAGTCGCGCAGCAACCGCTGCTTCTCTGCCCTCAGTATGCTGCTGCTGTTTGCAGGAGCCATCCTGGTACTGTTGCCGCTGGGAGTCGTCGTTGTCACCTCGCTCACGCCTGTTGCCAAAACCCCTGGAACCGAAGCCTCCGGCTGGACATTGGAAAACTATCAAAACGCCTGGGCCAGAGGCAACTTTCTGCTAGCCTTTGCCAATTCAACGCTGGTTGCCCTATCGGTCACCGCCCTGCAAATCATCACGTCAGCCCTGGCCGGATACGCCCTGGCGCGGCTCAAGTTTCGCGGACGGCAGGCGGTGCTGCTGATCGTCCTGGCCACGCTGGTCATCCCCTTTCAGCTCCTGGTCATTCCCATCTTCCTGGTTCTGAAATCGGGCAATCTCATCAACACCTACGGCGCACTGATCCTGCCAACGGCTGCCAACGGCTTCGGTATTTTTCTGATGCGTCAATATTTCCTGACAATCCCTGTTGAGCTGGAGGAAGCCGCCGCCCTGGACGGAGCCACCCGTCTGCAAATCCTCTGGCAAGTCCTCCTCCCTCTGGCCCGTCCAGCCCTCCTGACCCTGTTCCTCTTCACCTTCATCGGCGAGTGGAACGACCTGTTCAAGCCCCTGGTGTTCACCACCCGCCCGGAGCTACGCACGGTGCAACTGGCGCTGGCGGAATTTCAGGAGCAGTTCACCAACAACTGGTCGCTGATGATGGCTGCAGTTGTGATCGCCACCATTCCCGTTGTAGCGCTCTTCCTGGCGGGGCAGCGCCAGTTTATTCGGGGGATTGCGGCGACGGGAATTAAGAATTAATTATCCATTCCCGATTACCCATGACCCAATTCTCTTTAAGCGAACTGAACATCTACCCTATTAAATCCGCAGCGGGAATCCCTCTCCAAACTGCCATAGTGGAACGACGGGGACTGAGGAGCGATCGCCGCTGGCTCGTCACCGATCCCCAGGGTATGTTTCAGACACAGCGATCGCTCCCAAAAATGGCACTGATCTCCGTTTTCCAGGCAGATAATGGACTCCATCTGGAAGCACCGGGGATGCCGCCCTTGAAGGTGGAACCTCCTGATACAAGCGGTTCTGTCATGCAGGTAGAAGTGTGGGGCGATGAGTGTAAGGCGATTCCTGCCAGTGCGACGGCCCATCGGTGGATGAGTCAATATCTGGGCATTGACTGCCGACTGGTCTATATGCCGGAAGACTCAATTCGTCTGGTGGATAGCAAGTATGCCACTGACCCCAACGACCACGTCAGCTTCGCCGATGGATTCCCCTTCCTGCTCATCTCGCAGGCATCGCTGGACGACCTGAATCAACGGTTGGCTAATCCCCTCCCCATGAACCGCTTCCGCCCCAACTTTGTAGTCACAGGCTGCGCACCTTTTGCAGAAGACACCTGGAAGCACATTCGCATTGGCACCATGGAATTCCATCTGGTTAAACCCTGTGCCCGCTGCATTGTGACAACGGTTGATCAGCAAACCGCCGATCGGGGCCAGGAACCCCTGCGGACGCTGGCACATTACCGAATGCGGGACGGAAAGATTTTATTCGGCCAGAACCTTGTCTCTGTGGGGGAGGGACAGATTTCGGTGGGAGATGCGGTAGAGGTGTTGGAGTAGAGAGGGGTGGATGGGTGGATGAGTGGATGGGTGGATGAGTGGATGGGTGGATGAGTGGATGGGTGGATGAGTGTTCCCTGCCCTCTCACCCCCTTACCCATCCACCCCCTTACCCATCCACCCCCTTAACCCATCCACCACCTTACCCATCCACCCATCCACCCCTTACCCATCCACCCCCTTACCCATCCACCCCTTACCCATCCACCCCTTACCCATCCACCCCTTACCCATCCACCCGCTCACCAGAACTTTCACCCGGTCACTCCTATCCTTGCTAGAATCCACATATCTTTCTTGCGTGGGTTGGCATCCCTCCGATTTGCTCTATGGCTGATAATGTCCTCGATGTCCGTAACCTTCAGGTGCAGTTCCGAACGGAAGACCGGGTTGTTAAAGCGGTGGATGATATCTCGTTCCAGGTGCGTCGAGGGCAAACGCTGGCGATTGTGGGAGAGTCGGGGTCTGGAAAATCGGTGACCTCGCTGGCGGTGATGGGCCTGATCCCAAATCCACCGGGTCGCGTCACGGGGGGAGAAATCTGGTTTCAGGACGAGAGGGCGAGTGGCCCGGTGAATCTGCCGACGCTGTCTGAGGAACGGCGGCGGCAGTATCGCGGTGGTCAGATTTCGATGATCTTTCAGGAACCCCTAAGTTCGCTGAACCCGGTCTATACGTGCGGGTTTCAGCTCACAGAGGCGATCCGTATGCACGAGGACATTGCTCCCGCCGAGGCCAGACGCAAGGCGATCGCCCTCCTGCAAGAAGTCAAACTCCTGCCCGCCGACGAAGAACTCAGAGAACGCTGCCTCGAAGACTGGGGCAAGCGAGATCCCAGCGCCCCTGCACCCGATGAGCGCACTTTGATGCAGCTTGTGAATGAGCAGAAATTTGCCATTCTGGATCGCTATCCCCACCAGCTTTCGGGCGGACAGATCCAGCGGGTGATGATTGCGATGGCGATCTCCTGTAACCCTTCGCTACTGATCGCCGACGAACCCACTACGGCACTGGACGTGACGGTGCAGGCGCGGATTCTGGATCTGTTGCGGGAACTGCGCGATCGCCGGGGTATGTCCATCATGTTTATCACCCACGATCTGGGCATTGTGGCGGATATCGCCGACCAGGTGGCTGTCATGTACCAGGGCAAGATCGTGGAGGCTGGCCCCGTGCTGGAGATCTTCGCCAACCCCAAACACCCCTACACCAAGGGCTTGCTCACCTGCCGTCCTCAACCCGATCGACGGTTGCGCTACCTGCCAACGGTCTCGGACTTCATGGAAGTCGTCACCTGTGAAGACGGCACCAGGGAGATTCGGGAGAAGCAGCTCAGTCTGGAGCAGGCACTCAAGGTGAACAGTGAAGTCAACGAGCAGGAATCCGCTGAACGGCTGGCCCATCTGGAGAGCCAGAGGCCACTGGTATCGGTGCAGAATCTTCAGGTCGGCTTCCCTGTCAAAAGCGTTCTCGGTCGCACCCAGCGCTACACAATGGCCGTCAACGATGTTTCCTTTGACATCTATCCGGGAGAAACACTGGGGCTGGTGGGCGAGTCGGGCTGCGGTAAGTCTACGATGGCTCGCACCCTGCTGCGGCTGATCAAACCGATGGGTGGCCAGATCGAATTTGATGGTCTGGAGGTGGGGAGTCTGCCGGAGAAGCAGCTGCGTCAACTGCGGCGGGATATGCAGATTATCTTCCAGGACCCCTTCAGCTCCCTGGACCCGCGTATCAACATTGGTGAGGCGGTGATGGAGCCACTGCGCATCCACAAGCTGGGTACCAGTCGGCGCAATCTCCAGGAGCGAGTCGCCTACCTGCTGGAGCGTGTCGGCCTCGACCCCCGCTGGAGCAACCGCTACCCCCACGAGTTCTCCGGTGGTCAGCGGCAGCGCATCTGTATCGCCCGCTCCCTGGCGCTGAACCCTAAATTTATCATTTGCGACGAGTCGGTTTCCGCTTTAGATGTGTCTGTGCAGGCGCAGGTGCTCAACCTGCTGAAGGAACTCCAGGATGAGTTTAAGCTCACTTATATCTTCATCTCGCACGACCTGAGCGTGGTGAAGTTCATGAGCGATCGCATCATGGTCATGAATCGCGGCAAAATCGAGGAAATTGGCCCCGCTGAACAGATTTACCGTCATCCACAAAAGCCTTACACCCGCCAGCTCATCTCTGCAATTCCTGTGGGCAATCTGGATACAATTCGCACCCGTCAGGCTCAACGTGGGATTGCTGTGAATTAAACAGGCCGATTGCCCTGGTCATCCCCAAAAATCCAGGCGAACAGCACCAGCCCAACGCCAATCAGCAACCACTGGGGCAGGTGAATCACCTTAATGACCCACAATGGGAAGTACAGCACCACGTTCATGAGGAGCAGCGTGACCAGCAGCGTGACAAAGCCCAGGATCAAAGACATGTCTATCCCTCGTACTCGCTGTCGATCTCCACATCCAGCGTATCCTCATCTACCCGAATATACAGCACGTTCGGGTGGCAGCACACCTGGCAATCCTCGACGTAGGATTGCTGTCCACCCGCACTGAGATCGATAAACGTGGTGTTGTATTCGCCGCAAAAGGCGCAACTATATTCTGCGGTTGTTTGCATTCTGATGTCCTATGGTTTGACGGCTCGCACCACCTGAAGGCTTCCCCCGGCGTGGAGCGATCGCTCAATCTGAGAAAATCCCGCTTTGCTCAGCAACTCCGATAGATCGGTGCGAATCAAGTTCCAGGCGGTCTCGGTTTCAAACAGCCAGAAGAACAGGGCGATGCCAGGAAAAAGTAGGGGATTCGTGGGTTGATGAAAATCAATGAAGGTAAAAACACCTCCGGGCTTCAGCACCCGGAAGACCTCCTGCACGATCTGCTGGAGCTGCTCTGGCTTCATTTCGTGCAGGGCAACGCTGGTGTGAACCACGTCAAACCGATTGTCCGGGAAAGGCATTTCTTCCGCCCATCCTTCTACAAACTCCGCCTGGGGGACATTTTGCTGTGCCCGTCGAATCGACAGGGGAGAGGCATCCAACCCAATGACCTGCTCACTACGCTGCACCAGAAACTGCGTCGTCTGCCCACTACCGCAGCACAAATCCAGCACCTCGGTTTCAGAAGAAAAAGGGACTCCCTCCAGCGCCAGTTGTCGGAAGCGAGATTCGCCACCTGCGGCGATCGCCGCCAGTCGAGATACCCCATCGTAGAGCCACTGATACTGGTAACTCCAATCGCGCAAAATTGTTGCCATCGCACCCAATGAAAGCGTATTGCCCAGCATAACAAGTAGTGTTCCCGGTAGAAATTTTGCTTAGAGGGTGTTTGAGAAGTACATTGGCGAGTAACAAATGACACGATCCCCCTAAATCCCCCTTACCCCCCCTGCCCCCTTGAGGGGGAAATAAGGGGGACTTTGAAGCCAGTTTCCCCCCTTTTTAAGGGGGGCTAAGGGGGGATCTCCCAGTGTTCAACGCAACAGGCATTACCTTTTCAAACATCCTCTTAAAATGCTAAAAGCTGAGAAATCCCAAGCAAAGCTGAAGCCCCCCACTTGAGTAACCGCGCTACCCTCTATTTCTGATACTTCTGGCTTTATGTCTCGATCTGCACCCTATCAACCGTTGCTGCTGCGTCTGCTGCATGGCGCGATCGCCCTTCTGGTCATCGGCGCTCTGATAACTGGCTTTTGGGTCTACAACACCTTTGACGGACGCTTTGGCAGGCTTTACCTGCCCCAGGTGCTCGACATCCAGGGGATTCACGGTACCTTTGGCTTATTTTTCCTGCTGCTGCTGCCCGCCTTTGCGATCTACAGCTTCCACGCCGGACAGCGCAAACTGATCCAGCCCGACACCCTGAAAAATCTGGCGCAACCCGGAAAACCCATCTGGTGGATCAGCCTCCAGCGCCTCATCAACACCACCATGCTGCTGGCCTCCGTGCTGGCCGTCATCTCTGGTCGCATGATGAAGGAGCAGTGGCTACCCGCCGGAGAACTGGATCACGTCTGGTACTATGCCCACCTGATCGCCTGGGCCGTCATGCTGGTCGCCCTGGCGCTGCATCTGCTGATGAGTGCGAAGGTGGGTGGTGCGCCCCTGCTGCTGTCTATGATGTCATTTCAGGTGCGGCCCGAAGACAGCCCTGCAAAGTGGAGCCATCGCCTGAAAACCTGGCTCAGCCGCAACACTCCCCCCAGCAACCCATAGGAGGGCTAACCGCATGAAAAATCTTCCCCTGCGCATCGTTGAAGTGATTGTCCTGGGTGGCATCGCTGTCGCCTTCATTGCTCCCGTGTTTGCCCCCAGTGATGAGTCCAGTGCGCCCCAGCAGAGTCACCAATTACCGCTGCAAAAACAGCAACCAGACCCCGCCTAACGCCACCAACACTCCGGCGATCGCCCTCACACTTACCCGCTCCCCCCGCATCAGGGCAATTGGCATGACAAACAGGGGACTGGTGGAGGTCAGGGACTGGGCAATCCCGGCGGCGGTAAACTTCAGGGCAATTTGCTGGAGCCAGATGGCCAGGAACGTACTGGCAAAAGATGTGCCCGCCAGCACGGCGAAGAAACGGGGCGATCGCATCAATTTGAATTCTCCCCAGACCTGCCGTTGCCCCGGCAGCAGGCAGAGCAACACCAGGGCACCTGCGACTAATCGAATCAGACTACTCCAGAGGGGACTCACCTCCGTCCCTGCCAGCGCCGCTCTGGATAATACTGCACCACCCGCCTGACCCAACGCCGCCAATAGCCCAAACAGGATACCGCGTAGAGGCCGATACTTCCCTGCAACTGCATCTAGTTCTCGCTCGATCACCACCCAGGCGACACCCACCACCGTCAGGGTGATTCCTAACCAGGCTGAGGGTGACAGGACTTCCCCCAGAAAGACCCCGGCAAAGAGTGCCGTCAAGGGTGGAGCCAATGCCTCCAGCAGCAGCGCCCGTCGTGCTCCGATACAGTTGAGCGAGGCAAAGTAAGCGGTATCCCCAAAACCAATGCCGATGGCACCACTCAGGCTCAAGAATGCGACTGAGGCGAACGGGAGTTGGGGATTGGTGTCTCCCCGCAACACCAGCGTCAGCAGAATAAAGCCGATCGCCACCCCGCTCTTGAGAACATTCAACACCAGCGGAGACAACCGCTGACCCAGGTGAACAAACAATAGGGAGGCGATCGCCCAGATCAAAGCAGCACCGAGAGCCGCCAGTTCACCCCGGAACTGCACCAGAGAAGAAACCATATTGCCCTACTGGAGCTGCTGGGTCGGGAAAGCGGTAGGCCGCACCTCAGTGGTCTGGATCTGACCACCCCGGTTAAACTCGACCTTCACGGGTTCACCGATTTTGCTGGTCTCGACCTGCTCCTGCACATCCGTTGCCGTCCGCACAGGGACATCTTTTACCTTCAGCAGTACGTCTCCCGGCTGCAATCCGGCCTGCGCTGCGGCAGCACCATCCATCACCTGGACGATCAACACCCCACGGTCAGCCTGGATTTTCAGGTTGAACTCATTCTCCTGATTGATCCGCTCCTTCAGATCCGGTGTCAGATCCACCATCTGAATGCCCAGGAAGGGATGTTCGACTTTGCCTCTGGTGAAGAGCTGTTCTGCAATCCGGCGGGCCGTCTCAATCGGAATGGCAAACCCCAGCCCCTGGGCATTGGCACGAATGGCGGTGTTAACGCCAATTACCTCGCCTTTGTCATTCAGCAGGGGGCCACCAGAGTTGCCAGGGTTAATGGCAGCATCCGTTTGAATGAAACGCACTCGACGGTCAGGGATGCCCACCTGACTGCTGGAGCGGCCCGTAGCACTGATAATTCCCGCTGTGACGGTGTTATCCAATCCCAGAGGGTTGCCAATGGCGATCGCCCACTGACCCGGAATCAGATTATTCGAACTCCCCAGCGTAACTGTCGGCAGGCCCGTTGCGTCAATTTTTACCGCAGCGACATCGGTCACCGGATCAGATCCCACCACCCGACCTCGCAATTCTCGACCATCTTTGAGCGTTACGATCACCCGGTCTGCCCCATCCACTACATGGGCATTGGTGATCACATGGCCATCGGAGGTAATCAGGAAACCAGAACCCGTTCCCCGTTCCACTCGTTCACGGGGAGACCCATCTTCTCCAAAGAAGCGGCGCAAGGGATTGGGCAGATCGTCGGGTAGTCGTCGGGACACCGTGCGGGCTGCATCAATGCGAACCACGGCTGGCCCTACTTTTTCAACTGCTGCGGCGATGAAGTTGCGATCGCCCTGACCGGACTGTGGTGGAATTGGGGGTAATTGCGAAACAACAGGCGACGCCACCACTGGCGACGGCATTGCGAGGGTTTCTGGGCGGGGGTCATCAAGCGATCGACTGCCGACCCAACCCGCACAGCCCCCCACTGCCAGAAGTGCCCCATAGAGTAAGGTTTGCCTGAGTGACACGCCCATCGTTTGTACAGTAAATCGCTACCCTTAAATTCTGACACGCCCGTCAAGATCTGGACTTTTGACTAAACTGCGCCGATTGTTCTAAAACGCTGACGGCATCAGCGTCTTAGAACAATCGGCGCTAAAATTTAATTTGCCGCGAAACGCCTTCTAAGAGGGCGTTTCGCGACATTGTAGAAAACATAGTCAAAAATCCAGTACAGGTGGCAGCATCCGATTAAGAAGCGGTGCTCCCCTTACGCTGCTCCATTTGCACCATGACCTGCTTCAGATAATCCAGCAGTTCACTGAGCTGTTCTGACGTTGCTTCCTGGATTGCCTGTGCTGTTGGCAGGGGAGAAACCGAGGATTGAGCGTAAGTGCTGCTCTGAGCTTTGTGAACCGATGGCGTGCTGCCAGCGGTGGGAGCACTGACCGGATGGGGAGCAGCAGGAGAAACGGAGGTCGTCGGCCCGGTTTTGATAGAAGCCATCACCTGATGGGGGGCGCGAGACACCCCGTTGGAGGGCATCTCAGGGGCACTAGATGAAGTAATTGCGTAGCGAGCCGTCCCATTGTTGGCATGATCCATCGTTGCAGCGTGAGCAGAGCGATACTCACTTTCGTAGTACAGGAAATTCTCAACCAGTTCTGGCTGCAACCGTTGCTCAGAAAATTTCAATGCTTCCAGTTCGGCTTCCTTTTCCTGGAGATGGCGTTGCAGTTCCTGCGCTTTCTCTTCCAGCTCAGCCGATCTGCGGCTGGAGGAACGCCAACCTGCCATTGAAATACTAATCATGCCAACCCCAAGGCTGGCCGCTGCGGCTAATCCCAGGTAAGGAACTGCCAGGTCGTCCACTGTACCTGAGAAAACTGACTGATCTTGCACATCAATTGAGATTGTGTTGGAAGACAGCGCTGCCAGAGGTAACGTTGCGGCACCAAACACAGCGCCAGAAAGGAGAACCGATGGGATAAGGGATTGATGCAGAGAAGAAAAAGTCATAGGAGATCTCAAGAACTGGGTGTACAAGGCGAGGTGACAATCACAAACAAAAGCTGCCCGACATGGGCATAAACAATGAGCCTCAGAAAGTTTCTAGAACGAATGCATCAGAAATGAGGAAAGAACGTCTAAATAACTGCTGAAAGAACTCTCTAGAGAGGCATCGGAATTAAATCTCTAGCACAACCATTGGGAACACCATCTCAAACACCTATCAATCTGGCCAGTAAAACTTCTAAGCTGCAACCAGATCTTAACAGCACCCTGCACTCAGTCTTTAAAAAGGCGATTTTTGAATAGAACGATTGAAAGATGCAAACGGAGTAGGAATTGATAACCCTCCATTACAAATAAGATTACTCTTACAAATTGCAAAAAAAATGTAGGGTCAGTGAATATCGCTATTTGACGTGTGAAATTCCCGTAAAGAAGAAGAATAGAGTCGGAGAATTATGCCTCCCAGAGCAAGTTTAAAGAGTATTTCTTTTGATAGATTGACTTTTTTTCTATCAACCCTGACTGAATTCATGGAGAATCTCTTCCCTCGCAAAACAGTTACACTGAAAGGCTTTTGGCCTAGATTCCGCCAGTGGGCTGCGTGAGTTTTTGTAACAATCACTGCAGTCAATGAATTATTATCATGAATGAACTTGCAATAGAAAGTAGTAAATATATCAAAATTTCATTTGATTTGTCCGGATGGCTCATTTCGCTATTTTGATCACTTTTGCCGGGTCATTTTTTGCGGAAATTCACGATCCAGTCGTGAAAAATTAGCCCATCAGAGGACGCGTTGAGAACTTCTTTACGGGAGTAATCGTCTAACGGTTCGCCACCCACCCACTTTGCGATCGCCAATGGTAAACCGCTCAAACTCCCTCAATCGATGGCTGCGCCGTCTGCTCCCCGGTCTCCTTTGCTGTTGTCTCGTGCTGGCTTTCTCGCTGCGCCCCGACGGTACCCCGATCATGGCTCAAGGGCAGGTGCTCCAGCTACCGCTCTCGACCAGAGGCGCGCAGATTGTGGACGCCGCAGGTTACCCCGTATTGCTGCGGGGAGTGAACTGGTTTGGACTGGAAACGGAAACCCAGGTTCCCCACGGTCTCTGGCAGCGAGATTATAAGGAAATGCTGAGCCAGATCCGTGACCTGGGGTACAACGTGATTCGTCTCCCCTATTCGGTTCAGGCGTTGAGGGGGAATTCGATCAACAGCGTGAACTTCAGCATCGGCAGTAATCGTGACCTGGAGGGGAAAACGCCGCTGGAGGCGATGGACGTGATCATTCAGGAGGCTGCACGACAGGGATTAATGATCCTGCTGGACAGCCATCGACTGAATAACCAGCGCATCCCCGAACTCTGGTATGGCGACGGCTTTACCGAAGAAGACTGGATTAATACCTGGACGATGCTGGCGGCACGCTATCGCAACCAGCCCAATGTGATTGGGGCCGACCTCAAGAATGAACCCCACGGGCAGGCCAGTTGGGGAACGGGCGATCGCAACACCGACTGGCGCTTGGCCGCCGAACGAGCTGGGAACGCCATCCTGCGCGTCAACCCCAACTGGCTGATCGTGGTCGAAGGTGTCGAGAAGAACGTACCAGGACAGCGTCTCTCCGGTCACTGGTGGGGCGGTAATCTAGAGGGCGTCCGCCGTTTTCCGGTGCGCCTTTCAAACCGTCGAAAACTGGTCTACTCCCCCCATGAATACGGCCCCGGCGTCGTCGATCAACCCTGGTTCTCGGACCCCACTTTTCCCCGCAACCTTTTAAACCGCTGGGAAATCGGCTTCCACTACATTGCCACCCAGGGTATTGCCCCCGTCTGGGTCGGCGAATTTGGCGGACGCCAGGTCGATCGAGCATCCAAAGAAGGCATCTGGCAGCGACAGTTTGTCCACTTTCTGAATCAAAACAACCTGGGGTTTGCCTACTGGAGCTGGAATCCAAACAGCCGGGACACCGGAGGTATTCTACAGGACGACTGGCAAACCATCGACACTCCCAAACAGACCCTCCTGAACCGCCTCCTCCCGGCCCCCGCACTGGAGCGCGATCGCTCCACCCCTTCTCCTTCTTCCACTCCTGCTCCCACCCCCACCCATCCACCGTACAGACGTTCCACGGAACGTCTCTATCCATCCCCCACTTCCTCTCGCCTTGCTCTGCGCTCCACGATCCACTCCGACTGGGCGACAGGCTTTTGCGTTGGAATTCAGATAGCAAACCGCACCGGATCGCCTGTCACTAACTGGCAACTCACCTTCCAAATGAATCAGGCCACAATCAACAACAGTTGGAACGGTACCTTCAACCGACAGGGCAATCAGTACAGGGTGACGCCACCCGACTGGGCGCGATCGCTCTCCCCAGGCCAAACCCTCGATCTGGGTTTCTGCGCCAGCAAACAGGGGTCAGACTATCAGCCCCAACAGATCCGAGTGGTCAATTAGAATAGCTGTATGATGACCAGTTCTTTGTTCCGGATAATCCGTTCTGCGCTGTTCACAGCAGGACTTTATGGAGTAGGCGCGTTTCCTGCGGAGGTGCGGGCAGCACAAATTGTCTCTGTACTTCAGATTCAGCCAGAGCAGGCGAGTCGTTTGGCTTCACCATCTTCTGAAGGCGCGGCTGCTTTGCAGTTCCCCGGAGGAGGAATCGCCCAGGGGATTCCCCAGCGCACCAACACCAGTTGTCCTCAACCTGCCCTCTCTCGAATCCGACGTCACCGCATTGCCAGAGGTGAAACACTCGCCACTATTGCACAGCAGTATAATCTGATCCCGGCCACGCTAATGGGTATGAATCCTCCACTACGGAGCGGCAATGCCCCCGTCGGTACTGAAATCCGGATTCCCCCCTATAACGGGATTCAAATTGAAGTTCCACAGGGAGCAAACTGGCCAGAACTATCGCGGCAGTATGGCGTTAGAGCAGATGCCCTGTATGAGGCAAACGGGTGCCCCCCGACAATGCCCAGGGTTGCCTTTATCCCTGGCGTCAACTGGTCTCCGGCAGGCGATCGCTCAGCCAGTACAGCGGGAGTGCTGACCGCCTATCCCCTCCCAAATACCGTCAGTGTATTGACCAACTATGGCTGGCAGGTAGACCCTGCCTCCCGGCGAGTCGTGTTCCACAGCGGGATTGATCTGACGGCGGAGCGGGGCACTCCAGTTCTGGCAGCAGGGCAGGGTACGATTGCTTACGCTGGAAACCAGGGAAATTTTGGCAATCTGATTGTGATCAATCATCCCCAGGGATTACAGACCCGCTATGCCCAGCTTCAGGAGATCTCGGTGCAGGTGGGGCAAACCGTGAATCAGGGCGATCGCATCGGCACTGTCGGCGCAACCGGAGATGCACCCCGTCCACACCTGCATTTTGAAGTGCGCTCTAATTCCAACCTGGGCTGGGTAGCCCAAGATCCCAGCACCTATTTTCGGGCAATGCGCATCGGACGGTAATAAAAGCCTATCCAAAAACCCAAATTCTGGAGGGCGCAACGCTGTAGCGTTGCGCCCTCCAGAATTTGGGTTTTCGTTATTCGGATAGGCTCTTAGTCCCCCTTGGCAAGGGGGTAGATCCGGTTCTCCCCCTTGCCAAGGGGGCGTTAGAGGGAGTCAGCAAGACTTGTGTGTACACGGTAGCCTTGGTAAGGGGAGGGCTGGGGTGGGGTCGGATCGGACAAGGCGTGAGGTTATTTTTTTACAATGCCCCAGTTCCTGACATTCTGAAGAAAACCCTACAGGGCATCTGGCGCAGGCCGAACGTCTCGTAGGCTAAAGTTTGTTAGGTTTAAACAGTTGATCTCCCCAGATATCCATGAAGCTTTCCAAGAAGAACTTGGACCAGCGGCTCGACTATACCTACGATGTAATTATTGTGGGTGGAGGTGTTGGCGCACTTTCTGCGGCTATCTATCTCCAGCGCTACCGACTGTCCTGCCTGATTGTTGAAAAAGGGCGGGGACGCTCCTTCTGGATGCAGGATTTACGCAACTATCTGGGACTGTCGCCCGATACCCCAGGACGTGAACTGCTCAACCACGGCACCGAACACGCCGTCGCTCTGGGTGCAGATTATCTGCGCGGCTATGTTGAGGCCGTGGAAGACGAAGGAGAAACATTCACAGTTCGGGTAAAAGTAGGCAAGGTGGATAGTGTCTACCCCGTGTTTCGCTCCCGCTATGTGATCGCAGCCAGTGGCATCATCGACCACTTGCCAAAGCTGGACAATATGCAGAACGTTTACGAGTACGCAGGCTATAACCTGCACGTCTGCATGATTTGTGATGGTTACGAGATGGCAGACAGGAAATGTGGTCTCTTCGTTAATACTGAATCCGCAATCAACACCGCTTTTGTATTGAACTGGTTCACCCCTTACATCACAGTATTTACTCAGGGGTTGTTTGAAGTTGGTCCTGAGATGCGCGAAAAGCTTCAGTCATTTGGCTTTCCCCTGGTTGAGATGCCCATCCAGAAGTTTCTTGGATCCCACCACGAGATGAATGGGGTGCAATTGACGGATGGCTCGGTGGTGGAACTGGAAACTGGGCTGGTGGCAATGGGATCCCACTACTTTAGTGAGTACCTTCAGGGGCTGGATCTGGAGTGGAAGGGGAATAATCTGGTTACCGATTCCATGTGTCGCACATCCCATCCGAGAATTTTTGCGGTTGGAGACCTGAAAGATGGTTTAAACCAGGTGTCAATTGCGGTCGCAGATGGTACATTAGCAGCAACAGCTATCTGGCGGGACATTCGCCGTGCTTCACCGCCCCGTCGCTGGGAAGAACACCTTAGTCAGCCAATCGGAGCCGTATTGTGACCCAGACTGCTTTTCTCAACGTTGCTGAACTCCAGGCAGAGGTTGCTCGTCTGCGAGAAGAACTGCAACTCCGCGACCAGCTTGTGCAGCAGCTTTCACAGGAGTTGTTTCGTCTGGTTCGGGGAAATGCGACCGCCACCACCACGGGCGTTTCGGAGCATCATCTGAGTGAGATGCGATCGCTCAGAGAACAGTTGCAGGGCGTTGAGCAGCAGGTGGCATTCTACCAGGAGCAACTTACGGCGAAGGATCAGGAAATTTATCAACTGCGCCAATCCGTGCGCGAACTGACGGAGCGCTCCCGCATGTTGGAACAGGTGGTGAAGGAATTACCGGGGGTGTACCGCGACAAATTTGCCCGTCGGATGGCTCCTGTGAAGGAGAAGGTGGCCCAGATTCAGCAGGAGAATCGCCGTCTTCAGGCCGAGTTGCAAAGCGTCAGCTATCGGCTGGCCGTTCGCAATCGTCGCGTCACCCAGATCGATCTGCCCAGCTTCCCCCGCATTGGGGTTCCCGCAGCATTGCCGATGATGCAGTCTTGATGGCTGTCCCGACTAATTTCTACGGTGCCGCTAGGCGCTCTCTAAGGGAGCGCCTAGCGGCATTTTAGGTTTAGCACCGATTTTTGTAAAAGAAGATACCTTTTGTGTGGGCGGTTCTCCCTGCGACGCAGGGAGAACCGCCCACACAACGCAGGTAATTTCGTTGCTGGAAATCTCCTCGACGCAATTTAGTCAAAAGTCCAGTTAGTTATCGGCACTGCAACGACTGAAACACCGATTCTGCATTTTGCTGTGACTTCTGCCCGATCGCCGTCAGAATCACCAGGTGCTCCCAGTTATCCAGTGGAGCGATCGCCTCATATCGCACTGCCGGCACTGGAGTCGTTGTATTGGCTGGCATTACCATTCCCTCTCGAATTTCGACAGCCACAGGCACACCACAAAACTGCCGACGTTCCTGACGAGTGGTGTTACTGGTGAATTGCCCCTCCAGGTCGTAGGACACCGAAAAGCCAGCGAAGGAAATCAAATTTAAAGTATCTGCGTTTGTGTCCGACGCATCGATACTGGTTGGGTAACGAAGGGGCGTGCGGGCCACCAGCAGTTCTACCGCATTATCTGGAGCGGTTACAGTACCCTCAGCATTCGCGTCGATGCCGGGGGTGGCCACCACTGCCATTTTGACGCTGCCAATGTTCACCCCAAACACTCCCTGGCTTTCACCCGGAAAGCGATAGGAGAGAAGGCTTTGGGCGATCGCTTCCGCTCGCTGGGGGTTTGAGGCATTGCGGGCCGCTTTGTTGACCAGGCCGAACAGGCCAAACATTACCAGACAGGCTGCTCCGGCCAGAATTCCCACCCCCTCCCAGATACTGACTCGATAGGTGGGAATGGCCGGAGTGGTGGTGGCAATTTCAGGTTCCGTCATCGCTGGCAGACAGAGCTACAGCCGCAGTATATCTTATGAACCGAGGCAGTGATTCCGTCCGCTGTGCGGGCGAAATCACTGCCTCGGTTTCTGTGGAGCGGGCATCTTGACCGCCCAGTTCCATGCAGGCAAGATGCCCACCCCACAGGAGGTAGACCAAAGTCGCACAACAGGTGACTTAGCCCCTGAGCTTCTGGGTGCTGTCTACCAGACTCTGGGCGAACTGGTCGAATCGCTTGGAGAGCACCTCATCCAGCAATTTTCCATCCTTGCCAAAAGCTTTCCACGCCTGCCCGATAGCAATTTGCTCAGGAATCACCCAACCGTGAACCCAGCGCATAATTACCCGCAAATCATTGAGCGCATTGCTGTTCGACTGTCCACCTAAAACGCTAATCAGTCCTGATACCTTGCCGGATAGCTCCTCAAACCCCATCAGATCCAGCGCGTTCTTTAACACACCGCTGATGCTGCCGTGGTATTCCGGTGTTGACAGAATCAAGCCATCCGCCTGCTTAACAGATTCCTTCAATCGGGCGACATCGGGATACTCGGGATACGCGTCTCCACCATTACAGAAGGGCAGGTTCATCTCGCGCAGTTCGAGAATCTCCACTTCAACACCCAGTGCCTGGACCCGGTCGGCTGCTACCTGCAATGCCTGCTGGCTGTAGGAATCTGCTCGTAAACTCCCGCCGATACCAACAATTTTGACCATTTCTGTGAACCCCTTTGCGTGGAAGTGCGATCGCAGTCATCACCCAAATCGTCTGTTTTTTATTGCTGTAGCCACGGCGATTAAGACGGAGAACAGGGGCGACCCCTGCGTGGGGACTGCCCCACACTCCCTATCCCAACAAGGTGCCGATAGCGATATCTTTCGTAGAAATCTCCTAAATCAATCATGCCACAACTTGAAGTCATTATGAGTATGGGTAATTTTCTCTTTCCCCCCGCAAGCGAGTGGGAATCGTTAGGATGGGGAGGTTACACTATGGCTAAGACAAGTCTGTCTTGATTGTGGCGCTCTGGCTCTTGGCTGGGAGACCCCCATGAGATCAGCTTTTGTCTAGCCACCCCTACGTATTTAGTCTGAGACGGCCAGGAAAGGTAGTGACAGTATGAAGGACTCGCAGCAAGCGTTAACAGGTCAATCACATTCGGCAAAAAGGAAGCAATCGCCCACCAAAGGAACTGCTATGACCGGGGCGTTGACCGCCGTCTGGTTTATGCTTCAGGGGTCTCTGGCTGGCCTTCCGGCATCAGCACAGAGTCCTCAATCGCGGGAACCGCTGAGCTACAGCCAGCTGATTGAGAAGATTGAGAATGGCCAGGTCGAAAAGATTGAAATCGACCCGGTGCGGGGTGTTGCGGAAGTTCAGTTGAAAAACCAGGCAAAGAACACGCCCCCGCAGGAAGTAACTCTGTTTACGGGCGAGGCCAATAACCGCCTGCTTTACGAAGCTGCTCGTGAAAACAACGTAGACCTCAATGTGCAACCGTCCAGTGACGGAGGGGCAGTGACCTGGCTGATCGGCCATGTCCTGGTAGCTTTCCTGCTGCTGTCGCTGCTGCTGATGGTGCTACGCCGCTCCAGCAATGCCTCCGGTCAGGCGATGAATTTTGGCAAGTCTCGCGCCCGCTTCCAGATGGAGGCAAAAACTGGCGTCCTGTTTGACGACGTAGCAGGCATTGAAGAGGCCAAAGAAGAACTCCAGGAAGTCGTAACTTTCCTCAAGAAACCCGAACGCTTCACCGCAGTCGGTGCCAAAATTCCCAAGGGCGTCCTGCTGGTTGGCCCTCCGGGAACGGGTAAAACCCTCCTGGCCAAGGCGATCGCCGGAGAAGCAGGCGTCCCCTTCTTCAGCATTTCGGGTTCTGAGTTTGTGGAAATGTTTGTTGGCGTCGGTGCTTCCCGCGTCCGCGACCTGTTCAAGAAGGCAAAAGAAAATGCCCCCTGCATCATCTTTATCGATGAAATTGACGCTGTCGGTCGTCAGCGGGGTGCAGGTATCGGTGGCGGCAACGACGAGCGGGAGCAGACCCTGAACCAGTTGCTGACCGAGATGGATGGTTTTGAAGGCAATACGGGGATTATCATCATTGCGGCGACCAACCGTCCCGACGTGCTGGACTCTGCCCTGCTGCGTCCCGGTCGCTTTGACCGTCAGGTGATTGTGGATTTGCCGGGATACAACGGACGCCTGGGCATCCTTCAGGTTCACGCCCGCAACAAAAAGCTGTCTCCCGAAGTTTCCCTGGAAGTGATCGCCCGTCAAACCCCCGGTTTCTCTGGCGCAGATCTGGCCAATATGCTGAATGAAGCCGCCATTCTCACAGCCCGTCGCCGCAAGGATGCAGTGACTCAGGAGGAAGTAAGCGACGCTATCGATCGGGTAACGATCGGCACCAAGCTGAATCCCCTGATGGACAGCAAGCGGAAGCGGCTGATCGCCTACCACGAGATTGGCCATGCCCTGCTGATGACGCTACTACCCAACGCCGACCCCCTCGACAAGGTGACAATCATTCCTCGTTCGGGCGGCATCGGCGGTTTTGCAAAACCCCTGCCTGATGATGAAGACCTGAAACTCGAAACCCGGTCCAGCCTGATCGACCTGATCACGATTTGCCTCGGCGGACGCTCCGCCGAAGAGGAAGTATTTGGCCATGACGAGGTGACCCAGGGTGCATCAAGCGATATCCAGGCAGTCGCAGACTATGCCCGCCGCATGGTCACCCGCTATGGTATGTCAGACCTCGGTCCCTTCGCCCTGGAGACGGGCGGTCACGAAGTCTTCCTGGGGCGGGATTTAATGAACCGCTCCGAGTACTCTGAGGCCATTTCTGCCAAGATTGACCACCAGGTGAGGGCGATTGTGACGCACTGCCACCGGGAGGCGCGCCGTATTCTGCGGGAGAACCGGACGCTGATGGATCGCCTGGTCGATCTGCTGCTGGAGCAGGAAACCATCGACGGTGACCAGTTCCGCAAGATCGTGTCGGAATACACGACGCTGCCAGATCGTCAGTTGAGCATTCAGAAGTCCTGAGCGATGGCTATTCAGCTTGCACGATATCTGCACACCGCCCTCCTGGTGTCTGACCTGGAACGAGCCGAGCATTTTTACGGCGTAGTCCTGGGGCTACCCAGAGTCGATCGCCAGCTCAAGTTTGCCGGAGCCTGGTACCAGTTGGGCGATGTTCAGGTGCATTTGATTGTGGACGATCGCCCCTCCCAAAAAGTACCGAATGCTGAGAAGTGGGGTCGCGATCGCCATCTGGCTTTTGCTGTCGTTGACCTGGATGCCACGAAGGAGCATTTGCTGGCCTACGACTGTGAGATTCAGATGAGTGCTTCCGGTCGTCCTGCCTTATTTACCTATGACCCCGATGGCAATGTGATCGAACTATCACAGGTTTAGATCAATCGCGGTAAACGATGATCTGAACCGGGCGCGGCATTCGGGCGATAATCTGGGGGCGATCGCCAAAGTTTTTTTGTCGAATACCGCGCCCGTAGCGCTGTTTTGGGGGATTATGCAATGGCTTTGACTCCGTCTACGATGTTGCCACTGGGAACGGTTGCACCGGATTTTGCTCTGCCGGATACGGTTTCGGGGGAAACGATTTCGCTGGCGACGTTTGCCAATAAAAAAGCACTGCTGGTCATGTTCATCTGCCGCCACTGCCCGTTTGTGAAGCATATCCAGCAGCAGTTGGCCCAGTTGGGTCATGACTACGCCGGAAAAGCACTCGGTATCGTGGCCATCAGCGCCAATGATGCGGCCAACTACCCCGACGATGCACCTGATCGCCTGAAGGAGATGGCCAGGGAGTTGGGGTTTACCTTTTCGCTCTGCTATGACGAGACGCAGCAGACGGCCAAAGCATATACTGCCGCCTGCACCCCAGACTTCTTCTTGTTTGATGGCAACTGCCGCCTGGTCTACCGGGGGCAACTCGACGATAGTCGCCCCAGCAATGGGCTGCCTGTGACCGGAAAGGATCTGCGGGGAGCGATCAACGCTGCCCTGACTGATCAGCCGATCGATCCAGATCAGAAACCCAGCATCGGCTGCAACATTAAGTGGAAAGCTGGAAACACACCCAGCTACTGATTCTCTACTCAAAACACAGAGTCGAAAGTCGAAAGGGCGCGATCGCGCCCTTTCGACTTTAAGAGGATATTTGAAGAGATAGAGCCTGTCACGTTGGACGCTGGGAGATCCCCCTGGCCTCCCTTAAAAACTGGACTTTTGACTAAATCGCACCGATTTTTTCTTGAAACGCTCTCTGAGAGAACGTTTCGCGGCGCTACGGGGGAATTAGTCAAAACTCCAGTTTGTAATGGATTCACCAGAAGGAGATTTCTACGAAGTACCTCGCACTCAGACGAGATGGGTGGGCAATGCAGAAGCAATTGGGGCAATTCCTGCTGGACAGATCCTGATCATTCACGAAGTTCAAGAGGATGATTATGCCAGTTTGCTGGCCCTCATGGAACAATATCGCGATCGCCCAATGGATCTGGCAGATGCTCCGATTGTTCTGGTAGCGGAGAAAACCGGGTATCGGAGGATTCTCACACTGGATTCAGATTTTCTGTTCTACCGAATTGACGACCATGAAAGTTTTGAAGTGATTCAGGTTGAGTGAATTGAGGGGCGATCGCCGAAACTTCATCTCCCCGGCTTCTTTAGAGAAGCCGGGGAGATCACCACCCGCGACGACCTGGCTGACAGACCCATTACACCTGCTCTCGTCCCAAACTTTGAGCAATCGCCCCCAGCGCCTCATCACACCAAGCCACCCAGTCCTCCTGATAGCGAATACCGCGACGGATGATCAGGTGCATATAGAGATCCTTCAGGTCAAGGGAGTCAATCTGCTGGGCAAACTGTTCGTCTAGCTGTTTGGCCTGTTGCAGCGTTTCCAGGTGGAGCTGTCGGCGTCGCTCAAGCTCCCGGATCACCACCTGGGGAGCGACCAGATGCCCTGCCAGCCCCATGACGCCCAAATCCTCACGGATTGCAGTGGGTTCACAGGGCTTCGTCAGCCAGTCGAGCAACTCCTGTCGCCCCTGTTCCGTAATGGAGTAGATTTTTTTGTCCAGCCGTCCCGGTTGGGGAATCGCCTCATAGCTGACACTACCCTGCCGCTCCAGCCTGGTCAGCTCGGCATAAATCTGCTGCTGGCTGGCTTTCCAGAAGCAACTCCCAAACCCTTCGGCAAACTCCTTGGCAACGTCGTAGCCGCTCATCGGCTGACGAGACAGGAAGGCCAGAATGGTGTGTTTCAGTGCCATGACAAGAAAGACTTGACGAAACAATTTTCCCAGTTTACCTTGATTCTTGTATTCAAAAAATTGAATACAGAGATTGGAATCATATCAGGGTAAATCCTGGGTGAATGCCCCTGATAACAGCAGTATCTGCAACCCATCCTCACGGGAGAAAAGTATCATGCCGCAGCAATGGCAAAAGCGTTTGTATCGCCAATACGGCCCCTGGGCAATGATCACGGGAGCCTCTTCGGGCATTGGTCGAGAGCTGGCAGTTCGGCTGGCGGAGGCGGGGCTGAACCTCGTACTGGTAGCTCGACGTCGAGCCGTGCTGGAGCAGTTAGCAGACGATTTGGGTCGCAAGTATGGTGTGGAGACACGAGTAGTTGAATTGGATCTGGCACAGCAGCAGAGTACTGAAATTCTGGAGCAGGCAACTCGCGACCTGGACATCGGATTGCTGGTGGCTGCTGCTGGTTTTGGTACGTCAGGCGCTTTTCTCAACGCTCAACTGGAAGCAGAGACAGAAATGCTGGAGGTCAACTGCCGTTCATTAATGGAGTTAAGCTGGCTATTCGGGCGACAGTTCGCCCGTCGCCGTCGAGGTGGCATGGTGCTGATGAGTTCGATCGTGGGATTTCAGGGGACTCCATTCGCCGCCCACTATGCCGCGACCAAAGCCTATGTTCAGGCGTTGGCGGAGGCGCTATCGGTCGAACTTGCCCCCCTGGGAGTTGATGTTCTCGCAGCCGCCCCCGGCCCTACCCATTCAGGCTTCGCCGCCCGTGCTGGTATGAACTTAGGAGTGGCCCTGAACCCTGAAGACATCGCCCAACCCATTCTCACCGCTCTAGGACGACAAGCCACGGTGTTACCCGGTCTATTGTCAAAGCTACTGACCTACTCACTAATGCTGCTTCCTCGTTGGGCGAGGATCCGAATCATGGGAACTGTAATGGCTGGCATGACGAAGCATTGAAAGTCCAGCACATAGAAACCTGTGCTGAACTAGTAGTCCACCAAAGAAACTTTGCCTGGTTAGTGTGGCGCGCGAGGCGCGCCACACTAACCAGGCAAAGTTTTTCAACCAGGCAAAGTTCGCTTGGCGAACGACTAGTGTTGCGGACACTAAGGATCGCGAATTAAATAAAACCGAATTGTTTTTGAGAGAGGGGGGGGGGG
>CAZVXA010000051.1:21859-33939 GCA_964630955.1 uncultured bacterium | reverse complement strand
GGATGGGTGGATGGGTAGAGACGTTCCGTGGAACGTCTGTATCGGGTGGATGGGTGGATGGGTAGAGACGTTCCGTGGAACGTCTGTATCGGGTGGATGGGTAGATGGGTAGAGACGTTCCGTGGAACGTCTGTATCGGGTGGATGGGTGGATGGGTAGGGGTTTAGCATTCGGGCAGATCCGTCATGGGGAAGTCATCGCCTGTCGTACCCGAATGCTAAACCCGTGCGGGTGGATGGAGGTTGTGGTGAGCGATCGCCGAACCGTGGATAGGTAGGGGCGCAGCATTCGGCAGGATCTTTGATGATGGAATCGCCCACATTCGGGTTGAATGCTACGCCCACACGGTAGGCCGCCGTTCATACATCTGCGTAGATGTTAGGATTGATGAAATGTATGAAGTTGAGATTTTCCAAACGAACCTTCAACTGCTGCCGGAAAAAGCGGTCTACGTTGAAGCCCTGAACAGTCTCCTGGTGTCTGATGTTCACCTGGGGAAATCCGAGACATTCCAGGCGGCTGGTATCCCGATCGCCAACACTGTCAATCAGCAAACGCTCGATCGACTGCGATCGCTCCTCACCCATTTCCAGCCAGCGCAACTGTTGATTCTAGGTGATCTGTTCCACTCAAAATATGCGCTGGTTGATGAGGTGTTAGATGCCTGGAAAACGTTTCTTTCAGGTATCAACAGCACCGTTACGCTGATCGTTGGTAATCACGATCGCGCCCTCGTTCAACAATTGCAGCATCTACCGCTGAATATCCATACTGATTCGCTAAAAATTGGGAATCTCCTTTTGAGTCATGAACCTGAGTCCCAATCCCAAACGCTCAACATCTGTGGCCACATTCACCCCTGTGTCCGAATCAGAACAAAGCTCGATGATCTGCGGCTTCCCTGTTTCTATCTCGACCAAACCCAAAATGTGTTGATGCTGCCGTCCTTCGGCGAGTTTACCGGGGGCTATGAGATGCCGCTAAAACGGGGAGCGATCGCCTATACAATCGTGGAGCAGCAGATTGTGGCCTTTGGCGATCGCCCGATTCGCCAGTAGGTCTCTCAGGCAATGCGCGAATGGGTAGGTGTTGGAATGGGCGATCGTTTTCCAGGGCGTGAAAGTCTTGCTACACAAGGCTTTACCCTGACCGGAACTCAAATCCGATTCGCGCAATGCTTCTACCCGGCACAGCAAAAGGCTTTCGCTTTATACGCTTGATGCAAAATTGCTGACACTCCCTATCTAAAATGCTACAATCGGGGCAATTCGCGCAAATGAACCTTGAAAATCAAATATTGCAAGGGTTACAGGCTCCCGCAGTCACAAACGACATGAATCCCTTTCAGGGATTGAAACATCACCACCCCGGTTAAGCCATTTGATTGGTTATTGTCACAAACGACATGAATCCCTTTCAGGGATTGAAACAGTCTGGCGCGATTAAGGAAATCGCATCGCCTGAGTCACAAACGACATGAATCCCTTTCAGGGATTGAAACCTTCAGTAGCGGGTTGCCCCAGCGCTTCCGCCAGGGTCGTCACAAACGACATGAATCCCTTTCAGGGATTGAAACATGAGCATGAGGTTGCATTAGGTTATTGATTGCTTGTCACAAACGACATGAATCCCTTTCAGGGATTGAAACATCACCGGGTTGAGTTCGTACGTCTTCCCCGACTCCGTCACAAACGACATGAATCCCTTTCAGGGATTGAAACGAGGTAATTGGGGGCGGTGGGGCTGGGGGCAAAGCGTCACAAACGACATGAATCCCTTTCAGGGATTGAAACGGGGATGATGAAGACTACCGAGCCGTTTTCTCCGTCACAAACGACATGAATCCCTTTCAGGGATTGAAACGTCTCGACGAGGAACTTACCAGTCTTGAGGTAAGGTCACAAACGACATGAATCCCTTTCAGGGATTGAAACCGGCAACATCCAGGCTGCGATGAATCGGGAAATTCGTCACAAACGACATGAATCCCTTTCAGGGATTGAAACATCAACGATCGCTCTGATCTGCTCATCAATATGTGTCACAAACGACATGAATCCCTTTCAGGGATTGAAACAACAGAAGGAAGTGACTGAGGATCGACAGACTCAGTCACAAACGACATGAATCCCTTTCAGGGATTGAAACAAGAGTCACATCCACCGCATCATGACCAAGACGGGTGCGGGGTCACAAACGACATGAATCCCTTTCAGGGATTGAAACGAATGCGACCATCACAAAAGGAGAGAGCCGATAGAAGGTCACAAACGACATGAATCCCTTTCAGGGATTGAAACAAAAATGCGCTCACGGTTCTGCCGTTCCTCCTGTGGTCACAAACGACATGAATCCCTTTCAGGGATTGAAACAGAGGTGCGGCTCTTGCAGCCATCACTTGACCCTGGTCACAAACGACATGAATCCCTTTCAGGGATTGAAACATCCAAATCGTATCGTTTATGCCATCCATAGAACGTCACAAACGACATGAATCCCTTTCAGGGATTGAAACAATTCGACGACGAGCAATAGCGTCCACCCGTAAAGCGTCACAAACGACATGAATCCCTTTCAGGGATTGAAACGTCGTGACTGAGTTATTGGCGATCGCTGGCGAGGTGTCACAAACGACATGAATCCCTTTCAGGGATTGAAACGAATTGGACTTGAGACTTGCGACTGCCACTGCATATTCACCGCGTCACAAACGACATGAATCCCTTTCAGGGATTGAAACAATCAATTCAGGATCGGCAGGATCGGGATTATTCAGGTCACAAACGACATGAATCCCTTTCAGGGATTGAAACGGAGCAAGTCCGATTCTTGCCTGCTGAGTTTAAAATAGAGTCACAAACGACATGAATCCCTTTCAGGGATTGAAACTCATCGACCATTACGGCAACGATGAACCTGCAAAAGGTCACAAACGACATGAATCCCTTTCAGGGATTGAAACACGCCTAACTGCCGCTGTAACTGCCCCTGAATTGAGTCACAAACGACATGAATCCCTTTCAGGGATTGAAACATCTGAGATCTAAAGGTGTAAATGTCCCCAGTAAAGTCACAAACGACATGAATCCCTTTCAGGGATTGAAACAAATCGTCAATCGGAAAGTCCTCAAACTCGGCGTGTCACAAACGACATGAATCCCTTTCAGGGATTGAAACGCCACGGGGAAGGCTTACGACATTGCCGCAATCACGTCACAAACGACATGAATCCCTTTCAGGGATTGAAACGATTTGCTCACCGACTGCCGCCTCGGTGAAACGTGTCACAAACGACATGAATCCCTTTCAGGGATTGAAACGAATGCCTGTGTGACTGCGTTGATTGCGTCCTGATTGCGTCACAAACGACATGAATCCCTTTCAGGGATTGAAACGTTCTGTGCCTGCGATTGGCGGCGCTGCTGTTCGTGTCACAAACGACATGAATCCCTTTCAGGGATTGAAACATCACTCGATACCCATAACCTTGTCACTCGCGCCAATGTCACAAACGACATGAATCCCTTTCAGGGATTGAAACGGCATTGTTGAGGGTGCAATGCCTGAGCCGTTGCCGGACGTCACAAACGACATGAATCCCTTTCAGGGATTGAAACTTTTTATTGTAGCAAGGCCAGCCTTGCTGTTAGCCGTCACAAACGACATGAATCCCTTTCAGGGATTGAAACTTGATCGCTGCACCGCCCTCACGATCACGTCAGCGGTCACAAACGACATGAATCCCTTTCAGGGATTGAAACGAATTTTGCGGCGATCGGTGCCTCGGTGTTTGTGCGTCACAAACGACATGAATCCCTTTCAGGGATTGAAACGATACTGCTGCGTCACCGGATCTAACCCAAGTACGGTCACAAACGACATGAATCCCTTTCAGGGATTGAAACACCTTCAGCGTTGAATCAGGTGGCAGTCTCACCGCAGGTCACAAACGACATGAATCCCTTTCAGGGATTGAAACAGAAACAGGTCAGCAGGGGTGATGTGTACTCCCTCGGTCACAAACGACATGAATCCCTTTCAGGGATTGAAACATTCCCGCAACGGTGGAGGTTGCAGGAGAGACCTAGTCACAAACGACATGAATCCCTTTCAGGGATTGAAACTCAGCTTTTGCAGGTAGTTCACCCATCCCTCTTCAGTCACAAACGACATGAATCCCTTTCAGGGATTGAAACCCGTCTGCATTGAGCAACACCACATCATCTCCAGTGTCACAAACGACATGAATCCCTTTCAGGGATTGAAACACGCTGCGACGCGGTTTTGCAAACAGCAGCGCAGCACGTCACAAACGACATGAATCCCTTTCAGGGATTGAAACACGACTTCGCCAGGTGGCAATTCTGCGGTAATTTGGTCACAAACGACATGAATCCCTTTCAGGGATTGAAACGCTGTTTCTTCTTCCCGAACCACGATGAAAAAAACGTCACAAACGACATGAATCCCTTTCAGGGATTGAAACTCATTTCTGCGATCTCAGGGTGATCGCTTTTGCTGTCACAAACGACATGAATCCCTTTCAGGGATTGAAACAGGTAGTCCGGTTACGGTTTGCTGCCAGCGGTAGGTCACAAACGACATGAATCCCTTTCAGGGATTGAAACAAACCAGATTGAGTTGCTGCGGAAGTTCAAACGCTGTCACAAACGACATGAATCCCTTTCAGGGATTGAAACCAAGTTTCAACCCCTCCAAGTAAATCTGGAGGGCGTGAGGTCACAAACGACATGAATCCCTTTCAGGGATTGAAACAGAGGATGCGATTGCCCGCTGGAAGCGTGGGTGTGAGTCACAAACGACATGAATCCCTTTCAGGGATTGAAACGAATATCAGGTAGTTGGCCAGGGGGTCGAGCTAACGTCACAAACGACATGAATCCCTTTCAGGGATTGAAACGGGTATTCGTTTCTGCAATCGATGGACTTGATAATGTCACAAACGACATGAATCCCTTTCAGGGATTGAAACTGTTGTGGCGTTCAGAGTGTTGCCGCTGGCACTAGGTCACAAACGACATGAATCCCTTTCAGGGATTGAAACAAGACCTAATTCTCGGTAGCGTCGAGCTTGTTGGATGTCACAAACGACATGAATCCCTTTCAGGGATTGAAACATCGCTAAACGATAGGCGAAAAATCAGCCCTTTCAAGTCACAAACGACATGAATCCCTTTCAGGGATTGAAACGCAAGTGAACCGTGGCTCAAAGTGCCCCTTGCCATTGGTCACAAACGACATGAATCCCTTTCAGGGATTGAAACCTATCAATCTGAGCTTGGCAGTGTGGTGACCGTTGGTCACAAACGACATGAATCCCTTTCAGGGATTGAAACTGAAGCATTGCCCGATACCCCGATGAACCGATTCAAGTCACAAACGACATGAATCCCTTTCAGGGATTGAAACGGATTGTGGAGGTGTCGATCTCTAGCTCCAGTTGTGGGGAGTCACAAACGACATGAATCCCTTTCAGGGATTGAAACTCACCACGGGAATTGAAAAACACGGCGCATTAATCGGTCACAAACGACATGAATCCCTTTCAGGGATTGAAACCAGCAGGCATCCCCACCATCGGCTATGGTTCGACCGCTGGTCACAAACGACATGAATCCCTTTCAGGGATTGAAACTTATTTACAGGCCGAGCGCGGCCTCAACTCTGGAGGTCACAAACGACATGAATCCCTTTCAGGGATTGAAACTGCATCGAAACCTACGGTCAGTAGCAACCCTGGCGTCACAAACGACATGAATCCCTTTCAGGGATTGAAACGTTTCAGCCATCCACCGAAAGATGGCGATCGCTTTCTCCAAGTCACAAACGACATGAATCCCTTTCAGGGATTGAAACCAGTCCTGCTGTGTTGATTTTCTGCATGGTGCCTCAGGTCACAAACGACATGAATCCCTTTCAGGGATTGAAACGAGGTAGAAATAGTGATCTCGTATTTTTTCAGGAAGTCACAAACGACATGAATCCCTTTCAGGGATTGAAACTTCATAAATGCAGTCTCGACTCATATCCGCCAGCGGTCACAAACGACATGAATCCCTTTCAGGGATTGAAACCACTCTTGAGCCGCTTAGACAGGGCGAAGTAGTGGTCACAAACGACATGAATCCCTTTCAGGGATTCATATAACATCGCGCAACAGAAAGGGACGTGTTTACCACAAGCAGAACCCATCCGAATCAAACGCAAAAGCCATCGTAGGGGCGAAGCATTTGCGCGAATGATTCAACGCTATACCAGAACACATATTACGCAAATGCTTCGCCCCAAAACATCATCGATCGCCCCACCCATAAAACCAACGCATAAACCCCACCCATAAACCCCACCCACAAAACCAACGGCGATCGCCCTACCAATGGGGGACGTTTGGGAGGGCACAGCATTTGCGTAAAATGGGTCGGGCAACACTGGATGCTTTTCGCGCAAATGCTTTACCCCTACGATTTGGATGGTTGGGCTGAACCAATTCACCCAGGCTGATTCATGTTACTTTTTTTCGTGACGGCCTATCGGTGAAAACCGCCACATGAACGGAACAGCCCTCGACTTCTTCTGGCAACTGGTGTGGGGCACCCTGACCCTCAACCTGGACACCTTCCAACAGATCCAGGCATTGCCCCTGGCCTCCCGTGGAGCGCTCTACGTCGTTCTGCTGGCTGGCTTATCCCAGGCGATCGGGCAGAGCATCATCCTGTTTGCCAATCGAGTCAAACCCATTCGTTTCCTGCTGAGTCTGGTCATCGCCAGCGTGCTGTTCCTGATCAGCTACTTCTTCTGGGCCACCAGCACCTGGGCGGTAAAGAATATTCTCTTTCCCCCCGCAATCTCTCTAGAAAGCGTTTACCGTACTCTGGGGTATGCCTATGCACCCCAACTATTTAGCTTTCTGGTGGCGTTGCCCTACTTTGGGGTACCGATTAGCGTGGGGTTATCGATCTGGAGCCTGTTGGCGCTACTGGTGGGACTCTCGATTTCACTGCGGCTGACGATTGAACAGGCATTCATCTGTGGTGTTTTGGGGTGGATTGTTCTGGAAGTATTACAGCGCACGATTGGACGTCCCATCAGTGCGATCGGGCAGCGGCTCTCGAACAAAGTCGCTGGCGTGGAACTCATGACCGATTTAAAACAGGTAGAAAAGTTTGTACAGTCTGGATTTCAGACGCCCCCCGGGCAGTAGCCAGAGGAACAGCAAAACAGCATGAAAAAACTCTTGAAGCCACTGGCGATCGCAATTTTCGCCCTTGCCGTTCTTTTCTTCCTACCGTTCCTCGGACGGCTGCTGCTGGTATTCCTGGACGCGCTCAGTGAACCCGTGCGGTTGACCGTTAAGCTAACCATCGTGACGCTTCTGGCGATCGGGGTGGCTTCTCTCCTCAGCCCCCTGGAAGCGCTGGGCTGGTGGGCGGGCTGGTATGGCGATGCGGTAGATACCAACCTGGAGTCAGTGAAGCTGCAAACGCCGATCGCCACCGATACCGCCATTGCCCGTTACGTCATTTATCTGGATGGCATTGGGCAGGCCAACTTCACCTACCTGCCAGAGGGCGAAGAATTCCTGGATACGCTGGCAAAATTATTGCCCCAGGATATCGCAATTATTCGCGGCATCATGCCCTACTCGGTGCTGAACCGCTCTCTCACGAGCGATCGCCCCTTTGCCTGGTTCTGGCGGCTGGCAGACCGGATGCGCCTGGAGAAACCGGGCAATAAGCTGGGGTTTCTGATCAATCTCCGCAATATGTTGACCGTTGCGGTGTCTGCTGACCTGCGCTACGGGCCGATTTACAACCGGGGGATGGCGCAGCTCATGTACGACAGTTTGATCAACTATGGATATCAACTGGGGAGCGGGGTGCCAATTACGTTAGTCGGCTTCAGTGGCGGGGGGCAGATCTCGATGGGGTCAGCACCGCTGCTGAAGGAGGCGCTCAACGCGCCGATTGATGTGATCTCCCTGGCGGGAGTGTTCTGTGGCCGCAACAACAGCTTGAAGCTGGAGCACGTCTACCACCTGGCAGGTGAGAAAGACAACGTACAGCAGTTGGGGGCGATCCTGTTTCCCCGCCGCTGGAAAGTGTTTCTCCTGTCCTACTGGAATCGCTCCAAGAAACACGGACAGGTCAGTCTGATTTCCCTCGGCCCAATCGGGCACCAGAACCCCGGCGGCGTGATGGACCCCCAGGCGGTGTTGCCCGATGGGCGCACCCATCTACAACAGACGGTCGATTGGGTAGCAGGTATTTTGACAGGAGAGCTACCACCGCCCGAAACACTGCCCATCCCCCAGATCAGCACCTACGAACGCTACCAGGCAGGCGCGTTCAACCATTTCGACGATTTCCCCATCCCATCGTCGCCTCCATCCTCGCTGTACCGGGCGATCGCCCCCTGGATGGGTCGCCTGATCCTGCCGGACTTTGAAGAACGGCAGCAGGTGAAAGGCGTCTGGTTTGAGGTGCATCATGCGCCTGCGGCGTATGGACATCTGGTTGGAAAAACGGTGAGACTGCGCTGGAAAGACGACCCTGCGTTGAAGGCACGCAATCAATCCGTCATCCGTGATGTTCACTTTAACGATGACGCTCGTCTCAGCTTGCGCAAGGGCATCATCCACCCTGAACGGTTGAACAGTTGGCGACTGGTCGATCCGCTGGAATCCCTGGCAGGGGCACGCCCGCACGATGATATGTGGGTGATGCTGACGGGGGAAGTAGCGGTTAAACCAGGTCTGACGGGTTCCGGTACAGCACAGCCCTCAGACACGATCTATATCAGCCATAGTCCAACGGAGATTTCTGGGAAATACTACGCGCTGGTGCAATTCATCCAGCCATCGGAGCGCATCACCGATGGTCAATGTTATCAGGTGGTTCACTTTAATCAGGCAACCCGGCAGTTTGACGGGCCGCAGGAAGTGGTGCTTCTACCCGAAGTGATTGCCAACAAAGATGAGATTTTTGCCTCCAGCACCCGGGATCTGGAGCGATCGCCCTGCAATTCCACGGGCTGGTACATCTACGGTGCTGTCAACCGGGACGGCAGGTTTGTGGTGGAGGCGATCGCCCCCCGTGCCCTGTTCCAGCTTCAGCCCGGTCGAGAGATTGTGGGTGCAAAGCCTGCACTGAACTATCTGCAACAGGAAACCTGGAATGATTTAGAGACAAAAAAGGGAACGGTTTCGTCAACGCTGCTGAATACTCGTGAGCGCCATGCAGGCATTTCAAGCTGGACAGAAGGAACCCGTGCTTTGCTGGTTCACAACTACGGTGGCATTGGTGGCAAGAAACGAGAACCAGCAGCGCGGGGGCCGGTGTATTTCGGTCACTTTTCCTACGGCATTGCGGAAGTGGTGCGAGAACCACTGGCCGACGAGTTGCAATTTGATATTGTCTACTACCAGGTATATGCCCACAACGGCAGCGGGCTGATTTCCTGTCGGCACCACTGGACAAGCTATATGGGCGATCGCCAGTGGGGCTTCCTGGGCACCCGTCCTGTTTGCGATCTGTTAATCAAACTGGACGCCTTCACCGGGTATTACGACATTGACGGTACACCCCAATCTCCGCTCGATCGCATTATTCAACAGCTCGACTTAATGATGGCTCGCTACCGCATTGGCGACGGCACCGGGGCGACCTACGTTGGCCCTGCTAATAACTGCGCTCAGGACTCGAATCAGGCGCTTTACGCTGCCCTCCGCAGTATGGTCGTCCAATCTCAATCCACCTCAAAACTGCGTCAATGGATGCGATCGCACCCCGAAATCTCACAACAACTGAAACAGTTGGAAAGCCTGAGTTTTGCCCTGAAACGCGATCTACTTCCCTTTGGCATCGCCAGAGCAGACTGGAAACATCATCAGGAACAGTTGGGCAGCAGTATGGAGGACAGCCCCGTGAAACAGCTCCTGACAGGACTGAGCAGTTGGCGCACCATGTTGCCCCGTGTGGCCAGTGAGGTCGTGGCGCGATCGTTTATCCGTCATGGCGCATCGATCTGGGTGCTACGCACAAATCAGGTGGGAGGGAGTGATCCGGAGATTGAGCCGATCGCCCCAATGCGGTTGTAGTCTCTTCTATGTCAAAGAAACTGGCCCCTTCAAAGTCCTCCAAAATTGGAGAATCGAAGGAGCCAGAACCACCCTAGCGCATCTATCTAAACTTCATCAGAATCAACTACACAAACCGGAACTGCGACGTATTTGCCAGATTTAGAGCACCGGGTGCATCCTGGACGATCGCCACCAATTCATCCGGCTGGAACAGGGTCGGGCCGTTCTTGCGGAAGATTCCCACATCCCTGATGGAAGAACCGCCCTGGAGCGAATTGGGGAGAGCCTTCAGCACATAGCTGCTGCGGGGGCCACTCAGTTGGATCAGGTCTTCATTGATTCTGAAGTCGAGAATGCGAGCAAAATCACCCGTGCCATCAATGCCATTGAAGAAATTCCCTGCTTCGCCGTCGGCCAGGTTGTTGCCGTCATCGTAAGCACTGCCGATCACAAACGTATCTCGACCCGCGCCCCCGATCAGGATATCAATTTCACCGCGTCCGTTGTTCAAACCGCCGGCACCGACCAACCGATCGTTGCCAGCTCCCCCATTCAGGACATCATTCCCCTGCCCCCCCGTCAGTTGATCATTGCCACTGCCACCAACAAGCACGTCGTTGCCATTGTCGCCAGTTGCGAGTATATTGGCCAACACGTTTGTGGAAACCAGGGTATCATTGCCCTCGCCACCATTGAATCCAATGGAGTTGACGCCCGACCCGAGACCGATATTGGAGATCCGCAGGCTGTCATTGCCGCCCAGGCCATTGATGCTATTAAAGTTTTCAATGCTCTGCATCCGCAGGGTGACAGGGACGAGATTCGTGCGCTGCAGCAGAATGTCGGTGCCACTGGTAGTGAGGGTGAGGTTATCTCCCTGAGCGACTGAGCCTTGGAAGAACACCGTATCGGTTCCCCCATCACCCTGGATCAGATCGCTGCCATCGCCATCAAACCAGCCGAAGGTGTCATTGCCAAGACCACCGATCATGATGTCGTTGCCCCGGTTTCCTTCGAGCAGGTCATTGCCATCACCCCCATTGAGCGTGTCAATTCCGTCGCCGCCTCTGAGAATATCGTTCCCTGCATCGCCGTTCAGCCGATCGTTACCTGCGTCGCCAAACAGCCTGTCGTCGCCTGCACCGCCAGAGATGACGTCAAAGCCTGCACCGCCACGGATCGTGTTGCTGAGGCTGTTGCCAGTCAGAATATCATCGTTGTTGCCGCCAGTTAAGTTCTCAATGCTAATGAATCTATCCGATCCACCAAAGAAGCTAGCAGTTCCTGTTTCCAGGGAAGCATTAACGTTATTGCCGAATCCAGCATAGCTGGCGGTATCATTCCCCAGTCCACCATCTAAAACGTTATTGCCAAATCCACCGGACAAAACATCATCACCTGCCAGACCCAAAAGCCTATCGTTACCTGCCAATCCGTTAATCACATCAGGGAGCACAGTGCCGACCAGGAGGTCATTTCCATTGGTACCATTGATAATTGCCATTGTTCGAGAGTCCTTTTTGATTCAACAGGAATAAGTTTTAGATCAAGTACGTTTTGAGTTCCAAACAAAGACGATGGATTCTTTTTCTTGAAGTCGCTCTAATCATGGTTTGAATGTTTAGAGAAACGGGTTAGAAGCAGGCTCGTTTTTGTGTTTTGAACCAGTGCGTCCTTGACCATGCACTCAATCTAAAACTTTCAACTGTTGGAGTCAGTCTGGAAAAGTCAGAAAAGGTCATGAGCCAGAGTCAGAAGAAGTCACCTCTGCTGGAAATCCCCATGAGAAGGGGCATAGCGCTTCGTGCTGAGATAGAACCAACGTTTTTGTTGAGAGCCGCGCTCCGCACGGCTCTCAACAAAAACTCTGGAACTCGCGCACCGGCTTGAAAACCCATCGGAGGAGTGGGGGGGGGGGGGGGGGGGGCCCCCCCCCGCGGGGGGGGGGGGGGGGCTTGTTGGTTAAAAAAGGAGGCCAAAA
>CAZVXA010000051.1:0-21849 GCA_964630955.1 uncultured bacterium | reverse complement strand
CCCTCGCAACAAAAAAAAACCTTTTCCCCGCGCCCTCGTTTTTAAACACCTTGGTGGTGTGTGGATGGGCGCTCCCCCCCCCCCCACTCCTCCGATGGGTTTGGGGTTTATCAGAGTAAAGCGCAGCGATCAAGAATCAGGCTCATCCTTCGCCACCACAATCAACCGATCGCCCTGTACAAATGTCACGCTATCTGACTTCTTTGGGTTCAGCCGCACCCCATAATCACTGCTTTCATCTTTGGCTTCCGCTTCCACGCAGTACCCGATGACCAGATGGCCAACCCGTCTGGCGGATTCAACCACCGTGTAGAAATTGACGGGATGCCCCAATGCCACATAGTCCTCTGCCAGCCTGAGTTGCAGGTGGTTGCCGTCGGGGTCAGTCAGCCCCTGGATGGCAGGCAGGCGATCGCGGTTTTGCGACATCTGGGCCAGCACCAGACTCACCAGTTGGTTGCTCACAATCACATCATCCACCTGCGCCACCCTTGCCAGATTGCGGTTACTCTCCTTCATCAACTGACTGATGATGGGAAACTTTCGCCCCGATTTGTTGCTGATGTCCCGCAGGTGCAGCAGCACGATGAGCGTTTCTGCATCCGCCAGTTCTGCCGTGAGCCGATCAAAGGGGCTGAGCACCACCACACGATCGTAGGCCGGAACATCCAGTGCATCCAGCAGACGCCGATCCTGAATATCCCCCAGGCGGCACTCCAGATGGAGATGCCGCATCTGTTGGCGGAGGGCATCAAGTTTAGTGGGGGTCTCCGGGTCATGCGCCACCAGCAGCACGCTCGACCCCGCTGCCATGTATCGATCCAGTCGGGCGATGACGTCGGGCGCATCCTCGTTCCATCCCAGAATCAGCAGGTGCAGCGGTTGGGGCGGATGCGGTTGGGGCGTGCGCAGGGCAGACCGATCAATCGTGGGGTTGGGATGGGTGGAGCAATGGAACGATTTCTCATCCTCGGCAATGGCAATCATCTGAGTTTTGGGGGCGATCGCCTTTTCCATGGGTGGGTTTACCACGACATCGCCATTGGGCAGGCGCAGGCCAATCACGCTGCACGTTTCATAGACCGACAGAATATCTCCAAAGGTGTTGCCGACCAGCGTCGGTTCTTCGTGGAAGTAAATCTCCCCTCCCTCATATCGAATCAGCTGGGTCAGCACCCTGGAAAGGCGCACCTGGCGAACGCTCTCGACCAGTACGAAGCCCAGAATTCCCCCCAGGCGAAAGGCTACGACTTCGTCTTTGCCCACCATGCGGGCGATCGCCCGGTTCTTCTCGTCGTAGAGTTGAGTGATGATGTAGTAAGGTTCAGGTCGGCGTTGGGGGTTCTGCACCAGCGCCAGCAGAATTTTGATCACCTGCACGTCCCCATCCAGATTTTCGGAGGGCATGACGAGCATCAGTCCTGCATTGTTGGGATTGACGATGGCCAGGTCGTCAAAGTCGCTGGGGTTACCAGTGCGGCAAATAATCCGCGTCCGTCCCGTTCGGCCTACTTTGACCCGAATTTCATCCTCCATTTCCACCTTGTCCTGCTCGGCCAGAATGACAATGGCCGACCGGGGTCGATGGGCCTTGGCCAGAATGAGCTGACGAATCACCGTAAAGATTGCCGGAGACCAACCCAGGATCAGGGTGTGACCTGACTCAACAACAAATGAATCCCCTTTGCGCAACTCCGCCAGTTTGTTTTCAAATCCTGTCGCAATGATTCCAATCAGGGCACTAACGATGAAGGTGCCGCCCATCGTGGCGAGAAACAGGCCACCCAGATACAGGAGATCGCCCTTCGTATTCTCCAGACTGCCGGGATCGATCGTGTGGTTAAACACCGTCCAGAAAATACGACCAAAGCTAAAGGATCTGCCGTCAGCACTGTTTCTCAACTCCAGGTCAAACAGATAAAGCAGCGTGCTGATACTGACAATCATCAGCAGCGTCACCAGCAGCAGCGTGGCCACCAGGGCCACCGCCCCCCGCGACATCAAATTATCGAACTCATACCGGAGGCGATCGGCCAGTGTGATCCGTCTCATGGGCGGTCGTGACAATGAAGAAGGTGAAGATTATTTGGCGTTGCTTAATTCATCCCTGAATTAAGCAACGCCGATTATTTTTAGATTTTCGTAGTTACTGGAGTTTTGACTACTTTTGCTGTAATGCCGCAAAACGCCCTCTGAGAGGGCGTTTTGCGGCATATTAAATTCTAGCGCTGATTTTCTCCAAAATGCTGATGTAGTCAGCGTTTTGGAGAAAATCAGCGCAATTTAGTGCGATCGCTGTTCACCCAAATCCTGTACGCTAACACCAAATTCCTAGAGAGCTTTAGACAATGAGACAATTCCTGCGGAGGAACGGGCGGTTCCTGTTGGTGTTTGCGCTGTCCCTGTTAGTTGCCGTTACCTTTGCGGCCTGTGGTGGTTCACAACCCACCCAAACCAGTAGTTCGCCGGGTTCTCCGGTTGCTCAGACAGCAGGCAGTGATACCTTGAAGCTACTCTACTGGCAGGCTCCCACCATTCTCAACCCCCACCTTTCCACAGGTTTCAAAGATGCCGAGGCCAGCCGCCTGACCCTGGAACCCCTGGCCAGCTACGACAATGCGGGGCAACTGGTGCCATTTCTGGCGGCGGAGGTGCCTACCCGTGAGAATGGCGGACTCTCTGCAGACGGCAAATCGGTCACCTGGAAGCTGAAGCCAGGGGTGAAATGGTCCGATGGAACCGCATTCACGGCGGATGACGTAGTGTTTACTCACAAATTTATCGTTGATCCCAAAGCCGGAACCGTCACAACGGCCACCTATGACACCATCCAGTCAGTAGAGGCCGTAGACCCGCAGACCGTCAAAATCACGTTCAAGGATGTCAACCCCGCCTGGTCGTTGCCTTTTGTGGGAACAGAAGGCATGATTCTGCCGAAACACCTCTATGAAGCGTACCAGAGCGAGAAGGCGCGAGAAGCTCCAGCCAACTTGAAGCCTGTGGGAACGGGGCCGTTCCGCGTGGTGGAATTTAAACCAGGAGATACGGTCGTCTACGAGGCCAACCCCGAATATCGCGACGCCAGTAATGTATTTTTCCAGCGAGTCGAACTCAAGGGCGGCGGCGATGCAGCTTCCGCTGCCAGAGCCGTACTGCAAACCGGAGATGCCGACTTTGCCTACAACCTGCAGGTAGAAGCCCCAATTCTGGAACAACTGCTGGCGGCAGGCAAGGGCCAGGTAACAGCCAACTTTGGGCCATTGGCTGAGCGAATTTTGCTGAACTTGAGCGATCCCAATAGAGAGGTGGATGGGGAGCGTTCCAGTATGAAAGCACCCCACCCGTTTCTGAGCGATCTCAAGGTGCGGCAGGCGTTTAATCTGGCGATCGACCGTGACACGATCGCCACCCAACTCTACGGTCGCACCGGAAAACCCACAGCCAATTTCCTGGTCTCCCCCGAAGCTTACAATTCCACCAACACCAGCTACAAATTTGACCTGGAGCGGGCAAAAGCACTGCTGGACGAGGCGGGCTGGAAGGATACCAACGGGGATGGAATCCGCGATAAGAATGGCGTCGAGATGAGACTCCTGTTTCAGACCTCCGTGAACCCACTACGCCAGAAGACCCAGGAGATTATCAAGCAGGGTTTGCAGCAGGTGGGTGCACAGGTGGAACTAAAGAGCATCGATCCCAGTATCTTCTTTGACAGCGATCCCGCGAATCAGGACAACACCGCCAAGTTCTTCGCCGACTTCCAGATGTTCACCACGGGCAACACCAGCCCTGACCCCGGTTCCTACATGAAGTCGTACCTGTGCAGCGAAATCCCCCAAAAAGCCAACAACTGGTCGAAGGACAACGTTTCTCGCCACTGCAATCCCGAATATGATGCTCTGTGGAATCAGGCTGCGAAAGAGCTGGATCCCGACAAGCGACGGCAGCTTTTTATTCAGATGAATGATCTGCTGGTCAATCAGTCTGTGGTTTTCCCGATCGTGCATCGGGCCGAGACCGCAGGAGTGAGTAACCAACTGGATGGCGTTGATCTGACCCCGTGGGATCTCAACACCTGGAATATTGCCACCTGGAAAAGGAAGTAGCATCTGAAAAAGATTGGCTCCTACCCGCAGTGCGGGTAGGAGCCAATCTTTTTCAGATGCAGAAATTTAGAACAGGGCGCGCACGGGACCGCGTCGCTGGGGCGGAAGGGGAGCGGCGGGGGCGACGGGAACGGGAACGGGGATGTTGATCACCCGGACTGGGGTGGGAGATTGCTCAATGTCCAGGTTCGCACCGCCCGCCAGCAGGGAACTGTTGAAGGGATTTTCCAGATCGGGGGTGCGAATCGTGGGGCCGTCCTCCCCCTGCTGACGGATGACCGTCCGGTAAACTTCATTCACAGCCCGAGCGTCCTGCTCGGTTGTGTTGCCGGGGAATGGGCCAAAGAAGATGTTGAGGGTGCCACGATTGTAGAAGTCGCCACTGTTCTCGAAGAAAGCGTTTTCAAACGCCTGCGGAATCGTCGGGGCAGGAGCTTGCTGTGCTAATGCTTCAGAAGCCACAGCCCCCATTCCTGCCGTCAGCATTAATCCACCTAAAAAACCGTTCAACCTCACGCCCATAGCCCAACTCCTCGTTCACTATCTGGAATTTTCAATGTTGCCCCTCATCGTAACCCATCTCTATAAAAGTGTCACAGGGCGATCGCAAAAAGCTTTACAAGCGTTCCCAAATCTCTGTGGATACTTATATGTGAGAGTTTTTCTTAATCATCAAATGCCACGACTTTGAACGATGAAATGGCACTTTTCAAGTCGGGGTGGGGATCTTTTGTTCGACTGCAATCGGCAGCGTTAGCCAGAAAGTTGCCCCCGCCCCCGGTTCGCTCTCCACTGCGATTTTGCCACCATGGGCTTCCACAATCTGCTGGCATAGAAAAAGACCCAACCCCAATCCGTGCGTGTAACGGGCATTCTCCCCCCGCCGGTGCAACTGAAACAGGGCATCGCACTGTTCGACGGGAATACCAACCCCGTTGTCCTGCACACAGCAGGACACAGATTCTCCAACAGGAGCCGCACTAATCCTGAGCTGCACAGCAGGGGGGTTATGCTTCAGTGCATTGGTGATCAGGTGTTCAAACACCCGTCGCATCTGTTTGGGGTCAGCTTTGACCGGGGGAAGAGCGGCAGGCAGGTCAGACACCAGTACAGCCCGTTTTTTCCTCAGCAGGGGAGCCAGATCCTGAACGAGGTCGGCGATCAGCATCCCCAATTGCACTGGCTCCGGCTGAATCACAAGTCGCTGCGACTGACAGGTGTGGGCGTCGATCAGAGCGTCGATTTGTTTAAGGTGGCAGTGGCTCCCCTGCAGCATCCGCTCCAGCACCGGGCGCGGCACGGCAATCCAATCTTCCTCTGGCGCTGCCCCGACTCCCTGAAGCAGATTTTGCAACACCATTTGTATTCCAATGACGGGATTCCGCAGGTCGTGGGCCAGGGCATGCAAAATCTGCTGGAGGGATCGCTCAGACTGTTGTCCCCGCTGTCCTTCACAGATGCGCTCCAGGAGCGGTTGCAGGCATCGCTGTACTTCTCGAGGATGAAAGGGCTTCAGCAGATAGTCTGCCATGCCCAGGGAAAATCCTTGATGCCGCAGTTCTGCCTGGTTCAGATCCAGTAGCAACACCACCGGAATTGGCTGGGTTTCTGAACTGGCCTTCATCTGGTGCAGCCTGTGCAGCTTCTTCGGGGCATCCTGCGCCACGGAAAGCAAAACGACATCCGGTTGCAGGATCAACACCTGGGAGATACAGTCAGCCACCACCACCGTCAGATCCAGGACGATCGCTTCACTCAGACATTGGACAAACTGTCGCGCCTCCTCAGGAGTCGCTCCCAGCAACACCACGGTGCCCTTCACCTGGTTCTCAATGACTTTAGCTATGCCAGTTTCGCTCATTCCGTCAGCATATCCAGCGGCATCTACGGTAGCCCTCCCCTGATTGGGTGTTTTTCCCCATAACAGTTGGGGTGTCCCCACTCAACTGCCCAATCCCGAAATCATGCGCTAGACTGGAATCGATGGCGGCAAACGCTTCCATCTGCTTCAGGGCATAATTTTGTCGGAAGTGGGTCTGCGCCCGCTTTTTTTATTTGCATTTTTTTTGCAACGCCTCCCTGAAGCGCCGATGCTCCCTGCTGTGATTCCTCGCTATGGTTCATCCACTGGTTCCCCAAATTCTCGATCTGGCATCGCCCATCGCCGAACCGCTGGGTCTGGAGGTGGTCGATGCGGTGTTCCATACTCATCAGAATCCACCTGTGCTGCGGGTCGATGTCCGCAATTTGCAGCATGATACCAGTCTGCATGACTGTGAGCGCATGAGCCATGCCCTGGAAACTGCCCTCGATGCGATCAATCTGATCCCTGATGCCTACGTGCTGGAGGTGTCCAGTCCCGGCATTTCTCGATCGCTCACTACCGACCGGGAGTTCATCTCCTTTAAGGGATTTGGGGTAATCGTCTCCACCAGTGAACCTTTTCAAGGACAGAAAACCTGGGGGGGACAACTGATTCGGCGCGATGATACAGCAGTTCATATCAGCCAGAAAGGTCGGGCGATCGCCATTCCCCGATCGCTGGTCAGCAAAGTCCAGCTCGACGAGAAGCGTGACTAAAGCACTGAGCAGGGGGACACCTGCAAAAACTCTGGAAAATATTCCTCTCATCATCCACTCACACAACTTAATACCCCATCGGAGGTTTCGATATGTCAATGGTTACACTGCCCGGACTGCAAGAAATGATCGACGGCATCAGCCGCGAACGCAATCTTCCCAAACACGCTGTTCAGGCGGCGCTAAGGGAGGCACTGCTGAAGGGCTATGAGCGGTATCGCCGCACCCATCGTCCCGATGTCAATACCTTCGACGAGGATTATTTTCTGAATTTTGAGGTCGAACTGGATGTTGAGGACGAAGGCTTCCGGGTCCTGGCCACCAAGACAATTGTTGAATCAGTGACCAATCCTGACCACCAGATTGCCCTGGAAGAAGTACAGGAGGTAGCTCCCGAAGCCCAACTGGGGGACACGGTGGTACTGGATGTGACCCCTGACCAGGGAGAATTTGGCCGGATGGCGGCGATCCAGACCAAACAGGTGCTGGCTCAGAAGCTGCGCGACCAGCAGCGCAAACTGGTGCAGGAAGAGTTTAAGGATCTGGAAGGGACAGTGCTGCCCCAGGCGCGAGTGCTCAGATTTGAGCGGCAGTCGGTGATCATGGCGGTAAGCAGCGGCTATGGGCAACCCGAGGTCGAAGCAGAACTGCTGAAGCGTGACCAGCTCCCCAACGACAACTACCGCGCCAACGCAGTGTTTAAGGTGCTACTGAGGAAGGTTTCCGAAGGCTCCCATCGTGGCCCCCAACTCCTCGTTTCGAGAGCGGATGCTGGACTGGTGGTGGATCTGTTTGCCAACGAAGTGCCGGAGATCGAAGACGAAATCGTGCGAATCGTGGCCGTTGCGCGGGAGGCCAATCCCCCCTCCCGTTCTGTCGGTCCCCGCACAAAAATTGCGGTGGACACCCTGGAGCGTGATGTTGACCCGGTAGGGGCCTGCATTGGCGCACGGGGATCACGGATTCAGGCCGTGGTGAATGAGCTGCGTGGGGAAAAAATCGACGTGATTCGCTGGTCTCCCGACCCCGCCACCTATATTGCCAACGCCCTCAGCCCCGCCCGCGTGGATCAGGTCATCCTGGTGAATCCGGAGGAGCGACAGGCTCATGTCCTGGTGCCTGAAGACCAGCTCAGTCTGGCGATTGGCAAGGAAGGTCAGAACGTCCGTCTGGCTGCACGGCTGACCGGATGGAAGATCGACATCAAGGATTCTGCCAAGTACGACTTCGAGGGCGAAGCCCGCAAGATTGCCGAACAGGCTGAGGAGCGCCGTCTGGCCCGCGAAGCTGCTCAGAAGGAAGCAGAGGACGAGTATGAGGAAGAGGAAGAATTCGAGGAGGAATTCGAGGAGGAATTCGAGGAGCAAGAGAAACCTATCACCGAAGGAGCAACTGCCGATGGCTTTGGCACCCAGAGCGGTGAAGCCCTGAAGCGCCCTGAATAACGCTCCTTCCCGCTACCAGCTACACGCACACAGGTGTAGCGTTCGGTCCGAATATAGGCGATTTCATAACCAACGGCACTGCCAAATGCTGCGCCCCTACCCATCCACGGTTCGGCTATCGCTCACCGCAATGCCCATCCACCCATCCACCCCTAATGCCCCCCAACTACCGCCGCTGCCTGAGCTGCCGAAAAGTTGATCATCGATCGACTTTTTGGCGAATTGTGCGGGTGTTTCCGTCACGGACGATACAATTAGATCAGGGTATGGGGCGATCGGCTTACCTCTGCCCTCAGGCAAGCTGCCTGCAAGCGGCTCAGAAGAAAGATAGGTTGGGGCGATCGCTCAAAGCAACAATCCCCGAAACCATTTATCAGACGCTCTGGGATCGTCTCGCCTCTGCCGAATCAGTGCCCTCACCCCAGTCGCTTCCCATCCAAAATGGAGTATCTGCTTCAGAAGGCGGTACATTAGAAAGAAAATCAAGTTAATTAAAAGCTGTACTGGACGAAAAGGGTTTGTCTACAACCGTCAGATTTAATTGGAGAGAATGCTTTCATCAACTAACTAAATCCCCTGAGCGAAGCGATTTTTAACCGGGCGCGTGCGCCTATATTTCTGTTGAATCTTTACCCAATCCCCAAAGATTCAGGCAAGATTAGAAAGGGGTGCTGTTTTTGCAGCAGTCGTTTGTTGAGAGGGGGAGGCATCCAGTCGTCCAATCACAGTGTAGGCTGTGGGGTAGTCAGCGGAATTGTCTATTCCGGTGTCACCAGTGAACGATTATTCCCGGTCAGTGCCAGACAGTGACCCGTCTCCAGGCTCAAACAAGTGTCGTTTCGTCAAATAAGCAAGCAGGTCATTCTATGTGACAATCAATCGGTGCGAAGAGGTAAAGAGTGGATGAACAACGGCAAAGTGAGAATTTACGAGTTATCGAAGGAATTGAATTTGGACAATCAGAAAATCTTGGAAGTTTGCGACCAACTCAATATTCCGTACAAGAGCCACAGTAGCACTATCTCAGAAGCCGAAGCTTCTCGAATCCGGTCTGCTACCGAGAAGCAGGTTCACGCCCACACCTCCACTGGTAAAGCCCACGCCTCATCGCCTGCTGGTTCTCAACCCCGTCAGAATGGCCCCCAACCTCCGGTTAAAAAACAGCAAATTCTAGAGATTCGTCGGCATCGGCCTCCAGTCGAGCCACCCCGTCGTCCTGAAGCCCCAGCGGCTCCCGTTACCCCAGCGACTGCGGTAGCCCCGACGACTGCGGCTCCGACACCACCTGTTGCACGGCCAACCTCTCCAAGTACGACTGCTGCTGCTCCGGTAGAAGCTCCGGTAGCTCCAGAACCTGTAGTTGAGCCTGCTGCCGAAATCGTGCCTGAAGTGGCTGTTGAGACTGTTGAGACTGTTGAGACTGTTGCTCCAGAGCCGATCGCTCCCACCCCTGTCGCAGAATCCCCCTCCGCATCATCGCGACCCATGGCTGCAGAATCAGCAACTGCTGAGAATCGGCCCATGTCTCGCTCGGTCGAAGCACCGATATCTCCCAATCGTCCCATTCTCAAAAAACCCGGTGACCCGGCAGCACGTCAGGGAAACCGCCCTACCGCTCCCGCATCGAGAGACGGTGGCAATCGGGAGGCGCGGCCTCAACGGGGTGACTCCTCCGGTCGGCAAGAGCGGATTCCCATCACTGTCACGGAGACCGCTGAGGCACCTGTACTGCGGGCCAAGCCGACCCTGGAACTGCGCCGTAAGCCCGTGCGGGTGGGCGGAGAGGCAGAGGCCACAAGCCCCACCGCTCCGACCCGACCCGGTGTCGCCGCTACAGGGGAAGTGGGCGTTCCTGAACTGAAGCGGCCCACCCCTCCCAGAGCCAAACGAGGCAAATCGTGGGAGGAGGAAGAGGAAGAGCAAGAAACTCCAAAAACAGCGAAGACGACCAAAGGGAAGCGTCGCACAGTGGTTGTGGACGATGAAGACCTGGATCTGGATGAGGCACTGGATCATGCCAATGGGGATGAAGCAGCCTCAACGCTGGCCAGTGTTACCCTGGCTCGTCCACCAAAGCCGAAGAATCGTCCTGGTCAAACCCGCCCCGCTGCGATCGCAGCGCCCGCGCAGCGCGCCAAGAAACCCGCTGCGCCTTCTGAACGTGGAAATCGACGCGATCGCCGGGAGCAAGAGTCCAAAGAAAAGCCAGAGATTATCACTCTGACTCACGGGTTGACGGTGGCTGAACTGGCCAATGTCATGGCTGTGCCCGAAACGGAGATTATCAAAACTCTGTTTATGAAGGGCTTTATGACCACCGTAAACCAGATTCTCGACGTACCCACCGCAACGATGGTGGCCGAGGAGATGGGCGTTCTGGTGGAAACCGGCACTGCCCAGGCCGAAGCCAAGAAGGTGACCGAGATGCTGGACGCGTCTGACATGGAGAAGCTTCAGCGTCGCCCACCCGTAGTTACTATCATGGGTCACGTCGATCACGGCAAAACGACTCTGCTCGACTCTATCCGCAAGACCAAAGTGGCGGCAGGCGAAGCAGGTGGGATTACTCAGCACATTGGTGCATACCACGTCGATGTGGAACACAACGACCAGACCGAACAGGTGGTGTTCCTGGATACCCCCGGTCACGAAGCCTTTACTGCAATGCGGGCGCGGGGTGCGCGGGTGACTGACGTTGCAGTGCTGGTGGTGGCGGCAGATGACGGGGTACGACCCCAAACCATTGAGGCCATCAGCCACGCCAAGGCAGCGGAAGTGCCAATTGTGGTGGCCATCAACAAGGTGGATAAGGAAGACGCCCAGCCCGATCGCGTCAAGCAGGAGCTGACGGAATTTGGTCTAGTGGCCGAAGAGTGGGGCGGCGACACCATTATGGTGCCCGTCAGTGCGCTCACCGGGGAGAACCTGGACACCCTGCTGGAAATGCTGCTGCTGGTGTCTGAGGTGGAAGACCTCTATGCCAACCCCGATCGCCCTGCCAGAGGTACGGTCATCGAGGCCAACCTGGACAAAGCGCGTGGCCCGGTGGCCACCCTGCTGATCCAGAACGGCACCCTCAAAGTGGGCGATATCCTGGTGGCGGGTTCTGCCTTCGGTAAGGTGCGGGCCATGATCGACGATCGCGGTAAGCGGGTTGATATTGCCTCGCCTTCCTTTGCAGTAGAGGTACTCGGTCTGAGCGATGTGCCAGCCGCCGGAGACGAATTCGAAGTCTACCTGGATGAGAAGGAAGCCCGCTCTGTGGCCTCCAATCGGATGGATCAACAGCGTCTATCGCGCCTCCAACAGGCTATGGCTTCCCGTCGCGTCAGCCTCAACTCCCTGTCAGCACAGGCTCAGGAAGGTGACCTGAAGGAACTCAACCTGATTCTGAAGGCAGACGTGCAGGGTTCCGTCGAGGCAATCCTGGCCGCACTCCAGCAGCTTCCCCAGAAGGAAGTGCAGGTGCGTGTACTGCTGGCGGCTCCCGGTGAGATCACCGAAACAGACGTAGATCTCGCCGCTGCCAGTAACGCGGTCATCGTTGGCTTCAACACAACCTTCGCCAGTGGTGCTCGTCAGGCTGCCGATGATGCTGGGGTCGATGTACGTGACTACAACATCATCTATAAGCTGCTGGAAGATATCCAGGGCGCAATGGAGGGTCTGCTGGAGCCAGAACTGGTGGAAGAACCGCTGGGCCAGGTGGAAGTTCGTGCCGTCTTCCCAGTAGGACGTGGTGCTGTGGCTGGATGTTATGTGCAGTCCGGCAAGGCAGTCCGCAACTGTCGGATTCGAGTTCGTCGCGGTAGCGAGGTTGTATTCGAAGGCAACCTGGACTCACTGAAGCGGATGAAGGACGACGTGAAGGAAGTCAACGCCGGGTACGAGTGCGGTGTCGGTATCGACAACTTTAAGGACTGGCAGGAAGGCGACATCATCGAAACCTTCCGTCTGGCCACCAAGCGTCGGACGCTATCTGCTTAGATAGCAGCCATTGCATAAGACAGAGTGCCCCCGCGATGCGGGGGCACTCTGTCTTATGCAATGGCCCGCAAAATTTCCTCATCCACCGAGAAGTCGATCGCCCGCTGGTTCCGCCCCGACGTCAGGTAGTCGTTCTGAAAGGAGTCCTTCAGGCCACTCACCAGGCTGAACTCCGGTCGCCAGTTCAGATCGTTCATGGCGTTGTGGACATCAGCAAAGAAATGCTGGGTGCGCATGGGGAACGCTTTGCGCTTGCCAAAGTCGAACTTCTTCGGGTCGTAGTGGATGATTTTCAGGCTTTCAGGATCTTTTCCGGTGGCGATCGCACACGCCTTTGCCAATCCATCGAAGGTGACAAAGCGATCGCCCGCCACATTGTAGATCTTGCCAACAGCTCGACTGTTGCCCAGCACTTTGGTCATCGCCACCGCCAGATCGTAGACATGCCCCAGTTGGGTAATATGCTGTCCGTGGCCGGGGATGGGAATGGGGCGATCGCGCACAATTCGGTCAAAGAACCAGGCTTCCAGATCGTTGTAGTTCTGAGGCCCGTAGATATAGACGGGACGGATAGAGGTGTAGGGGATACCGTGCCCCGCCAGGTAGGACTCCGTTTCGTACTTGCCTTTGTGGCGGCTTTTGGGATCGACGGGATCGCCTTCGATGTGGGGGGGTTGATCAGTTTTGAGATACACGCCCGCCGAACTGACATAGACAAAGTGCTGAATTCGCCCCCGAAAGATTTCCGCCAGGGGCTGGGTGTCGCTCAGTTCGCGCCCGTTGTTGTCGAACACGGCGTTGAAGGACTCACCCGCCAGTTTTTCTTTGAGCTGGGCAGGATCGGTGCGATCGCCCTGAATTTGCTGCAACCCCGGCACAGGCGGCGGGTTATTCCCCCGGTTGAACAGCACCACTTCATGCCCCTGCTGCACCAGCAGTTTCACCAGATTCACCCCGATAAACCGGGTGCCGCCCATCACCAGAACTCGCATAGCCTTCCTCGTCAGGTTTCTGCTTCACTATATCGGGAGTCCTGACCCGGTTCAACCTGACGCGATCGCCCCCTCCGCCCAAACCAGCGCCCCAGCAGAGCCGCCCCCAGGAGCGTTGTGAGCACACACCGTTGGGGCACAGAGGCCAGGAATCGAAAGCGTCGTTACTTCCAGTGAATCCAGGCCAATCCGGCGAATCGCGTGGTTATTGGTATCTGCGATATAGAGTTGATTGCTAGAACGACTCCAGGCCAGACCCGACGGTTCCGAGAACCGGGCCTCCGTTCCCCGACCGTCTTGAAACCCGATCGTCCCTCCAGCAACGGTTTGGCATTCTCCGGTCACCGGGTTGACCCATTTGATTTTGTGGTTGTAGGTGTCTGCGATCCACACATATTCTCCATCACAGGCCACCCCGGAGCAGTGCTGGAGCTGAACATCTGTACCAAGACCATCTCGATCGCCAAACTGGTGCAGTTGTCCCTGGCCGCAGAGGGTGTGAACTTTGGGGCGATCGCCCGACGATGGGTACTGCTTCGCATCCTCGTTTGATCCTTCAGAGGCATCTCCCAACGTAATCACTCGAATCGTACTGGTCTCACTATCGGCGACAAACAACCGTTCACCATCTGTTGCAATGCCGTAGGGTTGAGCAAAGGCGGCACTGTCCAGCAAACCATCCACGCAGAATTCAGCTCCCGTCCCCAGGAGTGTTTGGATGGTTTGAGTGAATAAATCCAGTACCCAGATTTGATGGGAACCGGCCATCGCAATGTAGAGTTTGTCTCCTAACAGCGCCAGATCCCACGGAGAATTTAACGCAATATCCGTTGCATTACCGCAGTGAGGAAACAGTAACCGTCCCTGAACGCCTGTTCCCGCCAGGGTTGTAACCTGTTCCCGTTGCAGGTCAATCTTGCGGATGCAGTGGTTGCCTGCATCGGCCACGAAGAGAAATTGCTGAGAGGCGTCTAACGCCATGCCCTGGGGCGCAGAGAACTGAGCGATGTTCCAATTTCCATCCGCCCATCCAGTCGTGCCAGTTCCAATGGTGGTTCTAAGGGTGCCATTGAAATCAGTTACAACAATACGGTGATGTCCGGTATCGGCAATGTACAGGGTATTGTTGCCGGAGTCCGCCAGCACCTTACCGGGAAAGGCGAGGGGCGTCGTCTGTGCAGTCCCCCAGGGGGATAATTGCTCTTCTAAAAATTTCCCGATTTGCTGTTCCGTTAGTGTCCCTTTGCCCTCATGTTCCTCAATCAGTCGCTGGATCAATTCTTCTAAAATTTCTCGCTGGCCTTCGCCTGAAACCGTCGTGACGATATACCCCTGAGGGTCAACCAGCACAAATGTGGGGTAAGCGCGAATGGTATAGCGATCCCAGAGAATGCGATCGCTATCCACCAGCACGGGATGAGTTATTCCGTAGCGCAAAATTGCCTGCTGAATGCCTGCCATATCTCGCTCGTGATCGAACTTGGCGGTGTGAATGCCGATCATCGTCAGCCGATGCCCAAATTTTTGCTGTAGATCATGCAGGTCGGGAATGACGTGCAGGCAGTTGATGCAACCGTAGGTCCAGAAGTCGAGCAGGACGATTTGCCCACGCAAGGATTTGAGGGAAAGGGGAGAGCCACAGTTTAACCAGGGCAGATGGGACAGGAATTCGGGTGCTCGAATACGAACCACGGAGATTTGAGAAAAAGAAGTTTGCTTTCATTCTAAGGATCGTGGATAAATTAACCTGGAATATTTTTTTGAGAGAAGCGCGGCTTCGCCGCGCTTCTCTCAAAAAATATCTGGTTTTATTTAATTCGTGATCCTAAGTAACTGGAGTTTTGACTATTTTCCCTATAATGCCGCGAAACACCCTCTAAGAGGGCGTTTCGCGGCATATTCAATTTAGCGCCGATTTTTCCTGAAACGCTGGCTGCGTCAGCGTTTCAGGAAAAATCGGCGCAATTTAGTCAAAAGTCCAGTAAGTAAGTGGGCGTGGAAAAACTGAAATCCCACAAGCTGTTCCGCCCGTGCAGCGAGCGGAACAGCTTGTGGGATTTCAGTTTTGTTGCAGGAACTCGATTTTCGGGAATGCTGAGAATGAGGGTCACTCCCCGGAGAGTGAAATGTCTGGCAGCAGTGTTGTTTAACAAGGAAGCGCAGTATGGTGCTTGTTCAGCAGAAGGAAAACTATCGGCTGGTCACTCGCAGTGACTTTGATGGACTGGTGTGTGCAGTTCTGCTGAAGGAACTGGACATGATCGATGACATCATGTTTGTCCATCCCAAAGACATGCAGGACGGCAAAATCGAGATTACCAGCCGCGACATCACCACCAACCTGCCCTACGTCGAAGGCGCTCACCTGGTCTTCGACCACCACGCCAGCGAGACCATCCGCAACGGCACTGGCAAAACCGGGTATGTCATTGATCCTCAGGCGCCTTCTGCTGCCCGCGTTGTGTATGACTACTACGGTGGTGCAGACAGATTCCCGAATATTTCTCGCAGCATGATGGCAGCGGTGGATAAGGCGGATTCTGCGAAGTTCACCGCTGCCGAGGTGACTCACCCCGAAGGCTGGGTACTGCTGAATTTCTTGATGGACGCCCGCACAGGGCTGGGGCGCTTCAAGGATTTTCGGGTGTCGAACTACACCCTGATGATGCACCTGATTGATTACTGCCGCAATCACGACATCGAAGACATTCTGGCACTGCCCGATGTTCAGGAGCGGGTTGATCTCTACTTTGAACACCAGGATAAATTTAGAGCACAGATTAAGCGCTGCTCAGATGTTCACAGCAATGTGGTGACACTGGATCTGCGGAATGAAGAAACGATTTACGCAGGCAATCGTTTTCTCGTATACGCCCTGTTCCTGGAGTGCAATATTTCTATGCACATCATGTGGGGGCTGAAGCAGCAAAATACGGTCTTTGCTGTTGGTAAATCCATCTTCGATCGCTCCTCCAGAACGAACGTCGGGGAACTGATGCTGAAATATGGCGGCGGCGGTCACGTTGCAGCGGGCACCTGTCAGATTGAGAACGATCGCGCCAATATCGTCATGCAGGAATTAATCGACCAGATGGTCGCTGACGGCTAATATAATGCCTTGATCAAAAGCGGCGCGGTGCAAAGCACCGCGCCGCTTTTGACAGTTCTACCGCACAGTTGCCCACTCTGCCTGACTATCTACAGGCTTCATCAGGTAGAGGCGCACCAGGTTGAAGGCGATCGCCCCCTGGAGCGGCAGTTTTTGCAGGTGCTTCAGCCAATTCGGTTGATCGCTCTTGCTAATTGCTGACATGCGCAGGTTGAGACTGGAGCACTTCTGGAGCAGTGGATAGAATTGCGGATTATCCACATCCAGCACCACAGAGAAGGCATTCGCAGCAGTCTCGTTGGTTTTGCTGATCACCTGACGATCGTACTCCGTGGGGTCGAGGCCGAGGGACTGGTAGAAGCCCGCCCGCTCTTGGACCGTCATCGTGTGGGTAGCGAACACCATCAGCAGGAAAAAGCGAATCCACAGTTTGGCGCGCCAGTTGTCCCACAGTCGGGGCTGCGATCGCACCAGCGCCTTGAAGATATCGCCGTGGCGGTTCTCATCCTGACACCAGCTCTCGAAGTAGCGAAACAGTGGATAGAAGCGGTTTTCGGGGTACCTCTGAAGCTGACGATAGATCAGAATATAGCGCCAGTAGCCAATCTTCTCCGACAGGTAAACTGTGTAGAGAATCCAGGACAGCGGGAAGAAAGTGTAAGTTCGAGCTTTCGTCAGGTGGCCCAGGTCGAGCGAGAGATTAAAGTCGCTCATTGCCTTATTGAGAAATCCCGCGTGACGAGCCTCATCCCGCGCCATCAGATGAAATATTTCTGCCAGCAGCGGCTGGGGCTGCTTCAGCCGACGAGACAGTTCTTTGAACAGCAAAAAGCCAGAGAACTCCGAGATACAGGAGCGCTCCAGATAATCGATAAACGCCTTGCGCGTGTCTGGATCGACATGCGCCCAGGACTGCTCAAATTCCTCATCCCGCACGAAATGGTGGCGGTTATAGTCTGCCTGCATCTCCGCCAGCATCGCCCGCAGCTCTTTCTCCTGGAGGGAAATGTCAAACTGGGCAGCTTCCTCAAAGTTGGTCGTGTAGAAGCGGGGCGTCAGCAGCGTCTCAACGACAACGGCCTGCTTGCCGTTCTGCATATCACCTGGATTGGATAGCGTGTTTACCATGATTGCCAGTGGGACTCATGTGTTTTTATAGCCGTATTCACGGTTATCAGAACGGGGTGCAGGGGTTCCACCCCTGTATGAGGGCAATGCCCCCATACCCCCTTCAACCAGAATTACTACAGCTATATTACTTTATAACGATTGATTCTCTCACAGGTGCGATCTCCTCTCAATTCGCTTTAAGAAGAAGCAAGAAAACGCAATATAACGTCCAGAAATATTAAGTAAAACAAATTTTTTTCTATTCATCGCTATCAAGCGATAAAGTCTGATCTGAACATTAATCCCCTGCAATTTGCCGTAAGGGCATTGGGTTGTGCCCTCAGAACACCTGCCCGCCCATGACTCAGCCGTCTTCCGATCGTGGGTAACCCGCTGTGGGCTGCTGGCTTCTCACGAGCAACCTGATAGGAGGGGGTTCGGGGGACGCTTCGTCCCCTGAGCGGGGGGGTCTGGGGGGGTAAGCTACCCCCTCCAGATCTCTGGTTCACAGCCAAAACTCCCGCTTACAAAACTCTAAAACTCTGTCCCCATGCACCCAACCACCCAAACCGTCCAATTCAACCCCGACCTCCTGCGCAAATACGATCGCCCCCTACCCCGCTACACCAGCTATCCCCCTGCCACTGAACTCACCACCGAGTTCCAGGAAAGCGACCTGCAGAGGGCGATCGATCGCGGCAACCAGCAGCAAATCCCCCTCTCCCTTTACTGCCATATCCCTTTCTGCGAAACGCCCTGCTATTTCTGCGGCTGTAACACCGTCATTACGCAGCGCAAGCAGGTTGCCGATCCTTACCTGAATTACCTGGAAAGAGACATTCAAAGAGTTGCGAACCAATTATCGAGCGATCGCATCGTCCAGCAGCTCCACTGGGGCGGCGGTACACCCAATTATCTGTCGCAGGCTCAGGTCGATCGCCTCTGGGAAGTTCTGCACTGCCACTTTACCTTCGCTGACAACGCCGAACTTTCCCTCGAAGTTAATCCCCGCTACCTCGATCGCAATTATCTTCAGTTTCTCCGCGGCCTCGGCTTCAACCGCATCAGCTTTGGCATTCAAGACTTCAATCCTCGCGTCCAGGAGGCCGTCAACCGAATCCAGCCTGAAGCGATGCTGTTCGACGGCATGAACTGGATGCGAGAAGCAGACTTCGATAGCGTCAACGTTGATTTAATCTACGGTCTGCCTTATCAGACGCTCGATACCTTCCGTGAGACGATTCTCAAAACGATTCAACTTAACCCCGATCGCATTGCCGTTTTCAACTTTGCCTACGTTCCCTGGATTAAACCGATCCAGAAGCATATTTCCCAGGAAACGCTGCCCTGCGCTGCCGAAAAGCTGGCCATCATGCAGATGACGATTGAAACGCTGACTAGCAACGGCTATGTGTTTATCGGGATGGATCACTTTGCAAAACCCGATGATGAGTTGGCGATCGCCCAGCGCCAGGGCCAGCTCCACCGCAACTTCCAGGGCTACACTACCCAGCCAGAGTCGGAACTGTTTGGCTTCGGCATGACCTCCATCAGCATGTTGCACGATGTCTATGTGCAGAACCACAAGCGGCTTGGAGATTACTATCGGGCGATCGACGCTGACATTGCTCCAATCGAACGCGGTGTTGCCTTAACTCAAGACGACATTATCCGCCGCACCATCATCATGGAGTTGATGTGCCAGTTCCAACTCTCCAAAGAAGACCTCTATGAGAAATACGACCTCAGTCTGGAGGGACACTTTGAGGACTGCTTTGCCGCTGAGCAGGCAGACCTGCGTGCGCTGGCAGAGGACGGCCTGGTGAAAATTTTCCCGGATTTGATTCGTGTTACCCCCGCTGGACGGCTGCTGATTCGCAATATTGCCTCTGTGTTTGATGCCTACCTGCGGCAGAAGATTACCGCCGGGTTTTCTCAATCAGTTTGAGGGATGGGTTTGTTGTTGGCAGTGATTTGTTGCTGCGAACCAGAGATCTGGAGGGGGTAGCTTACCCCCCAAAAAGCCTGGTTTTGCCCAAAACCTCCCAATCCCGCTACATTACACACAGCGCAAAGCACTGAGATAGAATCCAAGTTTGTGTTGAGAGCCGCACTCCTCACAGCTCTCAACACAAACTTTGTCCCTCACGCGCTTGCAAAGCCCTGTCATTGACTCAACCCACCGAAACCAAAGGCACAGAAACTACAGAGGTGATCGATTAAGATAGATTAAGGCTCTATTCCTGCAATACCATGACCTCAACCCTTCTTCACTCGTCGGTCGCCAATCGTCTGAATGCACCTACGATTCGCCGTTTACCGAATGGATTGACGATTATCGTCGAGCAGATGCCGATCGAGGCGGTGAATCTCAGTATCTGGTTGAACGTGGGGTCATCAGTGGAGTCCGACGCTATCAACGGTATGGCCCACTTCCTTGAGCACATGATCTTCAAAGGTACGGCACGCTTAGAGAGCGGTGAGTTTGAGCATTTGATCGAGCAGCGGGGTGCAGTGACTAACGCCGCCACCAGCCAGGACTATACCCACTACTACATCACCTGCGCTCCCCAGGATTTCGCCACTCTGGCTCCCCACCAGATCGAAGTGGTGATGAACGCTGCGATTCCTGACGAAGCCTTCGAGCGGGAACGCCACGTCATCCTCGAAGAAATTCGCCGCGCCAACGATAGCCCCCACCGCCGCACCTACTACCGGGCAATGGACGTGGCTTTCGAGCGGCTCCCCTATCGGCGTCCTGTGCTGGGGCCATCCTTGGTCATTGAGAACCTGATCCCGCAACAGATGCGCGACTTCCACACCATCTGGTACCAGCCCCGCTCCATGACTGCTGTCGCAGTGGGCAACCTGCCCGTGGAGGAACTGATCGAGATTGTGGCCAATGGCTTTGCAACCGCCGAATCTCACAGCACTCGCTCCGATACCCCCCCGCTACTCGAACCATTGTCCTACCTGCCAGAAGCTAAGTTTCAAGAAATTGTCCGACACGAGCACATTGACCCGACGCTGCAACAGGCGCGTCTGGTCATGATGTGGCGCGTCCCTGGCATGGCTGACCTGGCGCATACCTACCCGCTGGATGTGCTGGCCTCAGTGCTGGGGCAGGGACGAACTGCACGATTAATCCGCGAGCTGCGGGAAGATCGACGCCTGGTGTCGAGCATTTCAGTTAGCAATATGACCTATGCTCAGCAGGGATTGTTCTACATCTCAGCACAGCTTCCGGCGGAGAACTTATCAGAAGTTGAGGAGGCGATCGCCCAACACATCCGTCGCATCCAGACCGAACCTGTAACAGCCTTTGAGGTGCAGCGCATCCGCACTCTGGTAGCCAACCGATTTGTATTCGGCAATGAGACACCAGGCGATCGCGCTGGACTCTACGGCTACTATCAGTCTGTGGTTGGAGACCTGACCCCCGCACTGGATTACCCCGGCTCCATTCGTTCCGTGGAGATTCCAGACTTACAGGAGGCCGCAAACCGCTACCTGTCCCCCGATGCCTACGGGGTTGTGGTTCTGAAGGCAGCTTAAGGCGATGTGGAGCGCGATCGCTGACCATATCAGCCAGGTCACCGGAAAAACATTCCGTGGAACCCACCAGCGCCCGGTTGGTGGTGGCAGCATCAACCGCGCCTACGCGCTGGTGGATGGTGAGGTGGCCTTCTTTGTAAAAATTAACAAAGCTGACCAGATTGGTATGTTTGAAGCAGAAGCCAGGGGACTCAAGCAAATCCATCGGACGAACACCATTCGCGTGCCTGATCCTGTGTGCTGGGGCACACAGGATGGTTCTGCCTATCTGGTGATGGAATGGCTCGATCTGGGCTATGGAACCCATCGTTCCTGGGAGGAGATGGGGCGAAATCTGGCGGCAATGCATCGGGTGGGAAGCGATCGCGGCTTTGGCTGGGAGTTTGACAACACGATCGGAGCAACCCCTCAGAAAAATCCCTGGACGCAGAGTTGGATTGATTTCTGGGTAGAACACCGACTGGGGCACCAGTTCCAGTTAGCGCAGCAGCAGGGGGGGCGATTCCCGCAGCAGGAGAAATTATTGGCAGCGGTTCCCAAACTGCTGGAGGGCCATACACCGCAGTCCTCACTGGTGCATGGCGATCTGTGGACGGGTAACGCAGCGGTGACAAAGCTGGAGGAGCCTGTAATCTTTGATCCGGCAGTTTACTATGGCGATCGCGAAGTCGATCTGGCAATGACTGAACTATTTGGCAGCTTTCCCAATGACTTCTACCGCGCTTACAACCAGGCTTTTCCACTGGAGCCTGGGTATTCACTGAGGAAAACGCTTTACAACCTGTATCACATCCTCAATCACTTCAACCTGTTTGGCAGCAGTTACGAGTCGCAGGCCAACCGCATGATCGACACGCTACTGGCAGCAGGTCGGCTGCGCTAAGGGGCTTTCCATAAAATAAAATCCCAGTAAAATCCCAGTTTTCGTTTGGCGCGGCGAAGCCGCGCCAAACGAAAACTGGGAT
>CAZVXA010000050.1:0-34673 GCA_964630955.1 uncultured bacterium | reverse complement strand
TTTTTTTGGGGGGGGCGCGCCCCCCCCCCCCCCCCCCCCACCAAAACCATCAACATTTGTAGAACAACACCGGAGAAGGGGCTGGGGGATGAGGGAATAGCAGCATAGATACCAAATAACCCACTCGTGAACCACTGAGGTGACATTTGCTGAGGATTTTAATTCTATAGCAGTCCTACAGCGTTTTTCACGCTGGTGAGGGACAGGGGTTAGGGGGGCACCATGTTACCCGACATTAAGTTGTGCGCCCTGTACCTGATGCTGATGAAAACTGCTATCACTGGGCTTTTGACTAAATCCCGCCGATTTTCCAGAAACGCTGACGTTGTCAGCGTTTCAGGAAAATCGGCGCTAAAATCAAATTTGCTGCGAAACGCTCTCTGAGAGAGCATTACGCGGCATTTAGGAAGAAATAGTCAAAAGTCCAGTTGATAAGGGAGGGCCCAAAGGGGGCAAAATACATTGATGACTTCCATAAGCTCACCCCCCTGAACTATGTCCGCTCCCTATCGTTCTGATGCACCTGCGGATGGCTCTGATAGAAGCATGGGGCCAGATGAAATCTTCGAGCTTGAGGCGATCGCTTCCCGCCTCCCCGAAGAACGCATCGCCACCCTCCAGATGCAAATTCAGCAGTTGGAGCAAAAGCTTGAGTATCAACAGCGAGAGACCCTGCGGCTCCAGGAGGAGAATGATCTCTTGCGTGACAGTCAGTGTTCCTATTCCATCAACCAGAACAGCAACTGTATGATCGAGGATCAGGCTGGACGGGAGCGACTGATCCGCACCATCACAGAGAGAATTCGGCAATCCCTCGATCTGCACACCATCCTCAGTCAAACGGTCACCGAGGTGCGTAATCTGCTGGCAGCCGATCGGGTACTGCTGTTTCAACTAAAGGACGGACTGCCGGGTCAGGTGGTCGAAGAATCCGTTGCCCCAGGTTACACAGCGTTGTTGGGGCAATCCCTCCAGGATTTATGTTTTCAGGAAAAATATCTTGAATCCTATCGGCAGGGGCGAGTCAGAAGTATTGCAGATATTTACGACGGCACTATCAGAGATTGTCATGCGGTCTTTCTCAGCCAGTTTCAGGTGCGCGCCAATCTGGTGGTACCCATTTTGCAGGGAGAACAATTGTGGGGAGTGATGATCGCCCATCAGTGCGATCGCCCCCGCCACTGGACCCCAGTAGAAGCCGATCTGCTGAAGCAAATTGCAGACCAGGTCGGAATTGCCCTCCAGCAGAGCCAGCTTTTTTCAGAGGTGCAGCAGCAGGCGGAAATGCGCGCCAAGCTGGTTCGCCAACTTCAGGCAGAACTGACTGAGCGTCAGCGAGCTGAATTGGCCCTGCTCGATCTGAATCAAACCCTGGAACAGCGAGTCAAGGAACGCACTGAGCAGCTCCAACTGGCGCTCTCCGTTGCTCGCATGGGCATCTGGGAATGGCATATGGGAGACGACCGTCAGTATTGGTCACCCGAAAATTATGAGCTGTTGGGCTATCAAACAGATGAATTAGGCCGCGTTTTAGACGGAACGGAAGAAATCAGCCTTTACCCGACCCACGATTTGTTTGTCAGCCGTGTACACCCTGACGATAAAAACATTGTTGCGCAAAGGCGAAAACGTCCGGTTAACCAGTTCTACAAGACAGAGTATCGTGTCGTCTGGTCGGATGGAACCGTGCGCTGGCACTGTACCCAGGGGACGGTTCTGGCGGATGAGACCGATACAAACCATCGGATTATCGGCGTCACTATTGATATCACCGATCGCAAACAAAGTGAACTGATCCTGCGTCGCAGCGAGGAGCAGTTCTCAAAGGCATTCCATGCCAACCCCGTCAGCAGTCTGATCACCCGCTTTCCCGAAGGGCAGATTGTGGATGTGAACCAGAGTTGCCTCGATTTGTTCGGCTATCAGCGTCAGGAACTGCTCAACCAGACAACCCTGGAAACCCAGCTATGGCAATCACCCGAAGCACGCCAACAGGTGATTCAGGTGCTCGAAAAAACAAAGTCTTTGCGCAATCTGGAGCTGCGATTTACAACCCATGAAAATCAGCAAAAGACCGTGCTGGCGTCCCTCGAACTGATTGAGATCAACGGTACACCCTGCATTCTCAAGATGCTGATGGATATTAGCGATCGCAAGCAGCTCGAAGAGCAAATGCTGGCATCGCTGAAAGAAAAGGAGGTGCTGCTCAACGAGATTCACCACCGAGTCAAGAACAACCTGCAAATTGTTTCCAGTCTGGTGCGCCTACAGCTTCGCCATGTTGAGGATGATGTGATTGCATCCATGCTCCAGGAAACCCAGAACCGGGTGCAGTCGATGGCTTTCATTCATGAACAGTTGTATCAATCAGCAGACTTCTCCCAAATTGACTTTGGTGATTATCTCCAGCAGTTGACGCGCCATCTGCTGCGATCCTACGGGGTGCAGTCTGCCATTCAGCTCCATCTCGACACTGACCCCATCCACCTGAATATTGACACCGCCGTTCCCTGCGGTCTGATTGTCAACGAGCTGGTGTCCAATGCATTGAAGTACGCTTTCCCCAATGGTCAATCGGGGGATATTTATGTTCAACTGCGGCACAATCCTGAAGCCGATACCATTCGTCTGTCGGTTCAGGATAATGGCATTGGGATCTCGTCTGAGATGGATCTAGAAAACACTCCTTCGCTGGGGCTACAACTGGTACAAGCACTCACCCAGCAGATTCGAGGTACCCTGACACTGACGCAGTCAGATGGAACCACTTTCTCGGTTGAGCTGGCGTACCCCTCAAAATAACCGCAATGGGTTCTGAACCTGCGGCTTTCCCCTGCCACTGTCCTCAACTCATGCTAATTTTTGAGCAACGCAGTCCAAAGGAATCCCCCATGAAGCTAGCCGACCTGTTGACCCATCTGCCCGAACCTCCGGCAGTCTCTCTCCATCGGGCGCTCGATGGAGAAGTGCAGGGGCTGAGTACCAACTCCCATGCCTGCAAACCTGGAGATGTGTTTATTGGAATGCCGGGGACACGGGTGGATGGTGGCGAGTTCTGGGCAAGTGCGCTGGCGGCGGGGGCGATCGCTGCCCTGGTTTCCCCCCAGGCGCTCCAGTCAAAGCCTGCCACACCAGACGATTGCGTCATTGCCCTGCCTGACATGACGACTGCCTGTGCTCGCCTTGCCGCAGCCTTTTACAACTACCCTGCTCAACAGATGAAGCTGATCGGGGTGACGGGGACCAATGGGAAGACGACCACGACGCACCTGATCGAATTCTTCCTGCAACAGACCCAGCAGCCCGTCGCCCTGTTTGGCACGCTCTACGCTCGCTGGCAGGGATATCAGAAAACCGCCCTCCACACCACTCCTTTCGCAATAGATCTCCAGCGCCAACTGGCAGAGGCCGTCGCTGGAGGCTGCCAGCTTGCCGTGATGGAAGTCAGTTCCCATGCGCTGGCCCAGGGGCGGGTGCAAGAGTGCCCGTTTGAGGTGTCGGTGTTTACCAACCTGACGCAGGATCACCTCGACTACCACAAAGACCTGGAGGATTATTTCACCGCCAAAGCACTCCTGTTTAGTCCCGACTATCTCCAGGGGCGAGCCATTGTTAATGCTGATGATCCGTTTGGACAGCGGTTAATCCAGCAGGTGCCGCGCGATCGCGTCTGGACCTATAGCACTAACGACAGCAGCGCCGACCTGTGGACCAGCGACCTGGTTTACGGCTCGAACGGAGTCAGCGGTCTGCTCCACACACCCCAGGGAACTCACCCCTTTCAATCGCCACTGGTGGGGCAGTTCAATCTGTCGAATCTACTGGCCTCAGTGGGTGTGGTGCTGCACCTGGGACTGGATGTCGCTCAACTGGTGGCAGCACTTCCTCGGTTTTCTGGCGTGCCTGGGCGGGTCGAGCGGGTACAGGTGGCCCCTGGTCAGGACATCAGCGTCATTGTCGATTACGCCCACACCCCCGATAGCCTGGAAAATCTGCTGAAGGCATCCCGTCCTTTTATTCAGGGACGCATGATCTGTGTGTTTGGCTGCGGTGGCGATCGCGATCGCACCAAACGCCCCAAGATGGGTGGAATTGCCGCTGCCCTTTCGGACTGGGCGGTGGTTACCTCCGATAATCCCCGGACTGAGAACCCAGAGCAAATTCTGCAAGACATTGTGGCTGGAATTCCAGAAACGGCAGAATTTACGGTGATTGGCGATCGCGCCGATGCTATTCGGGAGGCCATTCTGCGGGCACAAACAGGGGATGGTGTGCTGATTGCGGGCAAGGGTCACGAGGACTACCAGATCCTGGGTACTGAGAAAATTCACTTTGACGACCGGGAGCAGGCCCGTGAAGCACTGCTCGAAAGAATGCAATAAGCCGCCCTGCAATGGGCAATATTGCTATAGCATTTTCCCATGGCGATTTAGCCTGCTGTAGTAGCAGGTGCCAAAAAATTTTGCTACAACCATCTAAAAAGACTCTATCGACCCGACAGACTTCCCTGACCGCGTTCAAGCTGTGATGATAAGCGTCCCAGAACCCCCCAGTCGTTTCGCCTCGGCCTGCCGTACTGGTGCATCCACTTACCCTCAATCCCCCACTGGCTACGTCCATGAAACCGTCTATCTCGCAGGATGCGTCGCTGTACGAATTGGCACTGAGTTCCGAACAACCTCCTCATTCGCTACAAATTAGCCCCACTATTTTTAAGTCTCTGGTAAGCACGGTTTTCGATCTTCTGATCGACCAGGCCATTCCGGCGACGGTGTGGTTAAAGCTACCCAAAGGCGAAGTGTGGCAGAGTGAGTTCGATCGATACCGCAAAAGTGCCACCGCCCCCTACATTGTCTATACCTTCAGCAGTTCGAAGGAAGATACGGATGGGCCATCAACGATGACCTTGAATGGAGCTGAAGCTGAGGCTGAAGGGACTGAGGAGCCGACTGCAATCTTTACCAACGGAACGGTTACGCCTGAACGCTTTAACGTGGAGACATCAGGAACCGAAAAACCCAGCCATACGATTACTATCTCCCTGGGAACTGATACCCAACTGCGCCGTGAGTATTTCCTACTCGTTCTATCAGCGGGCTTTTCGGGCCTGTTTCTGGCACATCGACCGCGCCAAAATCGTCTACCCCGACCCGATGGGGCAAAATCTGAAACGGTTGCTGCCTCTGGAGACAGGCCCGGTGAAGAAGAGGTTGAACGAAAACACCCCCTGCTGGCTGTCTGCTCCTTTGCCCCCCATACGCTCCAATCAGTTGTGAAAGGGATGCAGCGGGCGATCGCCAATGAATATTCTGGTCTGGTTCCTCCTGACCTCGATGCCCTATTGCAACAGTGGGATACCTTAATCCCACTGAAGACAAAGGAATCCCTCAACCCATTTGTGATGGGGCAACTGCTGACCCGTCAGATCCGCAGGCAGGAGGAGGTCTGGCATAGCAGTTACCACTACCGCAGGCAGGCAGACACGGCAACGACGCTCCAGATGGAAAACGAAGAGTTGCAGAATGCGATTCGCCTGAAGGACGAATTTTTACAAAATGTGGGACAGGAACTGCGTGCCCCGTTAGCTACGATGAAAACAGCGCTCACGCTGCTGAACGCCTCCAGTCTCAAGCCTGTGCAGCGACAGCGATATATGGATATGCTGTCCCACGAGTGCGATCGCCAGAGTGCGCTGATTACCAGTGTGCTGGATTTAATCCAGATCGAGAACACCATAGACCAGTCCCCCAATCAGCCGATTCGCCTTTCCGATGTGGTTCCCGGCATCGTTAGCACCTACCAGCCCCTGGCGCAGGAGAAAGGAATTACCGTTGCTTACACGGTGCCTGAAGGGTTACCTGCGGTTTCCTGCTCCAGCCCCTGGCTGCGCCAGATTGTGATTAATCTCCTGCACAACAGTATTAAATTCACTCCACAGGGTGGGCGCGTGTGGGTCAGAGCCAAACAACAGGGTGATTTTGTGCAGGTTGAGGTCCGAGATACAGGCATTGGCATTGCCTCCAGTGACATCCCCAAAATTTTCGATCGATTTTATAAGGTGCGGCAAAACGGCGATGGTTCTGGCGGCGTTGGCCTTGGCCTCTCGATCGTGCAACAGTTGCTGCTCCGCTGTGGTGGCTCAATCTCTGTGAACAGCAAACTAAACGAAGGCTCAACCTTCAACGTGCTGTTGCCGCTCTATGACAGGTAAGTAAGTGGGCGTGGAAAAAGTCGCAACCCAAAAAGCTGTCCCGCGCGCTGTGCGGGCGGGACAGCTTTTTGGGTTGCAAGCTTAATCACGCCTGCCTATTTAACTGGACGTTTGGCTCAATCGCGCCGATTGAGCCAAAAGTCTAGCCATATACGTTCTTCACGGATATGAATAGGATTTCTCAAGGCATCCGTGTCTTCCAAGAGACATAGGCATTCAAGGCCAAATGATATACTCCAGGGCAGACCATTTTCTGGTCTAAATCTATCTCTGGTGTGAGGACATGATTACTAATAGAGTTTTGTGGCACTCTTTGCTGGTTGCCCCGGCCATTTTCGCATCTGCACTCATCAGTTCTGTACCTGCTCAGGCGGCACAATCCACCGTTGAGTCTGAATCGACAATCGCAGGCACTGTTATTCCTGCTGCTCCGATTCCCGCCGTTGCTGCTCCGATTCAAGTCGCTTCCACCCCTGCAAACCTGGATCTGAACCAGCTCCAGCAGTACAGCGTAGAAGGCACGGGTGATGCGGTTGAGCAGGTTACCAATGTTTCGCAGCTTTCTGATGTGCGTCCTACCGACTGGGCATTCCAGGCGCTGAGCCGTCTGATTGCCAACTATGGCTGTATTGCTGGTTATCCCGACGGTACCTTCCGGGGTAACCGCGCGCTCACCCGCTATGAGTTTGCCGCTGGTCTGAATGCTTGCTTAGATGCCATTAGCGAGCGGATCGGTACAGGCGTTAGCCCCGAAGACCTGGCAGAACTGCGCCGCCTGCAAGAAGAATTCCGTGCTGAACTCGCCACGATCCGTGGTGCAGTGGATGCCCTCGAAGCTCGTACCGCTGAGCTGGAGGCGAACCAGTTCTCCACTACCACCAAGCTGGGTGGAGAGACAATTTTCTCGATGGCAGATGTGTTTGGCGGCGAAGAGACCAGCGAGGGCAATGTTGGCGATGACAACAATTTCGTGTTCCAGTACCGGGTTCGTCTGAGCTTCGATACCAGCTTCACTGGGCGCGATCGCCTGCGTGCTCGTCTCCAGTCTGGTAACTTCATTCGCTTCACCGAACCCGGCAATGGTGAAACTCGCTTGGGCTACGAAGGTGCGAATAGCAACAACGTAGTTCTGGATGCCCTGAGCTATCAGTTTCGGTTGACCGACCGGGCGACGGTTGCACTGTTTGGCAACGCTGGTTCCCTGGATGACCTCACCTTTGGCAACACTATCAACCCGTTAGATAGTTCCGCTCGTGCAGCAGTTTCCCGCTTTGGTCAGCGCAACGCCATCTACCGCTCAGCCAGCACCAATGCAGGGGCAGGTGTCAACTTCCTGCTGACCAACCCGATTCTCACAACCAACCGCCTCAGCTTGCAGCTTGGCTACCTGGCAGGCGATGCTAATAACCCCGCGCCTGGTAGAGGTCTGTTTGCGGGTAACTACGGCTTGCTGGCTCAGTTGACCGGTCGCAACCTGCTGAATGGCAATCTTGATCTGGCCTTTACCTACATCAACGGTTATCAGCGCAGCGGTGGGGTGCCCTGGGGTGTCGGTAGCAACCTGGCACGGGTGAATGTGGGTCGCCCCCTATCTACCAACTCCTATGGGGTGCAGGCCAACTATCGCCTCAGCTCCGCTTTCCAAATTGGTGGTTGGGCAGGTTTCACCGCAGTTCGCGCGATTGGTCGCGGCGATGCCGATGTCTGGAACTATGGATTGACCCTGGGCTTCCCCAACCTGGGTAGAGAAGGTAATCTGCTCGGTATTGTCGCAGGTATTCAGCCCCGCCTGACGGGTGCCGATGCTTCCCTGACAGCCGGGGCCAGGGGTTTGGCTCGGCGCAGAGATTCCGATACTGGTCTGCACCTGGAAGCCTTCTATCGCTATGCGTTGACCGACAACATCGATATCACCCCGGCGATCATCTGGCTGACTGCACCAGATCACAACTCCGACAACGACGATATCTTTGTTGGTGTTCTGCGCACCACCTTCCGCTTCTAAGACACCAGACGGAATGGTAGCTCTAACGCTGTCATTCCGTCATTATTCCGGGGGATAGGTTTGAATAGTCACTTCTAAAAACTGACCACTCCCCTTCCCCCGCCCAAACTTTTTTGCTAACCTGTATCAACGAGAGACAAAAATCTCTGGCAGGTAGTGCTATAACTGCACAGGATGGTAAGTCCTTTAGACTAGGTGTGAGGAAAAACATAATGTTTTCAAAGGTTCTTCTGAACTCTTTGCTGGTAACCCCAGCACTGCTCGGAGCAGCACTGCTTTCTGCTGGTTCGGCGATGGCCGCAGATGCTTCCAGCAAGACCGATGCTTCTGACGCAATTCTGACCACTGCAGCGATTGCAGCTCCCGAAGCTGAAGTTGCTCAAACTCTTTCTCTTGATCTGGCTGCTGCTCCGGTTGAGCAAGCAGTTTCCGCTGAGCAAGCAACCGTTGCTGCTCCTGTTCAACTGGCAGGTGTCCCTGCTCCTGTAGCAGCTCCTGCTCCTGCTCCTGCTGCAACGGCTGTCCCCAGTGTTGCTTCACTCGAAGAGATTGCTCAATACAGCAATCAGGGTGGCAACTCGATGTCCCAGGTGACCTCGGTTAACCAGCTTTCTGATGTTCGCCCCACTGACTGGGCTTTCCAGGCACTGAGCCGTCTGATTCAGAACTACGGTTGTATCGCTGGTTATCCCGACGGTACCTTCCGGGGTAACCGGGCAATGACCCGTTATGAGTTCGCTGCTGGTCTGAACGCTTGCTTGGACGCAATCAGTGAGCGGATCGGTGCTGGCGGTGGCGTGACCCAGGAAGACCTGGAGCAACTCCGTCGTCTGCAGCAAGAATTCCAGGCTGAATTGGCTACCCTGCGCGGTCGCGTGGATGCCCTGGAAGCTCGTGTGAACGAACTGGAAGCAAACCAGTTCTCCACCACCACCAAACTGCGCGGTCGCACTGTCTTCTCCCTCGCAGACATCTTTGGCGGTGACAACATTGCTGGCGTCGAAAACAACAACTTCGTATTCCAGAGCCGTGTTCGTCTGAACTTTGACACCAGCTTCTACGGTACTGACCGTTTGCGCGCTCGTTTGCAAGCTGGCAACTTCGTTGATTTCGGTGGCACGGGCGCACTGAACCCTGAGTTTGCTCCGGGTCAGTCCTTCCCCAGTAACCAGACCGCCTTCTCCTACTCTACTGGCACCGGAAACACCTTCCGTCTGAGCCGCCTGGAATACTACTTCCCCGTTGGCCCTGCAACCGTTTACCTACAAGCTGCTGGCGGCGGTATCACCGACATCGTGACCTCGGTTAGCCCTCTGGATGACCCTGAGCAGGGTTCCATCTCTTACTTTGGCTACAACCCCATCTATGATGTGGGTTCCCAGGGTATTGGTGCAGGTATCACCTTCGATTTCTCTGACACCTTGCAGTTGGGTGGTGGCTACCTGAGCGGTACAGGCAACGACCCCGCGGTTGGCAGAGGGTTGTTTGGTGGCCCTTACACCCTGTTTGGCCAGTTGACCTTCAAGCCCGGTCCTCTGACGTTAGCTCTAACCTACGTTAACGCCTACTCCAACTCTGTTGCACCCACCATTCAGAACAGCTATGGTGCATCGGTGAACTTTGCACTGTCCAGCAACCTGCAGATTGGTGGTTGGATTAACTACACCGATACCCGCGTATTTGCTGGTAACCCTGCGAACCTGGGTGACGGTCGTGCCTGGAGCTATGCTGGCTACGCTGCAATCGGTGGTCTGGGTAGCCCCGGAAGCCTGCTGGGTATCATCGTGGGTGTTCCTCCCCGCACTGCAATCTACCAGCGTGCCATTGGTGGAACCGCTTTCGGTCAAGATGCAGCACTGCATGTTGAAGCCTTCTATCGCTTCGCTCTGACCGAGAACATCTCGATCACTCCTGGTCTGATCTGGCTGTCTGACCCCGGCAACAACAATGACAACGACAGTGTGTTCGTTGGCGCTCTCCGTACCTCCTTCAGCTTCTAATCCCTGAAGCTGTCTGATGGTTACATTTCATTCTCTGTGACTTAGTCTCTATGCCCCGCCATTGTGCGGGGCCTTTTTGTAGAACCTGAGGGGAGTCTTGCTAAGGGGCTATCTGAGACCCAAATTCTGGCAGGCGCGACGCTACATCGTCGCGCCTGCCAGAATTTGGGTTTTCGGATAGGCTCTTCTAAACCAACAAACCCCTAACAGAAAAACCTACAAAATCCTAGTGGGAAACCGGGGTATACTGAAAAAGAACCCAATACCGCGTTAGCGTGAAACGGTACGGTAAATGCGAGTACGAATTGCCAGGTCTATGGGTGCTCGCCACGCTCTACGAAGGTAGACCGCCAATGCAAATTCTGCCTGGCGACCTGGTGGGATGTCGTCAACGGTTATAGACATGCGGATTGCAAAAGACATTACAAAGCTGATTGGAAGAACGCCTCTGGTTCAGTTAAATCGAATTCCCCAAACGGAAGGCTGCGTTGCTCAAATTGTGGTGAAGTTGGAGGGCATGAACCCCTCGGCCTCGGTAAAGGACCGCATTGGCATCAGCATGATTGAGGCGGCTGAACGAGACGGCAAGATCACCCCAGGGAAAACTGTCCTGGTAGAACCCACTTCAGGTAACACCGGAATTGCCCTGGCGATGGCAGCAGCAGCCAAGGGATATCGGTTAATTTTGACCATGCCTGAAACAATGAGTTCTGAGCGACGGGCAATGCTGCGGGCTTACGGTGCGGAACTGGAGCTGACACCGGGCATCGAAGGGATGGGGGGCTGTATCCAGCGGGCGCAGCAGCTTGTAGAAACCCTGCCCAATGCCTATATGCTCCAGCAATTTAGCAATCCTGCGAATCCTCAAATTCACCGGGAAACAACGGCGATCGAAATTTGGGAAGATACCGATGGTCAGGTCGATTTTCTGGTGGCAGGAATTGGCACTGGAGGAACTCTGACAGGAGTCGCCGAAGTATTAAAGCAAAATAAGCCCAGTTTCCAGGCGATCGCCGTTGAGCCTGCCAATAGCCCTGTCCTCTCTGGCGGGCGTCCAGGACCGCACAAAATTCAGGGGATTGGAGCCGGATTTGTCCCCCAGGTGCTGAAACAGGACTTAATTGATGAGGTGATCGCAATTAGTGACGATGAGGCGATCACCTTTGGTCGGCGGCTGGCACGAGAAGAGGGACTGCTGTCTGGAATTTCCAGCGGAGCAGCGATCGCAGCCGCAGTCAAAATTGCCCAGCGACCGGAGAACGCCGGAAAGTTGATTGTGATGGTGCAACCCAGCTTTGGGGAGCGCTATTTGAGTACTCCCCTGTTCCAGGATCCGGAGCTGGTGGCAGCTGGCATATTGAGTTAGCGGCAGTTAAGGGCGTAACATCCCCAGCAGAAGTGAGCGCCCCCTACTGTCCGAGCTGTTGGGAGCGCTGCGTGGCGGCTCGAACCGCTTCGATGAGGGCAGAGCGGAGAGCAGATTGTTCGAGGGAAGCAATGCCAGTAATGGTGGTACCGCCGGGACTGGTGACACGATCTTTAAGTTCTGACGGGTGGATACCTGTGGTTTGCAGCAGGTCGGCGGTGCCGCGAACCGTTTGCAGGGCGAGCTGGTAGGCCGTTGCTCGTGGTAGGCCGACCGCAACACCACCGTCGGTCAGCGCTTCGATGATAATTGCAATATAACCGGGGCCAGAGCCAGACAAGCCTGTGACCGCATCCATCAGATGTTCAGGAACTTCAACGACGCTACCAACCGCCTGGAAGAGCGTCTGGGCAGTTTCCAGGTGGCTGGGCTGGGTATGTTTACCAGGAGCGATCGCCGTAACTCCTGCACCAACGGTAGCGGGAGTATTGGGCATGGCACGGATGACAGGCTGGTTGGGGAAAGCCGCTTCCAGTTTACTGAGAGGGGTACCTGCCAGAATCGATAGGAGAAGCTGTGAGGCGTTTTTTTCGGAGAGGCCCCTCACAACCGTATCGAAGACCTGGGGTTTGATGGCCAGAAGCAATATGTCCGCTGTCGCCGCTTCCTGGTTGTCTGAGGTGGTGTAGACGCCGTACTGTTGAGATAAAAATTGTTGGCGGGAGGATTGGGGTTCACTCACCAAAACCTCTGATGGAGCATAAATCGATTGGGCGACAAGGCGCGACAGTAGCGCCTCGGCCATGACTCCACCGCCGATAATGCCAAGTTTTACAGTCAACGAAGATTCTCCCTTTACAAGCCAAAATATCCCTGGTGACGTGCAGTACAGTGAATGCAGGTCACCAGAGACGGCTTCCCATTTTCCTAGTGCATGAGCGAGATTAACTCAGGCTGAATTAAGCCATGCGAGCCTGTTGCTCAGTCCAGGCGGGCGTTGGAGGCATGGTGCGGGAGGGGCGCATCGGCTGCTGCTGCGGTTGAGGCATATCGCCCATGCCGGGCTGCTGGGTGCTGACCTGAACACAGTTGGGAGTGAACAGGAAGATACTTTCGCCAATCCGCTCCTGATGACCATCAATGGCGTAGGTGCCACCTGCAACAAAGTCAACCGCCCGCTGCGCCTGATCAGGATCCATGATCGTCAGATTGAGAACAACCGACTTGCGCTCGCGCAGCGCCCGGATTGCCTGGGGCATTTCTTCAAAGGTGCGGGGTTCCATAACCACAACCTCAGACATACCGTTAGCAGCACCTGGCATCCCAATCACATTGCTCATACCACTGGACTCGGTGGTGAGGGGAGCGCGATCGCGCATCCGGCGACGGCGGGGTTCCTCTTCTTGAACAGGCTGGGGGTGGTCTTCCTGATAAAGATTCTGGTAGTCCTGCCCATCCATTTCGTCGTATTCGTATTCGTACTCGACTGGCTCATTCAGCCCGACGAAATCCTTGAGCTTGGTGAAAATACTCACTGTTTATTCTCCATCATGACTAGGGTGAACTGGGATGTTGCCTCAAAAAAGGGCGGTAAATGCAAGCCCTGAGCGGAAGTGATGGCTTTCTGAGAGCAGATTGTTTAACCGACTCAGCCACTTCTCTGCTTGCAAAATTCAGAAAAGTTGACCCGGAAGAAAACCGATTTGAACCGACTCAACATTGCATGATTTGACTGAACAGTATACAGCACTTTTTTGGAGCCGCTACCTTTTGTAACAGTTAATTAGAAAAAAAAGCAAGTTTTTTGCCCCAATCTTTTTGATAATTCGGCGCATCGGATCATCCAGTGATCTGTTTAGGGCATGATCGGCGGTTGAGCGGTTAGGAATCGGTCGGTTTAAAGGGCGAATTTCTACGCGCTCTGCGCAGGAAGATCGACCCACTTGCAATGCGTGGAAGCAATAATTTTTGTCCAATAGAAATTAAATAGAAGCCCCAGACTCCTCACCTGCTGGCGTGATCACAGCAGATAGTCTTCAGGTCTTTGCGGGGCGATCACCGAACAAAATTCGTCCCAACCGAATCATCGTTGCCCCTGCCGCAATTGCCTGAGGGTAGTCTTCTGACATACCCATTGAAAGCTGCTGCATATGAATTCGCTGAAACCCCTGCTGCTGGATCATTTCAGCCAGTTTGCGCGTTTCACGAAAGGCAGCAAAGTTTTCTTCGGCAGGTAGACCATAGGGCAAAATCGTCATTAACCCCAGGATTTTTAGATGATAACACTGGTCGATCAGCGGTAAGTCCTGAAGCAGTTCCTCCACTTCCCAGCCAAATTTGCTGGGGTCAGGCCGCAGCTTCACCTGCAACAGCAGGCTGGGCGGATTGGGGACTCCCTCCGCCAGAGCATCCAGTCGCTGTAACAGTTTCAGGCTATCGACTGAGTGAATCCATTGAAAATGCTCCAGTGCCTTGCCTGCCTTGTTGCTTTGCAGGTGGCCAATCAGGTGCCATGTAATATCAGGCAAATCTTGCAATTCCTGTTGTTTGGCGATCGCCTCCTGCAGGCGATTCTCCCCAAAATCGCGCACCCCCGCTGCATAAGCAGCCCGTATGGCCTGCACGGGCACCTGCTTACTGACTGCAATCAGCCGAATGGTGGCCGGAACCGTTTGTTGAATGTTTTCGAGCCGCTGAGCGATAAGCGTTGACTGCCCCTCCATAGAGGCTACATCGGCCTTAGATTCCGTCATGCTTACTGAAACGTTTGCTTGTAGACTGCCTGGAGTCGATTTAACTCCTCCAGCGTACCCTCACGCCGGAGATTGCGCAGGCGACCCTCCATCATCAATCGTGCATCGTTGCGGCTAATGGGGTCAAACTGAATTCCCTGAGGGCCAGTAATGACAACAAAAAACAATCGTTGAGCGTAGAGCGTTGCGTACAGGTCTTTATGCTCGGCAACCGCACAAACCTGATAGAGCAATCCGAAGGTTGGATGATTCAGATAAATCTCAGCACCCATTCGAGGATTGGCAGCGACAGGCGAAGGACCAGAAGAAACTTGAGCAGGCTTCATATGGACTGGGTAAAGCAGAAGGTGAGCAGAAGGCGGAGTGAAACGGGATGGGTGCCGCTAATGCTGAAAAGGGGGCAGCAGGGAGAAGGATCGTTAAACTGCTGCAAGGTAGATGACCTGCTGCAAATCGTCTGACCGCCAGGGCGATTGTCGCCATAAGACTGTTACCGACAGGCAACAGAAACCCCCAGATGCACTAAGCTTTCATCAATTCGTGGGGGCGAAGCAGACGAGTTCAGGAAAGGAAAGACCGATCGAGGAGAAGTGGGGAGCTTATCCTTATCACTTTATGTTAAATTGTGCCGTACTGCTACAGAAATCTGACCTTTTCTCGAAATTTAAGGTGGGCTTTCGATCTATCAGTCCATCCCACCCCAGGCGAATCGCGCAAAGCAGAGTAACCCCAGCCCCAGGAGAACCAGCCAGTCGATCACCCGCAGCCGCAGCTGGTGCCAGCGCACCCGGTGCTGATTGGAACTGGTAAACCCACGTACCTGCATGGCGCTGGCGATTTGCTCTGCCCGTACCAGCAGGTTATCCACCAGACGTTCGGAAATCATCACCCAGACCTGAGCCGATCCACGAAAGCCTAATTTTTTCCAGCTAATGGCACGGGTACGAACCGATCGCACCAGGTTCTGCACCTCTTCCAGTACCAGCGGGATAAATCGCAAAGAGAGGGTGAGGGTCAGCACAATTTCGGTCACGGGTACGTTGAGTCGCCGCAGTGGTTGCATTAAGTCATCGATCGCAGCCGTGATTTCTTCCGGTGCAGTAGTGAGCAGAAACAAATTGGTGCTGACCAGCAGGGTAAAGGCCAGCGTCCCCACGCGAATGGCGAGAGAGAGGGAACGGCGAGTAACGCGAAAGATGCCCTGCTGAAACAAGATGTACTCGTAGCCTGTGGGTTGGGGCAAATCGGTGAGGCGGGGAGCAGGTGTCGGGTTTGCTGCTGGCGGGGCAGTGGATGGAGCAGGCTGGATCAGTGGGAAAGTGTCAGGGGTGCGCGGTTGGTGACGCACATTCAAGCCGTCTGGGGCCAGCAGCGTCATGCAAAAGAGCAGCAGACTAAACAGTGCCACCAGCCCTGTCTGTTTTCGCCAGATGCGGAACGGGATAAAGGTGCTGACCATTAGTAACAGCAGCCAACCCACCAGAGATAAGCGCCACAGCGGACTGGCGGCGATCGGGGTCAGTAAAAACGCCATCAGCCACGCGGCTTTGACACGGGGATCAATGCGATGCAGCCAGGAAACGGGTTGTTCCAGGTAGAGGCCAATGGGGAGCGATCGCAGCAGATCCATGAGTCAAGTAACCAGAAATGTGCTCAAGGGGCAGGGACAATTTTTCCTCGTTATTGGCTTTCAGCCAGTCATGCGTTGCGGGAGGCTTTACCTCCTACTCTGATGGAGACAGAGCCTCCAGTGGGCATTCCAGGTCAGAGACCTGGAACGAGGGCGATTACGTTTTCAATCAGGGTTTTCAATGAGGTAAGGAACATCCTCCTCGTCCGTTCAGGCCACCGTTCCCTAATGTATCTCGATTATCTGCACAGTGTTCCGCACTAAACCCGCGTTGCGCGGTTTGCCGTGTTGCGCTCCACTTCGCGAGCCTTCTTGCCGCGCCAAACCAACCGTAACGGTGTTCCCGTGAAGCCCAAACTCTGACGAAACTGGCGCTCAATGTACCGCCGATAGTTGTCGTTGAACAGTTTGGGATCGTTGACAAACAGGGCGATTGTCGGTGGTCTGGTAGAGACCTGAGTGCCGTAGTAGATCTTGCCCTGCCGTCCCTGGCGCGTCGTCGGTGGGGTGTGCCAGCTTGCAGCTTCTTCCAGGACTTCATTGATCACCGCAGTGGTGACTCGGCGCTGGTGTTGTTCAGCGGCGGTATTGACCAGTTCCAGAATCTGAACTACCCGCTGTCCGGTGAGGGCGCTGACAAAGATCGTGTTGGCCCATTCGGTGAAGTGGAGCCGTTCCTTCAGGTGTTTTTCGTATTCGTAAATTGTGTGGGAATCCTTCTCGATCGCATCCCACTTATTGACCACCAGCACACAGGCGCGGCCATCTTCGACAATGCGCCCTGCCAGCTTCTGGTCTTGCTCGGTCACGCCATCCAGCGCATCGACTACCAATAGCACGACATCGGCGCGACGGATGGCCTTGAAGGAGCGATTGATCCCGAAGAATTCAGGGCCGTATTCCACCTGCTTTTTCTTGCGAATTCCGGCGGTGTCGATCAGTCGATAGGTCTGTCCGTTGCGTTCTACCACCATGTCGATGGCATCGCGGGTGGTGCCCGAAATTGGACTGACGATCGCCCGATTTTCCCCGACAAACGCATTCAATAAGCTGGATTTGCCCACGTTGGGTCGGCCCACGATCGCCACGCGAATCTCGGCTGTTTCTTCTTCCTGGTCAGTTGGCGGCAGGTAGGCAATCACCTGATCGAGCAGATCGCCCGTGCCGCTGCCGTGAATGGCCGAAACGGGGTACGGTTCCCCCAGCCCCAGCTTCCAGAACTCTGCTGCCTGTGCAATCCCCTGGTCCACAGATTCACATTTGTTGACTGCCAGCAGCACGGGAACAGCCTGCTGTCGCAACCAGGTGGCGATCGCCTCATCGGCTGCGGTGATCCCCGCCTGTCCATCGACCACTATAATCGCGACTTTGGCTTCTGCGAGAGCTGCCATGGCCTGCTGACGAATCAACGGTAAAAATTCGGTGTCGTCGTCGAAGACGAGGCCACCCGTGTCTACCACCAGAAAATCCCGGTCTTGCCAGAAGCCAGGGCGGTAGGTGCGATCGCGGGTGACACCTGGTTCGTCGTGGACGATGGCATCGTTCATGTCGGTCAATCGGTTGACCAGGGTAGATTTGCCGACGTTTGGACGACCAATGACGGCGACGACGGGCAGGGACATAGGCGGAGACGGAATGCAACAGGCGCAAATTGACGCATCTTCCATTCTCGCGCAGAAAGAAGAAAGCGTGGTTTTAAGTTTGAGAGCAAACCATGCTCTTGGGGGGCGGCTTGCCCCCTATTACTTGGCTGTCACAGATCGGACAGCGGCCTGAGATTCTCGACGCAGACCTCTGGCGATGCGGAAGAGTTCTTCTCCGGTGTGCAAGTACTGTTCGTTGTAACTGGAGATGAAGCGCTCCAGTTCGTCGATGCCGTCTCCTACCTGATTGAGACAGTAGTAGAGGCTGGCAGCGGCTCCAGCAACAGTGGAGGGGTTGGGCATCGATTGGAAGGTGCGCTGCGCTTTTTTCAGGGTGACGCGGCAGTCGTCCAGGTATGCCTGGAAGTCTTCGAGCAGTTCGTCATCGAAGGGGTCATAGGAGAGATCGTTGAGCTGGTCTTTGAGTGGATTGAGAATTTCGCCCAGCATTCGGTTGACGGGCTGATAGATTCGCTGAAGCCACTGCTGCAACTCCACATCGCTGTCTTGCCCGGTGCGACGCTGGCGATACTGCTCCTGGGCGGCGGCACGGCGCTGCTCACGAGTGCCAGTAGATCCAGTGGAAAAGCCTGCGGCTTTGAGGCGAGCAGAACTGTCTAGCTCGCGATCATAGAAGCGACGCTGCTGGGGATCGCCCAATACTTCGTAGGCAGCATTGATCGTCGCAATCTGGTCGTGCCCCTGCTGGTCGGGATTGCTGTCGGGGTGAAACTGCTTCACCAGACGGCGATAGGCTTGCTTGATCTCGGCCTGGGTTGCCTCCGGATGAACTTTGAGGGTGTGGTAGTGATTCATTGCCATATCCCCATTTTACGCACTCTGGTTGCGCGTCCCAGTGTCAGGGGCTGCATTTGAGCAAGGCCGGAGCGCATCCTACGTTTCTATCGAAGATGAAGCGTAGGATGCGACGGGCAGGACATTATGGCACATCAGCCCGAAAACAGCATGATTCTTGCTCCTTGGCTTGTCGTAGTTGCTCAACATCAACTAAATTTTGACCATGAGCAGTTCAATTGTACGCACTGACAAGTGGAAGCTGTCCCCCTCTGGTGAAGTTAAGTCCTTCCTGGAGATGGCGATTAATGGATACCGCGCATTTTGCAGGGCACTCAGCTATGTCGTGATGGGGCACTGGGCAGAGATTAGCGTTGCTTCCAGTCAGTGTGCAGCAGTGGAACGCCTTATCCACCAAACCCGTCAAAACCCAAATCCAAAGTACCGTTATTTTGGCAAACGGTTCTACAAGTTCCCTTCTTACCTGCGTCGTGCTGCAATTGAATTTGTGGTCGGGCAGGTATCATCGTTTCTGACACGTTATTGGCAATGGCAGGGAGGGGACAGAGCCAGACGAGATGCAAAACCGCCACGCTTTAATCCGATGGCAGCTTGTTATCCTGCTCTCTATTGCGGGCAGTGCATCAAGTTGCACGAGGATGCTGCGGAAATCAAGGTGTGGAACGGGTCGGATTGGGTGTGGGCGATTGTTCCCATTGCTCAGAAGCGACAACGGCATCTGCTTGACCATGCCAAGTCCTGTTCCCCATTGCTGGTGATGCGGAACGGTAAAGCATGGTTATCGATGCCGTTTAAGCTGCATCCCCGCAAGCTCTCTGGGGAAGTAGTGTGTGCGGTGGATGTTGGTATCAACACCACCGCAACAGTGAGCATGATCTTGCCCGATGGCACTGTGACTGCATGGCGATTCTTTCACCGTGGAGCCGACATAGACCACCGGGATAAGGTATTGAAGCGAATCAGTCACAAAGCCCGTCTCACGATGAGTAGTGGCGGCAAGCTCAAGGGGTTCTGCAATAGTCTGTACCGCAAAGCCAAAAACCTGAACCGCAACATGGCGCATCACATCTCGAAACAGATTGTGGCGTTTGCCCGTGAACAGGGTGCAGCGACGATTGTGTTCGAGAACTTGAAAGGATGGAAGCCGAAAGCGAGGCGCAAAGGTTCGACCCTGAAGCAACGGTTTCATGGCTGGCTGCACCGGATGCTGGTCGAGTTCACTGAGCAGAAGTTCAAAGAAGTTGGCGGCAAGGTAGAAACGGTCTACCCTCGTGGCACATCGGCCTGGGCGTTTGATGGCTCAGGACGGCTGAAGCGAGACAAGTCCAACTATGCGCTGGCAAAGTTTCAGACTGGTAAGCGGTACAGTGCAGACCTGAACGGCTCTTACAACATTGGTGCGAGGTATCTCGCCTTCAAGCAAAAGCTGGCATACAGAAATGGTTGTCAGTCCAGTACGGGCAAAAGTTCCCGACTGGAACGGAGAATGCCCGTTACCCTGTCTCTGCTATGGGATAGGGAAGCTACATTTGTATTGCATAGCAATCAAGCGTAGAGCATTCACGTACTCCTTTCCCAGGAAAAATTGCTGTCCCCAACAGTGGGGATCGAGGGGGTATGATACTGCGAGAAAACCATTGCGATCGCCACATGGGCAAGAAAAAACGACTGAAACAACTGCTGCCGAAAGATCCAATTGAGGATTGGGTCAATCAAGCATTGCAGCAGCATCGGGCGGGCGCACTGGCAGAGGCAGAAAAACTTTACCAGCGGGTGTTGCAGCAGCAGCCCGACCATGTGGAGGCGCTGCACGGTTTGGGAATTCTGGCGCTGCAACAGGGACAACCGGAGGCGGCGATCGCCCCCCTGCAACAGGCAGTCGCCCTCCAACCCAACCATGCCTTCGCCTCTATCCATCTCGCTCACGCCCTGCGAGGCATTCAACAGTTGGAGGCCGCCATTCCCTACTACCAGAAAGCACTGTCGCTCAATCCTCAACGGGCGGAGGTAAATCTGGATCTGGGGAATGTTTTTTTGGAACTGGGTCAGACGCAGCAGGCGATCGCCACCTACGCTCAAGCAATTGCCGTGAATTCCCGTTTACCACAGGCGCACTACAGCCTGGGGATGGCGCACCAGATGCAGGGCAATTTTGAAGCAGCAGTACAAAACTATCAACGGGCGATCGCCCTCCAACCTGGCTACCTGGAAGCCCATAACAATCTGGGAAACCTGTTGCTGAAGCAGCAGCAGGCAGCACGAGCCATTCGCCATTTCAAGCAAGCGATTGCTTTGGTAGAGCAGTCCGAACTTCCCCCGGTGCAGGCAGCGGGACCCCATGCCAATCTGGCCAGGGCACTGGAACAAACGGGAGACATTGACACAGCCGTGCAGCACTACCGCAAAGCACTCCACCTCCAGCCCCATTTCCCGGAAGTTCACAATAATCTCGGCGATCTGTACCGCGACCAGAACCAGATGCCGGAGGCGATTGCCCACTATGAACGGGCGATCGCCCTCCAGCCCGACCTACCGGAGGCCCATAGCAATCTGGGGATGGCACTGCTGCGAATTGGAGATTTTCGACGGGGTTGGGCTGAATTTGAATGGCGCAGTCGCTGTGCTGAACTGTCGGATTCCCCCTTCCCACAACCCGCCTGGGACGGTTCCCCCATGGATGGGAAAACCATTTTGCTCTATGGGCAGCAGGCTGAACAGGCTTATGGAGATGCAATCCAGTTCATTCGCTATGCCCCCCTGATTCAAGCGCAGCGGGGGCGGATTGTCGTCCAGTGTCAGCAGCCTCTGGCGCGTCTGTTTGCATTGCTTCCTGGTATGGATCAGGTGGTCATCCAGGGGGAATCGCTCCCCGCGTTTGACGTGCATGCCTCGCTGATGAGTCTGCCATTTCTGCTGAAAACAACGCTGGAGACAATCCCCCCTGCCCCCTATTTGCGGTCCCCGGTTCATGACAGAATGACCCTCCCCACAGCTCCCGATGGCAGCTTAAAAGTGGGCCTGGTGTGGGCAGGCCGTCCACTGTACCAGCATGATCCCCGCCGCGATCGCACCTGTCCCCTGCGACACTTTGCCCCGTTGCTGAACCTCCCCGGTTTTACCTTCTACAGCCTGCAGAAGGGAGGAGCAATCACTGAACTGAACCAGCTTGGCTGGCGGGAGAAAATCTACGATCTGAATGACCAGCTCAATGATTTTGCCGATACGGCGGCAGCGATCGCCCAGTTAGATCTGGTCATCACCGTCGATACTGCGGTGGCTCACCTGGCGGGAGCACTGGGTCAATCCGTCTGGGTGCTGCTCCCCTTCGCTGCCGAGTGGCGCTGGCTGATGGATCGGGATGACAGCCCGTGGTATCCCACCATGAAGCTGTTCCGTCAACCGACGCCGGGGGACTGGGCCGGAGCGATCGCCCAGATGCTTTGATTTAAGGCAACGTCTGAATCGCACGAAGAAGCCCCCGACCCACGCCGGTCAGAAAATCCAGGTTCAGTGTGTCCAGGCGATCGCTCTCTGAGTGATAGTGGGGATTGCGGAGATCGGCGGTATCGGTGACCAGTACAGCTCGATAGCCTGCATCCCAGAAGGGGGCGTGGTCACTGCGGCGGGTGTCGGGGACAATCATCCCCCGGTTGCCTGCGGGAAGCCAGTGGCAGGAGATGGAACCATCGCGGCGAACCATGCGGCAGAGGTGAATCAGATCGGGGATCGTTTTCAGGTTACCAATCAGACCCAAAAAATCCCCGGTGTTAGGGTAAAACCGTTCCAGTCCAGGAGGGTAGCGCTGGGAATCGGGGCGGCGATCGCAATATCCCAGCATCTCCAGGGACAGCATCAGCCGCAGCTTTTCTCCCCGGTGCTGCTCCACATAGTGGCGGCTACCGAATAGACCCATCTCCTCCAGGTCGAAGGCCACCAGTCGGATGGGGTAGCGGGCGGGAGTTTGCTGGAGCGATCGCGCCAGTTCCAGCAGGACTGCCAATCCTGTGCCGTTGTCATCTGCGCCGGGGCTGTTGGGAACAGTGTCGTAATGAGCAGCGATCAGAATGGGTGGTCTGGCGGTCGTTCCCGGTAAATCCAGAATCAGGTTTTCGTGCCGACCGCCGCGAAACTCGAATGCTTCTGACTGGACAGTTCCCCACTGGCTGAGCTGCTGTCGCAGGTACTCGCGCACGTAGAAGTGTCCCTGGGGCGAGAGAAAGGGATTGCGATCGCGCACAATTTCTTGCAAATGAGCCGTCAATTCCTCCCGTACCATGCCAAACCATCCCATACTTGAAAAGGTTTTTGAGTCTGGAGATTGTTTTGCGGCGCGGCTAAGCCGCGCCGCAAAACAATCTCCGATAAATTCTCATTATGTGGCTACAACGGTCATGCTACCCATCCTTACCCGCTGGCTCGCTGGAGAATTTGACAACCGCACCCAGTCCCTCGAAAATCCAGCATGGTTCGTCCATCTGTGGTTGTGGCATTGTCCAGTTGCACATTTCCTGGAAGATGGGACAGCGCTGTTTGCCGAGCAGGCGAATGCCCTCTATCTCGATCAGCCTTACCGTCAACGAATTCTGCTGCTCCAGGAGACGGCTGATCCCACAGTGGTTGCCGGACAGTATCTGACTTTCAATCAGCCCGATCGGTTTCGGGGAGCAGGGCGATCGCCCTCCAGATGAATGGTGAGCTGACTGCTGCTGGTATTGGGACTGCGCCAGTCGGCGTAGAGGGTAGTCACTTCGCCAAGCCAGCTTCCCAGCAAGTCATCCACCGTCAGCGGTGGGCGCTCCGGCGCATCGGTGCCCTGGCGCTGTTCACGGATCAGGGTGAGCCGTGTGAGCTGGCTCTCGCCGTCCGTGGGGTTGAAGATCTGCACCAGACGCAGGCGGCGATCGCCCCGAATAAACCCCAGCTCTGCGCCAAACTCAGAAATCGGGCTGAACTGGAGGGACCCTTGAGAAAAAGATCCGTCAGGGAAGATAAGAATTCCTCGATTCAGGGAATTATATTCAAGGATCTTCGTCTTAGCCGGTCGATCTCCTACAGGAGCGTACTGGTTAGTCTGACGAATGGTTTGACTGTTGTTCTGGCACTCAATCGAAATGGTAGTTGACCTGTCTTCGACCACCACTCCCTGAGGCGAAAGACGAGTGAAACTTCCGCTCCATCTCCCCTGGTGCTGGAGTAGATTATCCCAATTGGAAGATTTCATGAGTTTTTTTCCTGAATAGGATGAAGTATCGCTGCACAGCATCGAAGTAAATTGTGTATCAAGGGAAACAAAATTTATTTGCCTTAATCGCAAATTAGTTCTATGCTGGCTAAATGTCTGAAATCGCCCCCAGCAGTTCCATATCGGGGCGGGCAGAATCGTGCAAGTTTGCTCGATTCTGCTGTTTCAGTTCGTTTGTCCTTGATGAATCTTCCTATGAATATAGAACTGGCTTGGTTGGTTCCCTATCTGAGCAGTTTCCTTTCAATCCCACTTTTGTTGCCCTCCTTTTTGGGCATCTACCAACCACACGAATCCCACCCTCGATCCTCCAGCCTGCCACTGCTGGCACAGTCCCCCACATCCATGCCGCTTCGCCTCTTGGGCAGATCTCAACCCCGATTGATGCTGAGCAGTCTCCAGGAATGGTCTCAGAAACTTAAAATTGAGCTTCCCGCAATTGCGATCGTTGAAGACAGGCCATTGCAAACCCGACAGTATGTTAGAACGGCAAAGAATCTGCCGGAAGCTCATTTAGACAACTGTCCGGTTGCAACCGATAGCGACTTTGTCTTGGACGACCACCTGTATCAGGTCAAGGTCAATGGCCATCTGGTGGCGGCACTACCTGAACGGCAGCAGGCTGCACAGTTTGCCAAACGACTACGACGCATCCTGAAACTGCCGGGATTCCATCCCAATGCCCTGGAACCAGGATTTGTCAACGGAACGGCGGCGGGGCGGATTGGGAAAAACGTGCTGTTTCAGGTGGATCCTGATGTCGCTGCCTGGTTGGAGCGCAGCAGCGATCTGATCGCCATCGACTGGACCAATAATTTGCGGGTTGCGCTGGGGGCCGAGCCCCTTACGCTGATCGAAGCCCAGGTCGAAATGTATGGCCTGACGAACACCGACGAAATTCTGGAGGGAACAGCCTCATGGTATGGCCCCTATTTTCACAACCGGGAGACAGCCACCGGAGAACGGTTCAATCAAAATGAGCTGACCGCTGCCCACCCTTCCCTCCCCTTTGACACCTACTTGAAGGTAACCAACCTGGAAAATCAGGAGTCAGTGATTGTGCGCATCAATGATCGCGGCCCCTACTGGGGCGAGCGATCCCTCGACCTGTCGCTCCAGGCCGCCCGCTGTATTGGCAGTGAGCATCCCGGGGTTGTGCGCTACGAAGCGGTGATTATGGAACCATCGGCGGGTGCTTCGCAGTTTCCCGACCGGATAACCGCTGGCAATCCGCCCCAAAAATCAGCGAGCAGTCCCCAAAAATCGTTTCAGGTGGCTCAGCAGCCATAAAAACAGGGCACCGTGCGAAGCATGGTGCCCTGTTTTTATGGCTCATCTCAAGTACTGGAGTTTTGACTAAGTAGGGACAATAGTCAAAACTCCAGTACTGAGAGCCTATCCGAAAGCCCAAACTCTAGCAGGCGCAACGCTACAGCGTTGCGCCTGCTAGAGTTTGGGCTTTCGGTTTTCGGATAGGTACTTAAGCTAAACCGTCTGGTCAAGAATTACCCGATCGATCAGACCATATTCCCGGGCTTCCTCCGCCGACATAAAGTTGTCACGGTCGGTGTCACGCTCGATCTGCTCAATGGTTTTGCCACTGTGGAAGGCCATCAACTCGTTCAGTTCCTGGCGCACCCGCAAAATCTGCTTCGCTTCGATCTCGATATCCGTGGCCTGACGACGACCTGTCCCCCCCAGCGGCTGGTGAATCATAATGCGGGAGTGGGGCAGAGCCAATCGCTTGCCTTTGGTGCCCGCCGCCAATAGAAAAGCCCCCATTGAGGCGGCCAGCCCCACACAGATTGTCACCACTTCGGACTTGATATGCTGCATGGTGTCGTAAATGGCCATGCCCGCAGTCACGGACCCACCAGGGGAATTGATATAGAGGTAAATTGGCTTGTTCTGGTCGTCAGAGTCCAGATACAGCATATAGGCAACGATCGCATTAGCAATACCGTCATCTACTTCTTCAGCCAGGAAAATGATGCGCTCCCGGAACAGACGCTCGTAGATGCTGATCCACTGCTCGTAGGTACTGCCGGGGAGGCGGTAGGGAACGCTGGGAATTCCAATCGGCATAGGTTTAGAGGGGGATAGGTGTTTAAGGGAGAGTTGATAGAGATGTCTTAGACCCCACCCCGGCCCTCCCCTTAGCAAAGGGAGGGATAGGGTGGGGGTTTCCCTTGCTAAGGATCACGAATAAATTAACCTGGAATATTTTTTGATAGAAGCGCGGCTAAGCCGCGCTTCTATCAAAAAATATTCGGTTTTATTTAATCCAAGATCCTAAGGGGAGATTGAGAGAGGTCAGGCGGCGATGGGTGCCCCTTTCGTGCTTTCTAGAATTCGGTCAATCAGCCCATACTCCTGCGCCTGCTGGGGCGTCAGATACAGGGTCCGCTCCATATCCTTATGGAGCTTCTCGACGGACTGACCCGTATTACGCGAGAGAATCTCCTGGATCAGCGCCTCTTTCTCCAGAATCTCCTGGGCGTTGACCAGAATATCGGTGGCCTGCCCACGGGTACCACTGCGGGGATGGTTAAGGGCGATCATCGCGTGGGGCAGACTGGCACGCTTGCCCTTTGTCCCGGCAGAGAGCAGCACAGAGGCCATCCCCATGGACATCCCCATGCAGATGGTCAGAATTTCTGACTTGATATACTGCATTGTGTCGTAGATTGCCAGTCCTGCGGTGACCGATATCAGCCCCGCATCAACCGAACCCATTCCCGCTGCAACGGGGTCACCAAGGGAGTTGATATATAGATAGATGGGTTTGTTCTGATCCTGAGAATCCAGGTAAAGCAGCGCAGAGATAATCGAGTTGGCCACCGCATCGGTCAGTGGACGATTCAGAAAAACGATCCGCTCCTGGCTCATCCGGGTGTAGATGTTGATCCACTGCCAGTAGGGGCTACCCGGAATGTTGTAAGGAACGCGGAGAATGTCGTCAACAGGCATGGGGATTGAGGAATAGAAGTGACGAGAATCGGTAGCGCGATCGCGCTATCTATTCTCTGAAATTACGCAAGGGCCGGAATCTGCTTGGGCAGTTCCTTCGTGCTTTCTAGAACACGATCGATGATGCCGTATTCTTTGGCTTCCTGGGGGTTCAAATAGAACATGCGATCGGTGTCTTTAGAAATCTTTTCGGGGGTTTGCCCGGTGTTTCTCGACAGAATATCGAGCATTGCCTGCTTGTTGGCCAGCACTTCTTTGGCGCGAATTTGAATGTCCGTGGCTTGGGCCTGACCCATACCCGTGCGGGGCTGGTTGAGAACGATGGTGGCGTGAGGCAGGCTGGCGCGGAAGCCTTTGGTCCCCCCCGAGAGGATCATGGCGGCGGTGCCCATGGCCTGACCGAGGCAAATGGTGTGAACCGGCGGCTTGACGTAGCGCATCGTGTCGCAGATGGCGAAGGCTTCGGTCTCGTAGCCGATGGAATCACCCGTATACCAGGAGGTACCCGTCGAGTTGATATAGAAGAAGATGGGCTTCTCAGGGTCATCAAATTGCAGATAGAGCAGTTGGGCGATGATCAGCTTCGTGACATCGACGCCCATCTGACGTTTGTAGTCATCCGAGGACACCAGGGGCAGACCCAGATAGATGATCCGCTCTTTCAGCAACAGAGAGGGCAGATCGGGAGGAGGCGTGCGGTAGGCAGCGTCTCCGCCGTAGTATGTGGATTGAACAGCCTTAATTGAACTCATGTGCAGGGGTCCTGGGCAATGCCTGAAGAGAGTGCCGCGATCAGGGCAGCTTTGTTTTTTATAGTAGCGTGAAGCCGGGAACGGTGCAGGGGAGCGATCGCCATTGCACCGCCTTTTGCTGTAGGGATTCCCGCCCTGAATTTACCTGCTCTGTTAATGTTTGTCGCATTTCGAGAACGACTCCAGATAGTGGGACGAAAATGGAGGTAGCCAGGAAGACAGAATGGGTAGCAACTCCCAACGCCCTGCCTCGATCTGGCACCGTCACCTCATCACCCTGGCAGGGGGATAAGCAATGAATATTTCGGCTGTCCCAGCGAGGCCATATCTGGGACGCAGGAGGCTTGCGCTGGTGACCTGTGTCCTGGCTCTCTCCTGTGAAGCGCTGACCGTGAATGAAGTGCCCAATCCCCGGCAGGTCTCTGGGGGGTGGGTCACCGATATGGCAAACGTCCTCCAGCCAGAAACCGAAGCACAACTGAACCAGATGATTGATCGCCTGGAGCAGAGGAATGGTGCAGAGATCGCGGTTGTGACCGTACCTGAAACCAAACCTTCTGTATCCCCGAAGGCGTTTGCAACGGAGCTGTTTAATCACTGGCACATTGGCAAAAAGGACAGGAATAACGGCGTCCTGTTCCTGATTTCAACAGGCGATCGCCGGGTTGAGATCGAAACAGGTATCGGCGTCGAAGCTTTTCTTCCAGACTCCAGAGTTAGCGACATTATCCAGCAGGAGGTAACGCCCCGCTTCAAGCAAGGAGACTTTGATGGGGGAGCGCTGGCTGGAACATCTGCACTGGTGGTCGTGCTTGAACGGCAGGAGCCAGTCCCGGATAGCCTGTCTCTTTGGTGGCCAATAGGCGCAGGGATTCTTTGGGTGACGCTCGCGCTTCTGAGGTATCGACGACCCATCGGCAGAACAGCTCAGGTGCTGGGTGGCTTCCTGACCTATCAGGTTCTGCGACAGCCGCTGTACCTGAAGCCAGAAGGACAGTCGCGGATGGAGGACTGGCATCAATCTTTTGAATTGACCGAGCGGATGTGCTGCTGCCGATGTGAGCAACCCCTGCAACCTGTATCAACGGAAAAGGTTCGCGATCGCCTCACCTCTGCACAGAAAGTTGCAGAAGAACTGGGTAGCGTTCACTTCAAGGGCTGGCGTTGCCCGAAGTGTGCCCCTGATGCGATGCACATTCGCGGTTATGAAAGAACCTCCAGTGAAGTGATTCAATGTCCCCGGTGCAAAGAGTTGACGGCGCTCAAGCAAGAATCAATTGTGATCGAAGAACCAGGATTCTTCAGGAATGGTGTGCGGCGAATCGTCTACGTGTGCCAGTGCTGTTTCTACTACCACGAAGTCGAACTACCAATTGGGCCTCAGAGCAACACTCCCTATGGCACTTGGGGAAGCTGGAGCAATGATTCAAATGGAGGCAGTAGCTTCGGCGGGGGAGATAGCGGCGGCGGCGGCGGCGGTGGTGGCTGGTAGGTTGTTTAATGACGAGTGTACAGACTAAAACCGTTATCTTTGCTTTGATGCTTGTAGCGACCAACTGGCATTATTCCCGGTTGGTTCGCCGTCCTGACGGTTGGAGTTCGATCACTTTTAGTGGTGCTGGTTTCTGGAGTATTGTCTGTACGGTTCTACTTATTCTGCTTATCGTTCGGCTGAGCAGGCTGCTGAGGTACCTGCTTGATATTCCTGTAAGAGTGCCCAGGACAACAAAACTGTTTTCCTGGAAATGGGTTCTGCTACTATTACCACTCTTTATTATTTTTTACAATTCTTCCGTCACCCAAACCGCTGACACTACAACCACTATAACAACAGGTTATGGTTCTAACCTTGGCCCCATCCTGTTTCTCCTTGCATCTTTGAATGTCATCTTTTTCCAAATTCTGGAATCGCTTAAAGCTTTTACGGGAAATCCGAAGAGAAGTTAATGTTGATTTAGTTTTAGCGCCAATTTTTCCTGAAATGCTGGCGTCATCAGCATTTCAGGAAAAATTGGCGCAATTGAGTCAAAAGTCCAGTACCTGGAAAAGCTATTACAGCGCTTTGCGCTGAGATAAGTAAGTAGGCGTGATTAAGCTTGAAATCTAAAAAGCTGTTCCGCCCGCGCAGCGGGCGGAACAGCTTTTTGGATTTCGACTTTTTCCACGCCCATTTACTTAGAACCAACGTTTTTGTTGAGAGCTGCATGGGTATGCGATTAGCGTCTCTTGGGTGCCCCTACGGCGCAGGAGCACGTAAGAGACGCTAAAAATAGGTTTCGGCCCCAGCCTGGGCGTCGGCCAGGCTGGAATCCGAAAACGCTAAACAGATACCCGTGCGGAGCGCCGCGCTCAACAAAAACGTTGTAACTCACGCGTTTGCAAAGCGCTGTAACTTCCGGAATCGATTTGCTCCATACTGAAGATACCAGTCTGTGCAGAATGCGTAGGAGCTTGGGTTATGAAGGTCGGTTTGCAAGCGGCGCTGAGTGATGCCAACCTGGATGCAGCTCAGAGCAGCAGTCAGCGACAGTTAGCGGTCTCGATTTCGGCGATCGCCCCCACCCCCGGTCGCACGGCTCCCCTCAACCTCTGCCTGATTCTGGATCACAGTGGCTCGATGGAGGGCCGCCCGCTGGAAACAGTGAAACAGGCGGCGCTGAAGATAGTCGATAATTTGTCTCAGGGCGATCGCCTCTCCATCGTCGTCTTTGACCACAAAGCCAAAGTTCTGGTGCCGAATCAGATGATTGAAAATCCAGCGGGCATTCGGGTCGAGGTGAATCGACTCAAGGCCAGCGGCGGGACGGCGATCGACGAAGGGATGCGACTGGCGATTGAAGAAATGGCCAAGGGCAAGAAGGAAGCCATTTCGCAGGCGTTCCTCCTCACCGACGGAGAGAACGAACACGGCAGTAACGAGCGCTGCCTTAAATTGGCGCACCTGGCGGCGGAGTACAGCATGACGCTAAACACGCTGGGTTTTGGCGACAACTGGAACCAGGACATTCTGGAGCGAATTGCTGACGCAGGTGGCGGCACCCTGTCCTACATTCAGCAACCAGAGGACGCCCTCAGCGAGTTTGGCCGCATCTTCTCCAGAATCCAATCCGTGGGGCTGACGAATGCCCATCTAATGGTTAGCCTGCCCCCCTATGCGAGGCTGGCGGAGCTGAAGCCCGTCGCCCAGGTGGTACCCGACACGATTGAACTACCGATTGCTCAACAGGGCAATCAAATGATCGTGCGGCTGGGCGACCTCATGGTCGATGTTCCCCGTGTGGTGCTGGTCAACCTCTACGCTGGACAGCTCCCCGAAGGCAAGCATTCCCTGGCTCAGCTCCAGGTGCGCTACGACGATCCTTCCCTGAACCAGTCGGGGCTGCTGTCTGACCCACTGGCAGTGGAAGCCAACGTGCAGACCTCCTACCTGATCGACAGCAATCCCCAGGTGCAGCAGCACGTCCTGGCGCTGGCCAAATACCGTCAAACGCAGATCGCCGAACAGAAGTTGCAGCAGGGCGATCGCACTGGAGCAGCCACCATGCTGCAATCCGCCGCCAAAACCGCGCTGCAAATGGGCGACCAGAATGCGGCCACCGTCCTGCAGGATTCGGCTACTCGATTGCAGGCAGGGGAGGAACTGTCGGAGGGCGATCGCAAGAAGACTCGCATTGCTTCTAAGACAACCCTCCAGGGTTTCTGAAACAAATCGACTGGGACACTTACGCGGGATTACTGATCAAAGCCAAAGCGGAGTATGGTTTGATTCAGATGGCATCCGTCAAAAGTATGATTCTCCGTATCTTCTCCCGTAGGTTTTCTCCAGATGCAAGCATTTCTTTGCGCTGGGTGCTGGTGGTTCCCTTTGTGGTGCAAACCGTTGGGGCCGTCGTGCTGGTGGGTTACCTGTCCTACCGGAGTGGGGAGCAGGCCACCGAGAAACTGGCGAACCAGCTCCTACAGCAAACAACAGCGCGAGTGGGCGATCGCCTTAATGCCTACTTATCGACTCCCCAGCGCGCCATCTCTGCCAATCTTCTGGGAGTACAACAGGGAACGATCGCGCTGAACAACCGGGAACAACTGCGGCGGCAGCTATGGCAGCAAATTGCCTCAGACCCCTCTCTGGCCGCCAGCGCATTTTGGAGTGAGAACGGCACCGCAATTGCCTACCATCGAATTAGTGCAGAATCGGCACGAGCGCTGGCGAAAAAAGTATCAAGCCAGACCCTTCCCCCGAATGCGATTGTTTTCATGAATTCCCAGGGCAACCAGCGCAACTATTTCTTGACGGATGCTCAGGGGGGGCCGGGTAAGCTGCTCTATCGGCTCAGGGATGACTTTCGCTCAGTCCCCTGGTATCGAGACGCAAAGACCCTGGGAAAACAGGGCTGGACACCCATATCGCTGGCGCGAGTGATCCCTGTCTTGCAGACGGTGGCTGTTGCTCCCGTGAAGGATGGTCGGGGAAACCTACAGGGATTTTTCACGGCTCACTATTTTCTGCCTGAGATTAGCGTATTTCTCAATCAGCTCCATTTTTCTCCGACGGGTCAGGTCTTCGTTGTCGAACCGGGGGGGGAACTGGTGGCCACCTCAGTGCAGGCAGAGGAGACGGGAATGCGACTGGTGAATGGCAAACTGGAGCGTCTGTTAGCCGTAGACAGCTCCGATGCTCAAACCCGCGAGATCGCCCAACATCTGACGCTGCTGAACCAATCCAATCAGCACAACCAGACTCAGACGATTCGCTTACAGGCGGCGGGGCAAAAACAGTTTGTGCAGGTCACGCCCTATCAGGATGCCTATGGTCTGAACTGGCAGATTGTTACTGTGATTCCAGAAGCCGATTTTTTAGCAGACATCCAGCGCAATCAGAAGACAACGGCGCTGCTCTGCTTCCTGACGGCAGGCGTGGCGATTAGTCTGGGGATGGCGATCGCCAACCGGATAACGGCAGGGGTGGACCAACTGAACCGGGCGAGCCTGAGCCTGGCCGATGGCGATCTGGATCAGCAATTACCAGCCAACAACCCCGTCACCGAAGTCCAGGGGTTAACGCAATCCTTCAACCGGATGGCGATTCAGTTACGGCAGTTCATCCAGGACCAGGTGAAATTAGAAGCAACCCGCCAGAGTGAAAAACGATTTCAACAACTGGCGACGGCTGTGCCGGGGATGATCTACACCTACACCCAGCGGTCCGATGGGTCTCACGGATTTGACTACGTGAGTGCACTGAGTCGAGACATCCTGGAACTGGAACCGTCCCAGGTGGTAACCGATATCAACACCGTTCTGAATCAAATGCATCCCCACGATCGCCCCAGCTACGATGCGGCAGTCGCCCGCAGTGCCACCACCCTGGAGCCATTCACCCTGTCTTTTCGCAACATCACGCCCTCCGGACGACTCAAGTGGCTGGAAGCCAGTTCTCGCCCCCTGCGACACCCCGATGGCTCAATTGTCTGGTACGGGATTTTGCTGGAGGTGAGCGATCGCAAACGCGCCGAACTGGCCCTTAAGCAGTATGAACGGATTATTGCCAGCACCACCGATGGCATTGCCCTGGTCGATACCCAGTTTTGCTATCAGGTTGCGAACCAGACTTACTTAAAGTGGTATAACAAATCTGCCACTGACATCATTGGACTACCCATCAGTCATGTGGTGGGCACAGACATTTTTGAAACCCGAATCCGCCCCTGCTACCTGCGCTGTCTGGCAGGAGAAACGGTCGCAAGCAGTGAATGGTTTGAGGTTCCAACTTTAGGGCGACAGTTTTTCAGTGTGACCTATGCGCCCTACATGGACGAGCATCGCGCCATTTCAGGCATTGTAGTCAGTCTGCGAAACGTTACCTCCCTCAAGCAGACTGAGCAGGAACTCGAAAAAGCAAAAGAGGTAGCAGAAGCAGCAAATAGAGCCAAGAGTGCCTTCCTGGCCAACATGAGTCACGAACTGCGCACACCCCTCAACTCCATTCTGGGTTTCTCTCAACTGCTGCTCATGCAGCACGATGCAACCCTTAATCCCGGCCAGGAAAAGTACATTCAAATCATCAAAAAGAGCGGCGAACACTTGCTGACCCTGATCAATGAAGTTCTGGATCTGGCCAAGATCGAGGCCGAAAAGCTGGAGTTGGAGGAGAAGGAAACAGATCTACTGGAACTGCTAGAACTGCTCCGACAGACGTTTGGCCCGATGGCCAGAGCGAATCAGATCGGTCTGGGGTTAAACCTGTCGCCCGAGGTACCCCGCTACATCATTGCCGACATCCAGAAATTGCAGCAGGTGTTGATCAACCTGATGAGCAACGGCGTGAAATTTACGCACGAGGGCAGCGTTACACTGCGGGTTGACCTGGCGGAAGAAGCGGGCAGTGCTGTCAGTGTTGCAGAAACCGCACATTTCCAGATCAGCAGGCGCACTCCAACACGAATTCCACTGCGTTTCGAGGTACAGGATACCGGATTGGGCATCGCACCGGAGGAGTTGCCTCTAATCTTTGAGGCGTTTATGCAGACATCGGTCGGGCGACAGGCTGCTGAAGGAACGGGGCTGGGATTAACCATTAGCCAAAAACTGGTGCAGTTCATGGGAGGCACCATTACGGTGACCAGTGTGCCGGGACAGGGGAGCACTTTTCAGTTCACAATTCCCGTACAGGCTGTCAATGCGACAGAAGCGCCTGTTCAACCTACGAAACACTGGATCAGTGGCATTGCTCCCGGTCACCCGCACTATCGCGTGTTAATCGTCGATGACAACCCAACCAATCGTCTACTGCTGATCAAACTGTTAGAAAGGTTGGGGTTTGAGATACTGGAGGCGATGGACGGCGAGGAGGCGATCGCCCTCTGGAGAACCTGGCGACCTCATCTGATCTGGATGGACATTCAAATGCCAAACCTGAACGGTGACGAGGCCACGCGCAGGATTCGCGCAGCAGAAGCCCAGCAGAACACGCAGCACCACACCATTATTATTGGGGTGACAGCACAGGCGACCAGGGGCGATCGCGATCTTGTCCTCTCAGCAGGCTGTGACGATTACATCAGCAAACCATTTGAGGCGCATCTGCTATTCGACAAAATGCAGAAACATCTGGGTCTGACTTATACCTACAGGCATGACTAACTGGACTTTTGACAATTTTCCCTATAACGCCGCGAAACGCTCTCTCCGAGAGCGTTTCGCGGCGAACTTGATTTTAGCGCCGATTTTTTCTGAAACGCTGTCAACGACAGCGTTTCAGAAAAAATCGGCGCGATTTAGTCAAAAG
>CAZVXA010000049.1:21271-34688 GCA_964630955.1 uncultured bacterium | reverse complement strand
CTTGCAATGCCGCAAAACGCTCTCGTAGAGAGCGTTTTGCGGCATATTTAATTTTAGCGCCGATTTTTCTTGAAACGCTGGCGCTGCCAGCGTTTCAAGAAAAATCGGCGCGATTTAGTCCAAAGTCCAGATTAATGAGAACTGCTATATAAATCGGGGGAGCGCTCCAGAGGGGTGCGCCCAGGTTGTCAATCCGATTCCGGCTCATTCAATGGCAACGGTTCAGCCAGAAGCTGAGATTCCAGGTCAGTTCCCCGGTACCAACTAACGATCATTCCCGTAATCGGGATCGCCAGAAAAACGCCCAGCAACCCAGCAATCCGCTCCCCCACAAACAGGGCAAAAAAGATGAGCACGGGATTAATCTCCAATGCTTTGCCCATAACCTTGGGATGAATTAGATTATCCTGAATTTGCTGCAAAATGACGGAAGCGATCACAACTTTTAATGCCATCCAGTGCCCCTGAGTGACAAACACCAGCACTGTGACAATCAGCACACCAAGGGTCGCACCGATGCCTGGAATCGCATCCAGAATACCGACAACCACGGCCAGAATTAAGGAGAACTGTACGCCCAGAAGGGAGTATACGAGGAAGCTGGCGGTGGACAGGAAGATAATCAGTGTGACCTGGGCACGCAGAAAGCCAAGGAAGTTCTTCTGGACACTGTGGTTGAAGCGCTCCCGGAAGCTGGGCATACCCCGACGGCTTTTGTTGGGCAATAGACTGAGACAGGTCGCCCACAGCTTTCTGCCGTCGATCAGCATATAAGTTGCGATGACCAGTACGAAAATTCCGTTAAAGGTGTTGGAGAACAGGCCGCCGACCAGCCCTAAACCGGTACTGAGACTTGAACGCAGCACTGCGGTAATCTGTCCAATATCAATCTGTCGCAGGTACTCCCTGAACGGCAGATTGTTGTTCTGTAAAGCGTTGGTCAAACTTTGTAATAGACTGTTGCCCTGGGTAACGATTTGAAACCCCAGTAGCGTCACAAATGCGATCGCCGCCACCAGCGTCCCGACTACGACCAGGGCGATCGCAATCCCCCGTGGTAGGTAGCGCGTGAGAAAGCGCACAGGATAGTCCATCAGCACCGCCAGAATCGCCGCAATGGCGAACAGGGCGATGACGCTGTAGAAGTAGCCGATGAGCTGGACGACCACCCAGCCGCAGGCAAACAGCAGCAGGAAGCGCAGCAGGGAGTTATTGTTGAGCGATCGCCAGAAGTCGCTGTGGTCAGGCTTTTGCATAGACAAACGGAGTCTTGTTTAATATCAAATTTGTATGAGACTGCATACTATCGTAGTGGGCTGACATAGCCAATTCAGGGTATCAGAAGATTTCCTGCATAAGGACTTACCCAGAGCGATCCCCGGCTTCTTCGAGAAGCTAGAGATTTTCGGGGGAGCGCGTAAGAAGCCGGGGATCTTTCAGGGAGAGCGCGTCGGCTTCTTTCCAGAAATCGCATTAGATGTGTAGTGGGCAGCAGGCATCTTGCCTGCCTCACAATGCTAATGCATAATAGTTTGCTTCACATTCAATCGATATACAGCGCTTTGCGCTGAGATATAGCGGTTCCCACTGTTATGAGGTACAGGGGGTTTGGGGGCGAAGCCCCCAAGCAGGGGAACTGCCCCTGTACTCCGTACTTCATCCACATGAGAAACGCGATAGAACCAAAGTTTTTGTTGAGAGCCGCGCTCCGCGCAGCTCTCAACAAAAACTTTGTAACTCACGCACTTGCAAAGTGCTGTAAAGCCGATAATCGTAGCAGCAAATACAGACAGAAACAGAGTTGCCATTTTTCAAAAAACGGCATACGATGTTAACCGTAGCTATCGATACAAAAGAAGCCTCTGTCACTCAAAAATGCGTGAATTTGAGTGCAGGTGAGTACACAAAAATATCCTGAGGCTATTCAATTGTAGGATTGTTCATTCCCTCGCTCCATAAGGGTTTGGGCCTCTGCTTCAAAATACTAATTCCCTATCCCATAAATACCTGTCCCCTTCACGGGAAATACCCGCCCCCCTACCCCATTACTTTTTTTGATCGCCCAATTGATCGAGCGTTTGGGCACTGAGTACAGACGTAATAAATCCAATAAATCTTACCGGGGGTAGCGCTGGCCTTTTGCTGAGACGCGCCTGATATAAGCAGGGAATACAGGACATGAATTTCCTCAAACCCGATGCAATCCCCCCTTGACCTATCCCCGAGTCCGATCTCTGTACTGAACGAGCCGCGTCATTGGGGCGAACCTTCAGTAAATGCTGAACTCGCCCCTTCCACCAGGCAACTCTCCATCCTGCAACTGATGCTAACCGACTTTCGCACTATCTTTGAGCGCGATCCGGCAGCACGGAACTGGCTGGAAGTGCTGGTTTGCTATCCGGGATTTCATGCTCTGGTACTGCACCGCTTTTCTCACTGGCTGCACACCCGCCGACTCCCCTTCTTTCCCCGACTCATCTCCCACCTCGGGCGGCTGTTCACGGGCATCGAAATTCACCCCGGCGCGAGCATCGGCAAAGGGGTGGTGATCGACCACGGGATGGGGGTTGTGATTGGTGAAACAGCGATCGTTGGTGACTACTGTCTGATCTACCAGGGTGTGACGCTGGGCGGCACGGGAAAGGAGATGGGCAAGCGCCATCCGACGCTGGGAAGCCATGTGGTGGTGGGAGCAGGCGCAAAGGTGCTCGGCAATATTCGGGTGGGCGATCGCGCCAGAGTCGGTGCAGGTTCCATCGTATTACGCGATGTCCCCGCAGGCTGTACAGCGGTGGGCATCCCCGGTCGAAACATCTGCCGCAACCCCCCTGCGTGTCCTCTCGATCACGGTAAGGTGCCCGACGCTGAAGCCACGGTGATCCGCACCCTCCTTGATCGCGTTGAACGCCTGGAGGAACAGCTCCGGCTCTTATCCCAAAATTCCGCCCAAATTTAATCCCTTACCTGATAACGACTGAGGTATCTTCCCATGCAGCCCGTTTCCAATCCCACGACTGTTCCTCCCAATGCGCAGGTGATTCATACGTCAATTGGCGATCGGTGGTTTATCCGACAGCGATTGCTGGAGCTGGAGATTTCTTGCGGAACGTTGGTCAATGGACTTCTGTGGGTGGATGTGCAGGACGATATGAGCTTGATGATGGTGTGGAGTGTGGTGCAGCAGTACACGGCGTCACGGTGGGAACTGGTGGGATGGTTGGAAAAATGTTGGAACGCGGATTAGAGGGGATGAACGCAGATGAACGCAGATGAATATATCCGTTAGATGTATTCAGAGGAATAGATTAAACATAGGACTTGCATAATAGTCAATACGAGCAGGAAGAGGAGTTTGAGCGTTGGTGAGGTAGAGAAATAAAGGGATAAAGAGAATTTACTGTCAATGAATGAGGTGTGTGATGAATAGCGATCGCCGTTACGTGCAATTAATCGAATATTTGCGTTCGGAGTTGGCGTTGTCGGAGGAGGCGATCGCTGTGGCTCTGAAGCACCCGGAGTTAGAGATTGCGCCGTTACCGATGATTTTGTGGCAATACGGGTTAGTAACTTTAGATCAGCTCAATACGATTTTTGACTGGCTGAGCGATCGTGCTCTGCCTTCCCTGAATACGCTGTTGCAGTAAGGAGACTGGAATGTTTGAAGCGATCGCTGCCCTCGTTCTTTGTTTGATTTGTTCCTTTGGTTACGATCTGTTTGCGGCTCCATCGACAGAAGATGAACATTCCTGATATTCCGAATTTTTAATGGATGGGTGTTGCATTTGGTTATTCTCCCCTGCATTGAGGGCGTAGCATTCGGCCATTACATTGGCCGCTCCGTAATCAGTTATGTGCCGAATGCTGCGCCCCTACCCTATCCACCCATCCACCCATCCACCCATCCACCCATCCACCCATCCACCCATCCACCATCACCCTAACACCATGTCCTCCACCTCCCCCCTCCACTTCCCCCACTTCGATCCCCTCCACCCGCTCCGCCACTGGGTTGACCACATTCGGGTGAGCGATCGCCGCTTTGCCCATCTCCTCGCTCGCCTCATCCCCTGCTGCTGCCCCTTCGAGCGTGATATTAACCTGTTCGGACGCACTCTTTTCCACATCCCTCCCCTCTGCAAACTCAACCCCCTCTACAACGAATTCGTCGCCCTCCGCTTCCGCGCCCTTAGTTACCTCGCTGACACCTGCCACGAAGACATTACGCAATACATTTGTTGAATTTTGAATGCTGGGAAATCCCTCTCCAGGGTGGGTTTAGCATTCGGGGATTAGATCCCGCGACTTCGCCAGGTTTTATCTGCCCGAATGCTAAACCCCTACCCATTGCCCAATTCGCCATTCACCACCTGCCTCCATCTGCGTTCCCACCCCCCACACCCCACCCATGAAACTCACCCAGGGCAAAATCAACGAACTCCTCTCCGAGTCTGCCTGCGAACACAACCACAAAAAGGAAGGCAAGAAAAACAAGTCTTGTGCTCAACAGGCCCAACCGGGAGCCGCCCAGGGTGGATGTGCTTTTGATGGAGCCATGATCGCAATGGTTCCCATCACCGATGCGGCACACCTGGTTCACGGCCCGATCGCCTGTGCCGGAAATTCCTGGGGCAGTCGAGGCAGTCAGTCCTCTGGCCCCACGCTGTACAAGATGGGTTTCACTACGGATTTGAATGAGAACGATGTGATCTTTGGAGGTGAAAAACGACTTTACAAAGCAATTCTGGAGATTCACCAAAAATATTCACCTGCTGCAATCTTTGTTTATTCCACCTGTGTTACTGCGTTGATTGGAGATGACATGGATGCAATCTGTCAGAAATCGCAGGAGAAACTGGGAATCCCCGTTGTACCAGTGAATTCGCCAGGATTTATTGGCAGTAAGAATCTGGGAAATCGAGTCAGTGGCGAAAGTCTTTTGGAATATGTAATCGGGAGTGCAGAACCAGAATATACAACGCCCTACGATATTAATTTAATTGGGGAGTATAACATTGCAGGAGAACTCTGGGACGTACTACCCCTGTTCGAAAAGTTAGGCATTCGGGTGCTGGCCAAGATCACGGGCGATGCACGGTATCAGGAAGTCTGCCATGCGCACCGGGCCAAGCTGAATGTGATGATTTGTTCTAAAGCTTTAATTAACGTTGCAAGAAAGATGGAAGAACGTTACGGGATTCCATTTATTGAAGAGTCTTTTTACGGTGTTGCTGATGTCAATCACTGCTTGAGAGCGATCGCCGAGACGATCGGAGATGACGATCTGAAGCAGCGAGTTGAAAGTCTGATTGCAGAGGAAGCAGAGAAGCTGCACGAAACGCTGGCTCCCTACCGCGCAAGACTCAAAGGCAAACGAGTTGTTCTCAATACAGGCGGTGTGAAAAGCTGGTCGATCATCTCTGCTGCAAAGGATCTGGGAATGGAAGTGATGGCCACCAGCACCAAGAAAAGCACTGAGGATGACAAAGCCAAAATTAAGGAATTGCTGGGCAAGGACGGCGTGATGCTGGAGAAGGGCAACGCCCAGGAGTTACTGAAAGTGATCGCCCAGACCAAAGCCGATATGCTGATCGCGGGTGGACGCAACCAGTACACCGCGCTGAAAGCCCGCATTCCCTTTCTCGATATCAACCAGGAGCGGCACCATCCCTACGCAGGCTATTCCGGCATGGTAGAGATGGCGCGGGAGCTGGAGGAAGCACTGTACAGCCCGGTGTGGGCGCAGGTGAGAAAGCCTGCCCCCTGGGATGAGTTGGAGGTGGCGCTGTAATGGCAACTGTTCTGAACCCGAAAAAATCCGTTGTGGTCAACCCCCTGAAGCAGAGCCAGCCCCTCGGCGCAGCCCTGGCCTTTTTGGGGCTGAAGGGCACCATGCCGCTGTTTCACGGCTCCCAGGGCTGTACGGCCTTCGCCAAGGTGATGCTGGTGCGCCATTTCCGGGAGGCAATCCCGCTTTCAACAACCGCTATGACGGAGGTGACCACCATCCTTGGCGGTGAGGATAACGTTGAGCAGGCGATTCTGACGCTGGTCGAGAAATCCAAACCGGAAATCATTGGGCTGTGTACAACGGGATTAACGGAAACTCGTGGGGATGACATGGAGGGCATCCTCAAGGGCATCCGCAAACGTCACCCTGAGCTGTACGATTTACCGATTGTCTTTGCATCAACGCCCGATTTCCGGGGAGCACTCCAGGATGGGTATGCCCTTGCCGTTGAGAGCATGATGCGCGAACTCCCCCAACCCGGCGTTCTGCGTCCCGAACAGGTGACTGTCCTCGTCAGTTCTGCCCTGACTCCCGGAGATGTGCAGGAAATCAAGGACATGGTAGCGGCCTTTGACCTGGTTCCGGTGATGGTGCCCGACCTCTCCGGTTCTCTGGATGGACACCTGGCGGATGAACCCAGTGCCGTCACCAGTGGCGGTACGACGCTGGCGGAACTGCGCGAAATCGGTAGCTCGATTTACACCCTGGCGATCGGGGAAACCATGCGTGGAGCCGCCGAGATCCTGAAGCAGCGCTTTGGCACGGAGTACGACGTATTTCGAGAACTATCGGGCCTGGAGTCGGTAGATGAGTTCCTGATGGGTCTTTCTATCCTCAGCCACAAAACCGTCCCCGAAAAGTTCCGCCGCCAGCGCCGCCAGCTTCAGGACGCCATGCTGGACACCCATTTCTTTTTTGGGCGCAAGAAGGTGGCGCTGGCGCTGGAACCCGATCTCCTCTGGTCTACCACAAAGTTCCTCACCTCAATGGGGGCAACCATCCACTGTGCCATCACCACCACCAGGTCTCCCCTGCTAGCGGAACTTCCTGTCGATCAGGTCACAATTGGCGATCTGGAGGACTTTGAGCGCCTCGCGGTGGGAGCCGATCTGTTGATTACCAACTCGAATGGAAAGGCGATCGCCAACCGTCTCCACATTCCCCTCTACCGTCAGGGTTTGCCGATTTTTGATCGTCTCGGCATCGGCCAATTTACCAAGGTTGGCTACAGAGGCACGATGAACCTTCTGTTCGACATTGGCAATCTCTTTCTGGAACAGGAGGAAAACCATGCCCATCCCGCCCGTCCCACCAATTTTTAAGGAGAAACCATCCATGAAAATTGCCTTCACAACCAGTGATCGCACCCACATCAATGCCCACTTTGGATGGGCCAAGAAGATCGACGTATACGATGTTTCGCCCGATGGATTTGATTTTTTGGAGACGCTTTCGTTTGATGGCGATCTGAAAGAAGATGGCAACGAAGATAAGCTTCTACCAAAAATCGAAGCACTGCATGACTGCACGATTGTTTATGTTTCTGCGATTGGTGGTAGTGCAGCAGCCCGATTGATTAAGCAGAAGATTACGCCGATTAAGGCGCGATCGGAAGAGGATGAAATTGAGGATGTTCTCAATAACCTGGTGAAGACGCTGAAGGGGAATCCACCCCCCTGGCTCCGCAAAGCGCTTTTGCAGCGGAGTCCTGCACTCGATGAACTTGAAGAAACTGAGGAAGTAACTGTATGACCACTCCCCCTGTCAGTGAACTATCTCCTGCTGAAGTAATCGCCGCCTCTCCCTTTTTGAAAGCGATCATTCAGCAAATCCGCGCCAACGACCCCTACGGCACTTTCCGTACCTGGTCAGATGAGCTGCTGCTGAAACCCTACGTGGTCAGCAAAGCACAGAAACGGGCGATTTCCGTAGACGGTGATGTTGATCCCATTACCAAAGGGCGGATCATGGCGTTCTATCGTGCGATCGCCCATCGCATCGAAGAGGAAACCGGACAGCTCTGCCAGGTGGTGATCGACCTGAACCATGAGGGATTTGGCTGGGTGCTGGTGTTCTCCGGTCGTCTGCTGGTGGTGGCCCGTACACTGCGCGATGCCCAGCGGTTCGGGTTTGACTCGCTGGAGAAAGTTGCTGCTGAGGGCGACAAGCTCGTAGAGAGCGGTGTGAACTATGTGCAGAGATTTCCGGAGGTGGCAAAGATTTAATATGGTTCAAACTTCTATCCCCACCAACGCAGATGAACTCCGCAACCAGATCCGTAAGCTCAACAGCAAGGCAGGCCAGATGAAAATGGATCTGCACGACCTGGCGGAAGGACTCCCCACTGACTACCAGAAGTTAATGGCAGTCGCATCTGAAACCTACGAGATCTTTCGTCAAATTGACGAAATGAAACAACAGCTCAAGGTTTTGGAGAAAGGTTAGCTTGCTTCTACTGATTCCCTATTCCCTATCACCCATTCCCCATTCCCCAACCAAGGAGTGAACTATGACAGGAACATTGACTGAATTCAATCAACTGACCGATGCTGAGCAGTACTTCGAGTTTTTTGGTTTTTCCTACGATTCGAAGACCGTTAACGTCAACCGGCTGCATATTCTAAAGCAGTTCTCCAATGCGATTCGGGAGATTGATTCCAGTTTTCCTGAATTGGGGGAGAGCGATCGCCTGGAGCAGTATGAAAAAGCGCTGGTGAATGCTTACAACCTGTTCTCTCACTCATCCGGGGTAGAGCAGAAGCTGTTCAAGGTGTTTAACGAGAAACCCAAGAACGTGGTGATGTTGAGCGAGATTGGCAGCGTTTAGCGTCAGTTGAGTGGCCCTGCGACAGGGGGCTTCATCTCCTTCAGATGGTGTCAAGAAACATAGGAGGACTTTATGTTTGATCTCACTCCGATAGAACTGGAGCGCTACAGCCGCCAGATCCAGCTTCCCCAATTTGGAGAAGCGGCACAGCGCAAGCTCAAGTCCACCACAGCACTGGTGACAGGCGTTGGGGGACTGGGTGGAACGGCGGCGCTCTACCTGGCGGCGGCGGGCATCGGGCGATTAATTCTGGTGCGAGGCGGCACCCTGCGTCTGGATGACATGAATCGCCAGATTCTGATGACGCATGAAACGGTGGGAAAACCACGAGTTTTGCAGGCGAAAGAGACGTTGGAGAAGATGAATCCCGATGTTCAGGTGGAGGCCGTCTATGACTATGTGGCTGCCGATAATGTGGACGCGCTGGTACAGGCATCGGATATTGCGTTGGACTGCCCGCATAACTTCGAGGAGCGAGATTTGCTGAATGCGGCCTGCGTTCGCTGGGGCAGACCGATGGTAGAAGCGGCTATGAACGGGATGGAAGCCTATCTAACCACGGTTTTTCCAGGGGAAACGGGGTGTCTGACCTGTCTGTTCCCGGAGAAACCCGACTGGGATCGCCGCGCCTTTGGGGTGCTGGGGGCAGTTCCTGGAACGCTGGCCTGTCTGACGGCGCTGGAGGCGATCAAGGTGATTACAGGCTTTGAGCCGCCGCTGCGATCGCAACTCCTGACAATGGATCTGTCCCGACTGGAGTTCAACAAACTCCACACCTATAAAGATCCCGACTGTCCCGTATGCAGCGATCGCGCCCAACAGATTCGCCAGTGGGAGGTGCAGTCTTTCGTGGATCAATTCACTCCTATTTCCCTTACAGTCCGTTGAATTCAGGGGGTGCTTTATGGTGTTGTCTCTGATTTTGTTGGGGTTGGCGATCGCCACCTTTCATCTCCTCCAATGGTTTGATGATGACGTTCTCCAACTCGCAGTACTGCTCACCAGTGTCACCTTTTTGTTCATAGCGCTGTTGACTTCTCACTGGATTGCATTATTGATTGTTCTGATGACGATATTGCCAATGCTCAGGAAACTAAGGCAGCAAATGTAGTCTTGATGCCTTTCGAATACAAATGGCCAAAACCCTTACGTACAAAAATAGGTAGACCTATGACAATTACGCTCACAGAAAAAGCAGAATTCCGGTTACGTGCTTTCCTGCAAGGAGGAGCCGATAAGAACTCAGAACGGGGTATCCGTGTGGGCGTGACCGACGGTGGATGCAGCGGTTATCAGTACACGCTGGATGTTGCCAGTGGCCCCCAGGAGGGTGATCTGCTGGAAGAAACCAGTCGGCTCAAGGTGTATGTCCCTGCCGACGCTGTGCCGTTGCTCAACGGTATCGTGATTGATTTTGTCGATGGTTTGATGGAAAGCGGTTTCAAATTTTCAAACCCGAATGCGACGGAAACCTGCGGCTGTGGTACATCCTTCAAAGCAGGTGATTGTGCTCCTGCAGGCGTTCCCTGCACTCCCTAGCAACACTCAAACTCACAATTTGGAGATTTAACCAATGACAACCTACAACGTTCGTCTTATCAGCAAAAAATACAACCTGGATGTCACCATCCCCGTTGACGAAGACACCTACATCATGGATGCCGCGGAAGAAACGGGAATTGATTTGCCCTTTTCCTGCCGTTCGGGAGCCTGTTCGACCTGTGTAGGCAAAGTCGTCGAAGGTGAAATTGACCAGGCTGATCAATCATTCCTGGACGACGAGCAGATAGCGAAAGGATTTGCTCTGCTCTGTGTGTCCTATCCCCGCTCTGATGTGACGATTCGCACGCATCAGGAGGCGTATCTGGTGTAGGGCGGTTGATTCGCTTACTGAAGGGGAACAGCCCGTCACCGGATATTGGATTCGAAGACAAGCAGCAACAGGAGAACAACTGTGTTTACTGAATTTAAGCTGGCCGGGTCTTCACTGGCACTGATGCGTCCGGGGGAACGGGGCGTGATTACGAAATTCAGCGGAGTCGATAGTTCGCTGGTCAAGCAATTAATTGATCTCGGCGTGGTGCCGGGACTGTCTATCACTTTGGAGGAAAAGTCTCCCACCTATGTGCTGAAATCTGGGGAGTCGAGGCTGACGCTGGACAAGGCGATCGCCCGCTCTGTCTACGTTCGCCTCGCAGAGTAGCTTAATCGACTGCAACCATCACATCGGAAGACTTGATTACAGCGTAGGCTTCGCTACCTTCCTTCAGGCCCAAAGACTCCACCGAAGATTTGGTGATAATGGCCACCATTTCTACTCCGGGAGCAATTTCGAGCGTCACTTCGTCGTTCACTGCTCCGGTAACTATCTTTTTGACGGTGCCTTTGAGGGCATTGCGGGCACTGACTTTCATATTGTTCACAACCTCGCGCAGTTGATTTGCAGGGGATTCTAACAGATTAATTCTGCCTTAGTTGGTATAGGAGATGACTCAATCATGGCAACACTGATCGGCTTAACCCAGGGTGGAACCACCTGGATTCCCAAGTTCGTTCAAGCAATTGACCAGCACCGCTGTATTGGCTGCGGTCGCTGCTTTAAGGTGTGCGGGCGAAACGTCCTGCAACTGAAAGCAATGAACGAAGAAGGAGAATTCGTCGAAGACGAAGAAGAAGATGAAATTGAGAAAAAAGTCATGACGATCGCCAATGCTGCCCTGTGTATTGGCTGTCAGGCTTGTTCACGAATCTGTCCAAAGAACTGTTACAGTCACGCTGAACTGGCAACCGTTTAAGAGTAGAACATATTACTCCGGCAATTGAATAGAATGCGTGAGTGCTCAATCTGTCCCTCCTGCCAACTATCACCCGCAATTCATTTGCGGGCGGAGTGATTGTGAAGTGAGTGAAACCGTTAATACGCGATCATCGTTTACATTCTTTAATATTGCCGAAGTAATCATTTGAGATATCTTTGCTTCCTCGTTTATCGTTTATCTCGTTCCTGGCTTCTAGCCAGGAATGCTCACCTGAGGCCCTGCCTCTATCTGGAGGAAGCAGAGCCTCCGAGAGGCATTTCCATGCGGAGCCTGGAAACGAGGTGAAACGACAAGATATGGGTGAACACATCACCCTGACAAACCCGATGATGGAACTAACCTGGTTTCCGGTAACCGATGAGATTAAGCAACTATTGAAGCAGGCGGCAGATGCCTGGGGTGATAGCGCGGAGGCCGATCGCCTGATGGAAGCCGCGATCGCCCAGTCTAACCACGACCTGACCGTCTTAACGGCTGCGTATCGATTCTTTTTTTACAAGAACAACAATCGGGCGGCGTTGCGGGTGGCCGAAGCGGTGATCAGTCAGGTGCGGGCATCGGGAAATTTGCCGGAAGACTGGGAGACATTGAAGGGGATTTTGCGCGATCGTAAAGAAGAACCAGAGATTCGTTTCCGGGGGATGAGGATGATGATTAGACCGTCTGCAATCAAGAGTCGAGATTGGCTGGTGACCGATGAGGGACAGTGTCAGCCTCGTCCTTCATTGCGGGATTGGGATTTAATCCGAGACAAGTATTACCTGCATCGATTTCTAACTGAAATTGAGGATTTATTGAACAAAGCTCACTCTGAAACCGAGGAGTGGGACTTTTTGCCGCAGATTCGGATGCGGGTGCGGCAGCTCGTGACCAACTCTTACTTTGTTCAAACGCAATTTCTGGAACCCGATCCCCAAACAGGAGTTGCCATCTTCACCCTCTACGACGAAATTGGCTATCCCCTCACCGTCGAAACCGTCAACACGGCTCCCGGTATCCTCTCTCCCATTCACAATCACGGCACCTGGGGCGTTGTGGCCCTGCTGAAGGGACAGGACAGGCATACTTTCTGGCGGCGTGTTCCCGATGCGGAGTTCCCTGGCAAGATCGAGCAGGTGGGAGAGAAAATCCTCAATCCCGGTGAAATCATCAGCTTTACTCCAGAGGCGATCCACCAGGTCCAGGCCGTGGGCGATGAACCCAGTCTGACGTTCAACCTGTACGGCGATACCCAGCCCCGATCGCGCTTCATCTTCGATACTGACCGCTACACTGCAAAGAGCTTCTAACCCTATGGTCACCGTTCACTTCTATGAAAAACCGGGCTGCATCAACAACACCCGTCAGAGAGCCATGCTCACTGCCGCTGGACACACCCTGGAACTGCATAACCTGCTGATAGAAACCTGGACAGTGGAGGAACTGCGGTTGTTCTTTGGCGATCGCCCCTTACCCGACTGGTTCAACCCCTCCGCCCCGGCCATCAAATCCGGTGAGGTGATTCCTGCCCAGTTAAACGAAGAAACTGCGCTGGCGCTGATGGTGCGGAACCCGCTGCTGATTCGTCGGCCCCTGATGCAGGTGGGCGATCGGCGGGAGGTGGGGTTTAACCTGGATTTAGTGGAGGAGTGGATTGGTTTGAGGGCGATCGATGCTTCGGGGGTCGAGAGTAATGGGCGATCGGATAATCCTGACCTGGAAACCTGTCCCCGTTCGGCGGCTCACCTTCAACCTTGCTCTCGTTCAACAGCATGAGTTTGTTTTCGTTTGATTCGACCCCACCCCACCCCTCTCCTTGCCAAGGGGAAGGAGCTTGCTTCTCCCCTTACTAAGGATCGCGAATTAAATAAAACCGAATTGTTTTTTAGAGAGGCGCGACGAAGACGCGCCTCTCTAAAAAACAATAAAGGGTGATTTGTTGAAGATACTAAGGGGGGGTTTAGGGGGGGGAACCCTTTGGTCAAAGCCACCACCAAAATTGCC
>CAZVXA010000049.1:0-21261 GCA_964630955.1 uncultured bacterium | reverse complement strand
TTTTGTTTGTTGCTACCCCAATTACTCCTATTCCCTAAAAAAAAAAAACCTTTTTTTTTTTTTTGGGGGGGCGCCCCCCCCCCGCCTCTCTAAAAACAATTACAGGTTAATTTGTTCACGATCCTAAGGGGGGATTGAGGGGGGGAAACCCTTTGCTCAAAGCCACCACAAAAATGCCCCATCCCCGCCAGTGCAACTGGAATGACTACTACCGCGCCGTCGCAGGCCGTCCTCCACGAGAGACGCTCCTCACCGCACTCCAGCAATTTGAAACAGAAGGATTAGAGCCTGGATTCGCTGTAGACCTTGGCTGTGGAGACGGACGCGACACCATAGAACTGCTGCGTCGCGACTGGCGCGTTCTGGCGATCGATGGTGAATTGGATGCGATCGCCACCCTCCTGAATCGCCCCGACATCGACCCCGATCATCTCCAGACCCAACTGGCCCGCTTTGAAGACCTGACGCTCCCCAATTCAGTCGATCTGATCAATGCCAGTTTCTGCCTCCCTTTCTGCCGTCCAGAGGCGTTTCCCCATCTGTGGCAGACTATTACCCAGGCGTTGAGACCGGGTGGTCGATTCTCAGGGCAACTGTTTGGAGCGCGAGACTCCTGGGCCTCGAATCCCGAAATGAACCACCACACCCGTGAGCAGTTGGATCAACTGCTGCTGCCTTACGTGGTCGAGTTTTTAGACGAAGAGGACCACCCCGGCAAGACAGCCCTGGGAGAAGAAAAGCACTGGCATATCTGGAATCTGGTTCTCAGGAAAATCGGTGCGACAATTAAATGAATTTGCCACGAAACACTCCCTACGAGGGCGTTTCGCGGCATTGTAGGAAAAATAGTCAAAACTCCAGTAATTTAAGAGCCTATCCGAAAAACCAAATTCTGGAGGGCGCGCCCTCCAGAATTTGCCCCTCAGTAGAAGTTGCCTGCGCACAGCGCAGGCAACTTCTACTGAGGGGCTTGCCATAAAATCAAATCCCAGTAAAATTCCAGTTTTTGTTTGGTGCGGCGAAGCCGCACCAAACAAAAACTGGAATTTTATTAAACAGCAGATCCCTTATGGCACAACTTTCCAGGCGTCATAGACGACACGGCTGAGTTGCTGGCGCACGTCGTAGGCCAGCAGGCTATCATCGGCCATTACTTCGGCGGCCAATTCTTCAACAGACTGGCCTTTGGAGCGGGCAAGATGGATAACTCCGGCGATCGCCGCGGCCACCAGTTCGTCATCAATGGGCTGGTGACGGAGAGCGACAATCTCCTGGGGACTGCTGGGAATGGGATAATTCATAGGAGTAAAAGTATATGAGAAGACCGTAATATTTCTTTTTAGGTTCAATGTAAAGCGTAGTGTAGCGCACTTTTGTATTGTGCAACCCTACCGTTTCGGGTGATTTTGAAAAAACTTGTTTTCCACAGTTTTTCTTTACAATCGGCTCCCGCTGGGGAACGATTCGCGTTATTTTGAGGATTCACTGGAGTTTGATGAAGTGATGAGAGAAATCCTTTACCTTGAGGTTCCGACTCCCGATACCGCCGCTGTCTGCACCTGGCTACAGCAGCAGTTTCAGCCCGTGGTTGGCGAGAAGCACATGACTTCCGATGGGATACAACTGCGGTTCCAGTCTGCGAGCGCGGTAGAGCTGTCGGTGTTTGTCTGGCCACTCCAGCGCACTACCTATTTGAAGGTATTTCGCTGGGGAGAAACCAGAGCGCCTCAGGAGGAGGAAAACTTACGGCAATTGACTCAGCAACTGCGGTCTCAGTTCCCCCATTGCTACCCGGAACCTCCGGCGATCGACCTTACCCGGCAATCCATCTTCGAAGCGCTGGCTCCCCATTACCCGTTGACGGTCAAGTATTTCCAGCGAATTCCCAATGGGGAAGCGGATTTGACCCGCGTCTACTGGTGGGAACAGCGCTGGCGCGAGGGGGTGAGACGACCCCAGCAGCCGCGCCAGGTGATTTTTGAAGAAACTGCTGCCACGCCAGCGGGTAAAATCTCCTACGACCTGATCTATATTGGTGGCGCACTGGGCGTGATCCATGCGGCGGTGATGGCTCAGTTGGGCTATCGAGTGCTGCTGATTGAACGGCTGCCGTTTGGTCGGATGAACCGGGAGTGGAATATTTCCCGCGATGAGTTTCAGAGCCTGATCCAGTTGGGGCTGTTCACGCCAGCAGAATTTGAAAGCCTGATCGCACGGGAATACGTGGACGGCTACCACAAGTTCTTTGATGCCAATAATCCACCCCACCTCAAGGCATCGATTCTGCACACGCCGACGGTTCTGAATGTGTGCATTGACGCGGAGAAACTGCTGCAATTATGCGGTGAGAAACTGCGGGCGGCGGGCGGCGAGATCTGGGATGAGACGGAATTTGTGCGGGTGGATGTAGGCCGTCAGTGGGTAACGGTGCAAACTCGACACCTCGCCACCGGGGCCGAACGAGTCGCGGGTGGTCGCCTGCTGGTGGATGCAATGGGGACAGCCTCCCCGATCGCCTGGCAACTGAACGGGGGACGGGCCTTTGATAGCGTGTGTCCTACCGTGGGGGCGGTGATCGAGCGTGGCTTTGCCCCGGAGGTGTGGGACTCTCATTACGGCGATGTGCTGAACAGCCACGGCGATATTTCCCGTGGGCGGCAGCTCATCTGGGAACTGTTTCCCGGCAGTAATGAGGAATTGACTTTCTACTTATTCCACTATCACCAGGTGAATGCGGAGAATCCGGGTTCCCTGCTGGAGATGTACGAGGATTTCTTCACCATCCTGCCGGAGTACCGCCGCTGCGACATGGACCAACTAGTGTGGCGGAAGGCGACGTTTGGCTATATTCCTGGTCATTTTAGTGTAGGTGGGGGCGATCGCCGCATTGCCTTCGATCGGCTGATCGCTATTGGAGATGCCGCCTCCCTCCAGTCCCCGCTGGTCTTCACAGGATTTGGCTCCCTGGTGCGGAACCTCCCCCGCCTCACGGATTTGTTGGACACTGCCCTGCGTCATGACTTGCTACAGGCCAACTGCCTGAACCAGATCCGCGCCTATCAGAGTAATATCGCCGTTACCTGGCTGTTTTCCAAGGGCATGATGGTTCCCACGGGACGCTTCCTTCCTCCCCAGCGAGTCAATTCCATGCTGAACACCTTCTTCGGCATTCTGGGCAGCGAAGACCTGGCAGTGGCTGAACAGTTTATCAAAGACCGCGCAGGCTGGGTGCCATTCAACCGGATGGCGCTGAAGGCCGCAGGGCAAAATCCGGCCCTGCTGCTGTGGATCTGGGAACTGGCAGGGGTGAAGGATCTGATTCGCTGGGTGGGCAGCTACCTGAACTTTACGCTGATGTCCCTGGTGGGTTGGTTGCTGCAATGGTTGCCGGGATTCACCCGCAAGGTGCAGCCCTGGCTAGAGCAGCGAAACCCCGCCTTGTGGTTCTGGCTACTGTCTCGCAGCTATGCACTGACCTATGGAGTGGGTCGTCCAACAAAGCCTGTGCGATCGCACGGTTGGCTCTCTCCAGAAACGATCAAACAAAACCTGGCTTCTCTCACCGACCTGACGGAGGCTGCTCCCACAGTCAAACCAGACTCCCGGATCTAATTTGAAGTGGGGCGGTGCTCTGCGCCGCCCCACTTTCTATGGTGGATTGAAAGCTTTTCTTGATCTGACATCCTCCCCATCCCTAAAGGGTAGGGGGTTCCTGAACTGTCGTTACCCTTTCGAGTTGTCCCTAGTACCTGGCGGCTTCAGTTTGCCGATGGTTAGTGATGTGGTGTTGTACTAGTGTTGCCAACACAAAGTTCTGCAACATGGGGGTTTGGTTGCTCTCGCCCCCAAGAAGGGTCACACCCCCTGCTCCCTCAAGGGGGAATCACCCCTTCACCCCTTGTAAAACTTTTGTTTTGCTGTACTAAGTCTGATTGACTGACAAAACTCCTGAAACCCCGATTCCTGCGTAGGTTGGGTTAGCGACAGCGTAACCCAACATAACCGCTGCTGGTGTTGGGTTTCACGCTGTTCAACCCAACCTACGGTAAAATCTGTCAGTCAATCAGGTACTAAGTAGGTAGGCGCGATTAAGCATGAAACCCCAAAAGCTGTTCCGCCCGCACAGCGGGCGGAACAGCTTTTGGGGTTTCAACTTTTTCCATGCCCACTTACTTAGAGCAAAAGCACTATTCCTTAAGGCAGACCCCCTAAATCCCCCTTAACAAGGGGAATTTAGGGGGATCTCACCGCGCCCAAAAGCCCAAACAGTTGACCTACACCGTCGATTCGGCTTCCCCACAGGGCTTTCAGTCTGAGATTTACAAAAATTAAGAAATCAAGGTGCAACTTTGTCTTTAAACAGCTTCCCTGCGGAGAAGGCAGGAACCTTGGTAGCCGGGATTTGGATGGGCTTTCCGGTGGCGGGGTTGCGGCCTTCGCGGGCCTGACGTTCGCGCACTTCAAATGTCCCAAAGCCAACCAGGGTAACCTTTTCACCCTTTGCGACAGTTTCCAGAACGGTGTCGATCATGGCGGTCAGAATAGCGTCTGCTTCTTTTTTGGTAACGTTTGCTTTCGACGCGATCGCGTCAACCAGTTCCCCTTTATTCATGAGATTTCCTCAAATCATTGCTGGCATTTTAGTTCAGGATTTTTCAAGGGTGCAAGTGTACTTGGAAAAATTTTTGGATTTTTACGCAAATTTTCGTCAACTTTGCCATCAAAAAACCGTAATTCATCCATTTTGCAGCTTCCGCTCGAAGCCGGATGAGTCAGGCGAGGAGGGGTGGCATACCGCACCTCCCAGAATTTGGTTTCGGATAGGCCCTAATTTGGCAAGCGATTGATGAGCAGGAGCACCCCTACAGTGCTGCACCTCCTCTTCAGGAGACTGCCGGAATGAGTTTACCTGAAGCTGAACCAGAGGATGGTTTTTCCTGAAAATCTCCTGAGCGGATCGGCAGGTATTGAGCCGTTTCTATACTTCACCTAAAGTTCCCCACCGTTCTCCAAATGGCTTCCTAAGATAGAAGCATAGCGTCGCTGTGGAACTGCCAAATTAGAGGAGTTGATGTTGCAGTACAGCGGCAATAGTGGCTGGGCGGGGATTCTGCCGTCTTCCGGGCCAGGTTTTGTAATTCGAGGAGCAATTTATGCCAATGGACGGATTGCTAGATTTGGACCACAAACACGCGATCGATCGGGATTGCATGACGCTCTCCCGTCATGTACTGCAACAGCTCCAGAGTTTCTCTTCAGATGCTCAGGATCTGAGCGCTCTGATGAACCGGATCGGGCTGGCAGCTAAGCTGATTGCTCGTCGCTTGACGCGGGCAGGGTTAATGGAAGACGTGCTGGGCTTCACTGGGGACAAGAATGTCCAGGGTGAAGAGGTGAAGAAAATGGATGTCTTTGCCAACCAGGTTTTCATCTCTGCCTTTGAACAGAGTGGCCTGGTCTGCCGTCTGGCCTCTGAGGAAATGGAGAAACCCTACTATATCCCCGAAAACTGTCCCATTGGGCGCTATACGCTGCTTTATGACCCGGTAGACGGCTCTGGCAACATCGACATCAACCTGAATATCGGCTCCATCTTTGCCATCCGCCAGCAGGAGGGCGAAGACCTGGACGGTAACGCCAGCGATCTGCTCCAGAGTGGACGCAAACAAATTGCGGCGGGGTATGTGCTCTACGGCCCCAGCACCATCCTGGTCTACACGATTGGGCAGGGGGTGCATATGTTTACGCTGGACCCCAGCCTGGGTGAGTTTATCCTGTCCCAGGAGAACATCCAGATTCCCAAACATGGCGGGGTCTACAGCGTCAACGAGGGTAACTTCTGGCAGTGGGAGGAGTCCATCCGCGATTTCACCCGCTATGTGCATCGCCATGAGGGCTACAGCGCTCGCTACAGCGGAGCGTTGGTAGGGGACTTCCACCGAATTCTATTGCAGGGAGGGGTATTCCTCTATCCCGGCACCGTCAAGAAGCCGGAGGGCAAACTACGCCTGCTGTATGAAACGGCACCCCTGGCGATGCTGGTGGAGCAGGCGGGCGGGAAGGCGAGCACGGGGACGCAGCCGATTCTGGATGTGGTGCCCGACAAGCTGCACGCCCGTACGCCGCTGATTATTGGGAGTCCCGATGATGTAGAACTGGTGGAATCGTTCATCCAGGAGCGTCGCCGGGAGCAGCAGGAAAAGGAAATGGTGACGCATTAGGTATGGGTAATGGGTGATGGGTGATGGGTAGGGGTTTAGCATTCGGGCAATCGCGGCTGTGACTTTCCCTTCACTGATCGACCCGAATGCTAAACCCTTACGGTGATGGGTCAGGAGATTGGACAAAGACGCAGTTCATAGGAAAGGTAGAATCATGACAAACCACCTTTTAGAAATTAAGCAATACGGCCAGAGTATCTGGATGGATAATCTGACCCGCGATCTGATCCAGTCGGGGGAACTGAAACGCATGGTCGAGCAGGGCGGGATCGCCGGATTAACGTCTAACCCCGCCATTTTTGAGAAGGCGATCGCCGGAAACGCTACCTACGACGCTGACATTGAAGCGGGGATCAAAGACGGCAAGTCGGTCCAGGAAATCTACGAATCGCTGATTTTTGACGATATCCGCAATGCCTGTGACCTGTTTCGGCCTGTGTATGAGTCCAGCGGCCACCTGGATGGTTACGTCAGCATTGAGGTGCCGCCCAATATCTCGGACGATACCCAGGCCACGATCGCCGAAGCAAAACGCTACTACGAGCAGATTGGCCGTGAGAACGTGATGATTAAGATCCCCGGAACGAAGGCGGGGCTGCCTGCGGTGGAAGCGGTGATCGCTGAGGGGATCAATGTCAACGTGACGTTACTGTTCTCGGTGCAGAGCTATGTGGAGACGGCCTGGGCCTATATTCGAGGACTGGAGCGTCGCGTGGCTGAAGGAAAAGACATCACACGGGTCTCCTCCGTGGCCAGCTTTTTCCTCAGCCGCATTGATTCCGCAATCGATGGCAGGATTGAAGAAAAGCTGAAGGACGTAACCGACATTGCGATCGCCGCCAAACTCCGAGCAGTTCTGGGTAAAGTGGCTGTTGCCAATGCCAAAATCGCCTACCAGGAGTATAAGAAGATAGTAGAGAACAATCGCTGGCAGGCACTCGCCACAAAGGGGGCAAGGGTTCAGCGTCTGCTGTGGGCCAGCACCGGAACGAAAAATCCTAACTACAGCGATGTGATGTATGTTGACCAGCTCATTGGTCATGACACAGTCAACACCCTTCCTCCCGCTACCATTGAAGCCTGTGCCGACCACTGCAATGTTGCAGACCGGGTGGAGCAGGACGTAGACAATGCCTATCGACTGGTTGAAAGCCTTAAAGCTCCCGACATCGATATCAATCTGGATCAGGTGATGGATGAACTGCTGGCGGATGGTATCGCCAAATTCGTCCAACCATTTAACTCCCTGATCGATGCGCTCCAAGAAAAGGTGGACCGGCTGGCTCCGGTTGCCTAGACCGAATGATTCAGGGGGCGATCGCTGTAACTGGCGATCGCTCCTCTGACTACAACCACACCTCTCTCCGCACTCCCTATGGTCTCTCTGATTGAAAACCCACTCCGCGTTGGCCTCCAACAAGACCGCGTCCCCGAACCGCAAATTCTCGTGATCTTTGGTGCATCGGGCGATTTGACCCAGCGCAAACTGGTGCCCGCCCTCTACCAGATGAAGTTGGAGCGCCGTCTGCCGCCCGAACTCACCATCGTGGGCGTGGCCCGCCGGGGCTGGAGTGACGACTATTTCCGGGAGCAAATGCGCGAGGGTGTTGAGGAGTTTGGCGGTGGTCTGGGGCGCGAAGAGATCTGGCAGGATTTCGCCAAGGGACTGTTTTACTGTTCTGGCGATATCGACAAGCCGGAGGACTACCAGAAGCTGAAAACCCTGCTGACAGAACTGGATGCTAAGCGGGGAACGCGCGGCAATCGTGTATTTTACCTGGCGGTTGCTCCTCACTTCTTTGCCGAATCAATTCAGCAGTTGGGCAAAGCCGGAATGCTCCCCGACCCTGCCAAGCAGCGCCTGGTGATTGAAAAGCCTTTTGGCAAAGATTTGTCCTCTGCTCAGAAGCTGAATGAGGTAGTGCGGGAAGTCTGCTCTGAGAAGCAGGTCTACCGGATTGACCACTACTTGGGGAAGGAAACCGTTCAAAACCTGATGGTATTCCGCTTCGCCAACGCCATCTTTGAGCCGCTGTGGAACCGTCAGTATATCGACCATGTTCAAATCACCGTGGCCGAAACGGTGGGTCTGGAGGGCCGCGCCGGGTACTACGAAACAGCAGGTGCCCTGCGGGACATGGTGCAAAACCACCTGATGCAGCTCTTCTCGCTGACGGCGATGGAACCCCCCAACTCCCTGGAGGCCGACAGCATCCGCAATGAAAAGGTGAAGGTGCTTCAGGCTACTCGCCTCGCCGATCCCGAACATCTGGAGTTCTCTGCAGTACGGGGACAGTACACTACCGGCTGGATGAACGGCAAGCAGGTGCCTGCCTACCGCGAGGAGGAGGGAGCCAGCTCCGCATCTACAACGCCAACCTACGCCGCGATCAAGCTGATGATTGACAACTGGCGCTGGCAGGGGGTGCCCTTTTACTTGCGCACGGGCAAGCGAATGCCCAAGAAGATCACGGAAATTGCCATCCAGTTCAAGGAAGTCCCCTTCCTGATGTTCCAGTCTGCTGCCAAACAGGCCAATCCCAACGTTCTGGCGATGCGGATTCAGCCCAACGAAGGCATCTCTCTGAAGTTTGACGTCAAGACGCCTGGAACCTCGCTCCGCACCCGTTCCGTTGACATGGACTTCCGCTACGAGACCGCCTTTGGTCAAGCGAATACTGACGCCTATAGCAGACTTCTGGTGGACTGTATGCTGGGTGATCAGACGCTCTTCACCCGGGGCGACGAAGTCGAAGCTTCCTGGCGTATTCTGACGCCGTTGCTCTCTGTCTGGGATGCTCCCGCTCCCCCGGAAATCATGCCCCTCTACGAGGCAGGCACCTGGGAACCCATCGAAGCAGAACTGCTGCTGAATCGAGATGGGCGACGGTGGCGCAGACTGTAAATGATTCCTGATTCCCCCATTTCCCATTCCCAATCACCCATTCCCAATCACCCATGACTACATCACTTCTGACGCTGCAACAGCCAAAGGACATCTCCCTCAGTGAGATTGAAGCGGAACTGGATCAGATCTGGCATAGCCAGAATGGAGCGAAGGGATCGCCCGCTGCGGTTCGTGCTTCAACGTTCAGCATGGTGGTCTATGAGCCGCAGGAGTTCCAACAACTCCTTGCGGTTCTGGGGTTCTACCAGGGTGAAATTGAGGGGGTGCATGGCCCCCAGACGCGGGCGGCGATCGAGGATGCCCAGAAACAGTACGGACTCTCTGTAACAGGCCGTATGGATCCGCCAACGCTGGAGCGGCTGCGGGCAGAGACAGCCAACTTGCCTCAGGAGAAGTTCCGCATTTCCAATCTAGATCAGCGGGGGTATGAGTTGAGTGAGGCGATCGCCGTACAGAACCCCTGCCGCATTATTACCCTGGCTCCCGTCCTGGGAGAAGATATGGGGGTGAGTGCTCAGGTTTCTGCTTATTGTCCCATCGGTAAGGGAAGCACCAGTAACCTGATTTGCTGCGAGTACATTACTCTGCGGGGGACGAAAGCGGCATTGAACCGAGTTGGCGATATGGTGGCATCCCTGATGATCCCAGATCTGCCTAAGTTTGTCTGGTGGAAAGCCACCCCCAACCTGGATCAGGATTTGTTCAAGAAGCTGGCCGAGTACTGTAACTGCATTATCTTTGACTCCTCCTACTTCACCGATCCCGAGTCAGAATTGAAGAAGATGCACCAGTTGATCGAGGCGGGCACCTACCTGGCCGATCTAAACTGGCACCGCTTCTCGGTGTGGCAGGAGTTGACCGCTGCTGCCTTTGACCCACCGGAGCGACGGATGGCTCTGTCGGAGGTCGATCAGGTGACGATTGACTACGAGAAGGGAAATGATGCCCAGGCGCTGATGTTCCTGGGTTGGCTGGCCAGTCGTCTGGGATGGGAGCCAATGGCCTATAGTACCGCTTCCGGTGACTACGATATTACTCACATCACCTTTACCGGGCCGAACCAGCGCACGATTCAGGCAGAATTGGCTGGGGTACCTGTGGGGGATCCAGGTGAAATTTTGGGGGACTTGATTGGCCTTCGGTTGACATCCACCAACTTGAATGCCAACTGCTGCACGATTCTGTGTTCTGAGACGACAGGCTGCATGCGGATGGAGGCGGGCGGCAGTGCCCAATCCTGTCGCACCGAGCAGGTCACGGCAATTAATGACCAGAAGGCAGAGTTTCTGCTGACCCAGCAGCTCCAGCGATGGGGTAAGGACGTTCTGTACGAAGAGAGTCTGGCGGTGACGGCTCGCATCCTGGAGTTGCGGGACGCCGAGTAAAACTGGACTTTTGACTAAATCGCGCCGATTTTCCTGAAATGCTGACACCGTCAGCATTTCAGGAAAATCGGCGCTCAAATAATATGCCGCGAAACGCTCTTGCAGAGAGCGTTTCGCGGCATTATAGAGAAAAAAGTGTTAGGCGATCGCGCCTGATAGGGCCAGACCAGCGGCTTCCTTCAGCAGGGCTGCTTTATCAGTTTGCTCCCAGGGCAGTTCCAGGTCGCTGCGACCAAAGTGACCATAGGCAGCGACATCCTGGTAGAAGCGTCCACCCCGTTCTGCAGCGACTTTGTCCAGACCAAAGGTGCGGATGATTCCGGCAGGGCGCAGTTCAAAGTGTTGCTTCACCAGTTCCAGCAGGCGATCGTCGTCGAGCTTACCAGTGCCAAAGGTTTCCACCAGAATGCTGACGGGACGTGCTACCCCGATCGCATAGCTCAATTGAACTTCGCACTTCTCGGCGAGGCCAGCAGCAACGATGTTCTTCGCGACGTAGCGAGCAGCATAGGCGGCGCTGCGGTCAACCTTTGTGGGATCTTTGCCAGAGAAGGCACCGCCACCATGGCGAGAGTAGCCACCGTAGGTGTCAACGATGATCTTCCGTCCAGTGAGGCCGGAGTCACCCTGAGGGCCACCGACCACAAACTTTCCAGTGGGGTTTACCAGGAAGCGAGTGCTGCTATCGGGCTGAACCGCCAGGTCAGAGAACACAGGTTGAACGACCATCGTCCACAGGTCCTGCTTGATCCGTGCCTGGACTTCGGCAGGGTCGGTAATGTCGTCAATGGTAGCCGTGTGCTGAGTTGAAACCAGAATCGTGTCGATTCCCACGGGGCGACCATCCTCGTAGGCAACAGTAACCTGAGTTTTGCCATCGGGACGCAGGTAGGAAAGCTGACCCGTCTTGCGGACTGTGGCCAGTCTGCGAGAAATCCGGTGGGCCAGACTGATGGGCAGCGGCATCAGTTCGGGGGTTTCGTTACAGGCAAAGCCAAACATCAGACCCTGGTCGCCTGCGCCAACGGAGTCAAAGAGTTCTTCACTGGACTGTTCCCGGTGTTCGTGGGCCTTGTCTACACCCTGAGCGATATCGGGTGACTGGGCATCCAATGCGATAAGTACAGCGCAACTATTGGCAGAGAAACCATTCACCGCGTCAGTGTAGCCGATTTCAGCAATTTTCTGGCGCACCAGATCAACGTAGTTCACCGTAGCAGAGGAGGTAATCTCTCCGGTAACCAGTACCAGACCCGTATTTACAACAACCTCTGCAGCAACGCGGCTGGTGGAATCTTGACTGAGCAGGGCATCAAGAATCGTGTCGGAAATCTGATCGCAAATCTTGTCAGGATGGCCTTCGGTGACAGACTCGGATGTAAACAGGTAACGACGAGACAAGGGAGTGACCTCTCTTATGTATAGGACAACGGGAAAAATGCTGAAACTTTTTCAATTTGGGCAGGTAACTGAGGAGAATAGCATAAATCACCGTATTTTATATTGACCACCATAAAAACCACCGGAAACTTGATAGATCAACCGGATTTTATGAAGTTCCTCTAAAGATATAGCTTAAAAAAATCGCTGTGACCACGAGTGGCAGGACGGTTTTCAGGGCGGGCTTTCGGGCGGAGCACTGCGCTATCTCCCCTGGTTTGAACCGAGATCGGGGAGTAATCCCTTCTAACAATTCACTCCTTCACTCAAGATCCCCGGACTCTTTTGCAGAGTCCGGGGATCTCAGCGAGATAGTGGGTGTGGTTCACAGTTCCCAATCGGGATCTCGAATCAGCCTACCTACCGATCCACAGAACCCATAATGATGTCGATGCTGCCCAGAATTGCAACAATATCCGCCACTTTCACGCCCTTCAAAATGTGGGGCAGAATTTGCAGGTTGTTGAAATCGGCAGCACGGATCTTCCAGCGCCAGGGGAAAACGTTGTCATCTCCGATAATGTAGATTCCCAATTCGCCTTTACCCGATTCCAAACGAACATAGTGCTCGCCCTTGGGAATCTTGAAGGTGGGTGCAATCTTCTTGCCAATAAACTGATAGTCAAAGCTGTTCCACTCGGACTTTGGCCCTTCAGCCATACGCTTTGCTTCCAGGTTCTCGAAAGGACCACCAGGTAAGCCTTTAAGTGCCTGACGAATAATCTTGACAGACTCCCGCATTTCACGAATACGCACCACATAGCGGGCAAAGCAATCACCAGCGGTCTCCCAGTGAACATCCCAGTCAAAGTCGTCGTAGCACTCGTAGTGGTCAACCTTGCGCAGATCCCACTTGACGCCAGAGGCACGCAGCATGGGACCCGAAAGCCCCCAGTTCAGGGCTTCGTCACGGGAGACGGTGCCAACGCCCTCGACCCGACGACGGAAGATGGGGTTGTCGGTGATGAGTTTCTCGTATTCATCCACCTTGGGTATGAAGTAGTCGCAGAAGTCAGCGCACTTATCTACCCAACCGTAGGGCAGATCAGCAGCAACGCCACCGATGCGCCAGTAGTTGTTGTTCACCATCCGGTAGCCCGTTGCGGCTTCCCACAGGTCGTAGATCAGTTCGCGCTCCCGGAAGATATAGAAGAATGGAGTCTGGGCACCTACGTCTGCCATGAAGGGACCAAGCCAGAGCAGATGGTTGGCAATGCGGTTCAACTCCAGCATGATGACGCGAATGTACTGGGCGCGCCGGGGAACAGAAATATCAGCCAATTGTTCGGGCGCGTTGACCGTGACTGCTTCGTTAAACATCCCCGCTGCATAGTCCCAGCGGCTCACATAGGGGACATACATAACGTTGGTGCGGTTCTCAGCGATCTTTTCCATGCCCCGGTGCAGATACCCGATTACCGGCTCACAATCCACCACGTCTTCACCGTCGAGGGTGACAATGAGTCGCAATACCCCGTGCATCGAGGGGTGGTGCGGACCCATGTTCAGCACCATCGGTTCGGTCTTGGTTTCGATCATCGTCATAGGTGCGGGGTCTCCTGGTCAGCGGGTTAGGGGAAGACAGTCACCTTCAGCGGAGTCGGGGAAGCGCCAGATAGGCGTTGGACACTGAAGGCCAGAGAATTACTTTTTGTTGCGCTTCCTCTGCCCATTATACGGGTTGGTGCAATTTCGGTGCGTTGGGGCGATCGCACTTTGTATCAGAAAATTTCTGTGCTGAGCATAGAAGATCTACCGGGATCAGCGGAGGCTTTACTTTTCGGTATCCGACTTGAGTGCCTGATCCAGAATCGTGCGGGCATTCTCGGCCTGGGCACGGGCTTCCCGGTAGCGCAGGTTTGCCTGGGCATAGGCTTTGAGCACCTTGAAGCCCTCCTTCATTGAGGCAATTTCCGCTTCGTCTACCTCATCGTCGGAGAACAAAGTGTCGATCTGCGATCGCACCTTCATCGCCTCTGTCCGGGACGCCTGCACTCGCAGTTTCAGCGTCGCCAGATTACTCAACACCTGAACCGCCTGGGTGATCGCGTCCTCATCGTCACTGGGGGGGGCCGCAGACGGCTCTTTGACCTCGATAAACTGGTGGGGACCAAACCCCTCGGATAGATCGGTGGGCAGTTCTCCCGATTCCATTAGCTCGATCAGCTGATCCATTGCCTTATCGCGGGCTTTGGCGGAATCTTTTCCGGGGACGGTGAGAATCACTTCGGGACTTTGGGCAAGCGTGTATTGAACCATAATTCGGTGGTTGGTATTCCTGTACTATTTTAGCGTGGGGTGAATGAGTGCATCTCTCGGCAGGCTCAAGAATAGGGTGAATGGCGAGACGTTAAGGAGAATTATGTCACTTCGTTATCCCCTCATCATCCTGCCTTCTCAATCATTCTTCTCCTGTAGCTCTCATCCGCCCATCTCTGTACGGGCGAACGGCTGCGCGGCTTCGCCGTTGCTGCAAGGGCCGCCCCTACCCATCCACCCATCCACCCATCCACCCATCCACGGTTCGACTGACGCTCACCGCAACGCCCATCCACTCCTCATCCCGTCATCTCGTCATAGAATGGGATCTGGTCACCCATCACTGAATATTGCTGAATCGCCGTGAGTCAAACCTATCAAGCAAAAATTTACGTCACCCTTCGTCCCTCAGTATTAGACCCGGCGGGCACGGCAGTTCAATCGGGGCTGAAGCACATGGGCTACGAGAATGTGGAGCAGGTGCGGATTGGCAAATATGTTGAGGTGAAGCTAACCGCCGAGGATGAGAGCGCCGCCCGGACTCAGCTTGATCGGATGTGCGATCAACTGCTGGCCAATCCCGTCATCGAAAACTATCGGTTTGAGTTGAGTCAATAAACTTCATTGGCCATTGCCTTGTAGCGCGGCCAGGTCGTCCTACAAAGCAATTGTCAGACCCCAAAACCTATTGCTGATTTAAGTCTAATGAAATTTGGTGTCATTGTTTTTCCTGGTTCCAACTGCGATCGCGACGTGGCAATGGTCACCCGCGATCTGCTGAAGCAGCCCACGCGCATGGTCTGGCACGAAGAGAGCGACCTGTCGGACCTGGATGTGATCATTGTCCCTGGCGGCTTCAGCTATGGCGATTATCTGCGCTGTGGGGCGATCGCCCGATTTTCTCCCGCGATGCAGGCAACCCTGTGCCATGCAGAACGGGGGGGGCTGGTGCTGGGTATCTGTAACGGCTTCCAGGTATTGACAGAAGCAGGATTGTTGCCCGGTGCCCTGATGCGAAATCGGGACTTGCATTTTGTGTGCGATCGCGTTCCCCTCAAAGTGGAGCGGACTGATCTACCGTGGACACAGCCGTATGCGCCGGGTTCTGTGATTACACTGCCGATTGCCCACGGAGAAGGCTGCTACTACACCGATGCCGATACGTTGAAGGAATTGGAGGACAACGGACAGGTGCTGTTCCGTTACAGTACTCCATCTGGAGACATCACCCCCGACAGCAATCCCAACGGCTCCCTCAACAATATTGCGGGAATCTGCAACAGCCGGGGCAACGTGCTGGGCATGATGCCCCACCCCGAACGGGCTTCTGATCCCGCCCTGGGCAATACGGATGGATGGAAGTTGTTTGAGGGCGTGCTGGCAGCAATGGCAACTGTTTAAGTCAAGCACACATCATTAGTTCCAGAATGAATATTGAGACTCTGGCGGTTCATGCAGGCCGAGTGCCAGACCCCACAACGGGTGCCATTGCCCCCCCTTTATATCTATCTACCACCTTTGAACGGGCCACCGATGGTAGCTATCCGCAGGGGTATATGTATGCCCGTATGGAGAACCCCAACCGGGATATGCTGGAGCAGTGTCTTGCCGCCCTGGAAGGAGGGGTAGCGGCGGCGGCGTTTGCCTCTGGTTCCGCTGCAACCCTGGCGGTGTTTCAAGCCTTGAAACCGGGTGATCATGTCCTTGCCCCACTCGATGCCTACACAGGAACGACCAAAATTCTGCGCGACATTCTGATTCCCTGGGGATTAGAAGTTTCGTTTGTGGATATGACTGATTTGCAGACCGTAGAGCGATCGCTCCGTCCCAACACCCGTTTACTCTGGGTCGAAACGCCCTCCAATCCCCTGCTGAAAGTCACCGATCTCTCCAAAACTGCTGATCTGGCCCACGCTGTCGATGCCCTGTGCGTTTGTGATAACACCTGGGCAACACCCGTTATTCAGCGCCCTCTGGATCTTGGCCTGGACCTGGTGGTTCACTCCACGACGAAGTATCTGGGGGGGCATAGCGATGTCCTCGGTGGCGCAGTCATCAGTCAGGAGGACAGTGAGATTTTTCAACGCATTCGTCAAATCCAGACAACGGGTGGAGGAGTGGCAGCGCCCTTTGACTGCTGGCTGCTGTTGCGCGGGATTCAAACATTGCCTTACCGCATGCGGGGACACTGTGACAATGCAGCGCAGATTGCTCACTGGTTCAGTCAACATCCCGGTGTGGAAGCCGTGCATTATCCGGGACTGGAGAGCCACTCAGGATATGCGATCGCCGCTCAGCAAATGCGTCAGTTTGGGGGAATGCTGTCGGTGCAGGTGCAGGGCGGACGAGAGGCGGCGTTTGCGATCGCCAGCCGCGTGAAAATATTTAAACGAGCCACCAGCCTCGGCGGAGTTGAAAGCCTGTTAGAGCATCGCGCTTCGATTGAAGGGCCAGGAACGCAAACACCTGAAAACCTGCTGCGAATTTCAGTTGGACTGGAGCATCCGGCTGATTTGATTGCGGATCTGGAACAGGCGATGCTTTGATGCCCCTGTTGTCAATCTTGAGGTGGGCACGATTAGACTTGAGGAATAGCTCGCCTTTGTCCTTAGAAACCCAATTGGTTGACCTGTAAACGTGACGCAGCTTCTGATCGATGCAAAAAGCCTGTAGACGATTGGGAGAAGCAGAGGAGGACAATCTTGATCAAGAGGCTGCGTCACTCGTAGAATGGAGTTTTTCAATGCCGTCTAATTTGCAGTTTGCAGATATTAAAGAACTGCGAATTGTGCCCCGTAACGGGTGCTTTTACGCTGAGTTTGCCTACCGACAGGAAGCGATTAAAGTCGATGTTGACCCAATGCGAGTATTGGGCATTGATGCAGGGGTGAACAACTGGTTAACCTGTGTGAGCAATGTTGGCACACGCTTCATTGTGGATGGACTGTAACTCAAGAGCGTGAATCGCTGGTACAACAAACAGAACTCAACCCTGAAAGAGGGCAAGCCTCAAGGCTTTTGGTCTAAGCGGCTAGCGGCTATCACCGAAAAGCGGAATCGCCAGATGCGAGATGCAGTGAACAAAGCCGCTGGACTGGTGGTACATCACTGCATTGAAAACTGCATTGGACGAATTGTATCTGGTTGGAACCAGGGGCAGAAGAATGAAGCCAACTTAGGGAGCAAGACCAACCAAAAGTTTGTGCAACTCCCTACTGCTCGACTCAAAGCGCGAGTTGCTCAACTGTGCGAACAGTACGGAATCGAGTTTGTCGAAACCGAAGAATCGTACACCTCTCAAGCGTCGTTTGTGCTTATGGTCTGGGGACTTTAACTGGTTTCGGCATCGGAAGTTGGTACCAATTTGTGAATGAACCTGAAAAACAGTGGCTCAAGTTTCTGGCGGTGATGGCATTCCCCTTGTTCTGTTCAGCTCCTGTGGTGATTGGCTTCGCTGGTATTGGACTCGCCCATATCTTCAAGCATTACACCCTTCTAATCATGTCCCCCTGGCTTGCTGCATTGCTGGTAGAACTATTGCTTCTTGGAGCAGGGTGCTGGCTCTGGCATCAGGGACAGAAGCGTGAGGCAATGGCTCGAAACCCTTGGCAGGGCGGATTCATTGAAGCGTTTTTGCGAGAGAAGTACGGGCGACCTCGAATATAGCAATGGCAGCGTAGAGATATTTCAGTGTTTCCGAGAGTAGAATTCAAATAGCCAACCATTACCCGATCGGCAATCCCTACGGCAAAGGTCACAGTTGGAGTGCATTGAAATCAATCAATAGTTGAACTGCCATGACTCAAGCAAAACCACGATTCTCTAGTTTTGACGAGTACCTGTCCTACAGCGATGGGTTAGAGAACCGTTTTGAATTAATCGATGGGGAGTTGACGGAATTGCCGCCAGAATCGGAACCGAATAGTGCGATCGCCACCTATCTCCTTCTAACGCTCGTCAGTGTCGGCATTCCCTTCCGGCTAATCAAGACCTACATCTGTGAAATTCAGGTGCCCGTATTGCAGCCCAAAGATGCTGCCAACCGCTTCCCGGATCTGGTCGTTTTGCGAGAAGAGCACATTTCATTGACAGAACGACGGCTCACCATCACTGTTGAGATGCCGCCCCCACAACTGGTCGTTGAGGTGGTTAGCCCCGGCAAAACCAATCGAGACCGTGACTATCTCCGCAAACGAGCACAGTACGCTGCACGAGGCATTTCGGAATTCTGGTTAATCGATCCGAAAGATAAAATCATCACCGTTCTAGAGCTACAGGGCGATGATTACGTCGTCTTTGCCACCTTCCAGGCGAACAGCACCATTGTTTCTCCCGGCTTCGGGCAGTTGCCAACATCGGCACAGCAGGTATTTGCGGCAGGGCAGTAGGCACAGATTTTCTATCCGCAAATATTTCTGGAAAGATACTTTTCTAATCAAAAAACTTTCATCTATCGTGTGACGGATCTTGGTTTGATCCCATCATTTTTATGTGGCAAAAACTTACCTCCAGCGACAGGTGCTTATAGATGAAAGCTTTTCCTAAGCTCTAACTGTACAACAAATTTCATTAGAAACTTTCAGCAGGAGTTCCAAAGGTATGGCATATACAAATGAGCCTGTAAATAGAGTGGTTGAGACTGTTGCTCCAACAGCAGTGATCAACTATCACGACCGGGTTCGTTGGGGACCCATTATCGCAGGTCTGGTGGTCGCCCTGGCCAGCCAGTTGATTCTCAGTGCGCTCGGTGCGGCGATCGGCGCAACGGGTATTTCAGTGTCGGATGCTCCCCGTTCCGATGCCGGTGATGTTGGGACTGCGGTGGGTATCTGGTCAATTATTAGTCTGTTTATTTCTCTGTTGATTGGTGGTTGGGTCACCGCTCGTGCGGCTGGTCCTATGAACCGCAGCACCGCCCTGCTGAATGGCGCAATCCTGTGGGCTACTACGCTGGCGATCAGCGCATGGCTGCTGTCGAGCGGTGTGTCTGGCGCATTCGGTATTGTTGCTGCTAACGCCGGTGAGATCGCACAGCAGGCGCAGCAGGGTACAGTTCCCACTGTTCCTGTTACGCCTACTGATGTAACTGCCCAGCAGGCGAGAGAAATTGCAGGTAACGTGGCACGAGTAGGTTGGTCGTTTACTCTCGGCTCCCTGTTGGGGTTAGCTGCTGCTTTGATTGGTGCATCGATTGGGGTGCGTCATCCCCGCACCATGGCGGACAACCGCGTGGAAGCCAGTCGAATGTAATTAGTTTGAAATTGGAACCCCAAAAAGCTGTTCCACCCGCTCAGCGGGCGGAACAGCTTTTTGGGGGTTCGATTTTTTCCGCGCCCACTTACTTATATAGCAACCGAGGGGTTGGTTAGGACAGGGGATGGGGGCACCCGCCCCCATCCCCCTGTCCTAACCAAAACATCGATTGCTATACAATTTGTATGCATTGCTATACACCCAGAGTGAAAGATGACGGGCACCAGAACAGGAGGCGCGATCGCCGCTGGACATCCCAAAACAGCAGAGGCGGGAATTGAAATGCTGCTCCAGGGTGGAAACGCCTTTGATGCAGCGATCGCAGCAGTGCTGGCGGCCTGTGTGGTGGAGCCCACTCTGGCTTCTCTCGGTGGTGGTGGATTTCTGCTGGCGCACACCGCCAATTGTCAGAATGTTTTGTTTGATTTCTTCACCCAGACACCCCTTCAAAAAAACACGTCTTCGGTGGATTTTTATCCGGTAGGCGTTGACTTTGGCACAGTGGTGCAGGAGTTTCACGTTGGACTGGGGTCAATGGCGGTTCCCGGTGTCCCTGCGGGGTTATTTCATGTGCATCAGCGATTGGGGCGTTTGCCGCTCAAGGCGATCGCCGAACCTGCTATTCACTTTGCCAGAAACGGGGTTGAGCTGCTGGAATTTCAGGCATTTTGTTTCAAAATTCTGGGGCCGATTTTGATGGCTGCTCCGGAGATGAGGGAAATTTGTGCGATCGACGATATGCTAATGCAGGCTGGAGCGTGGACGAGAAATCCAAAGCAGGCAGAGGCGATCGCCCACCTGGTGGAAGCTGGAAGTCGAGCTTTCTACGAAGGTGAAATCGCTCAACAAATTGCAAAAGACTGTGCAGAACTGGGCGGCTATTTGACACTGGAGGATTTCCGCAATTACCAGGTGATTGAACGGCAACCGCTCAGTACCACCTACCGGGGAACAACGCTGCTGACGAATCCGCCGCCCAGTTCAGGGGGGGCTTTGATTGCGTTTTCGCTCGACCTGATGTCGGAGTTGGATTTTGGGGCGATGGGGTTTGGTAGTCTGACTCAGGTGCGATCGATCGCTGAAGTGATGCGGTTAACAAATCATGCCCGCTCCGATGGATATGATTCCCGCCTGGATGCCCCCGATGTTGCCGAACGATTTCTGGCGGCAGAGCATATGAAAAAATATCGTCAGAAAGTTGCTGATGTCAACAAGTGGGGAAGCACAACCCACATCAGCGTTTTAGACGGCGAAGGGAATGCCGCCAGTGTGACTGTTTCTAATGGTGAAGGTTCTTCTTATATGATTCCGGGAACGGGTATCATGATGAACAATATGCTGGGGGAAGCCGACCTGCACCCCGGTGGATTTCATCAGTGGCAGGAGAATGTGCGGATTTCCTCGATGATGTCGCCCACCATCGTCCTGGATCATCATCGTCCGGAGATGGTGCTGGGGTCCGGTGGCTCTAACCGGATTCGCACCGCCATTTTGCAGGTCATCTCCAATATTCTGGATCACCAGATGTCTGTCGAGACTGCCGTTAATAGTCCTCGAATTCACTGGGAGGACGGTGTAATGAACCTGGAGCCGGGGTTTGCCAACCTGGCAATCGATCGCACTCAATTCCCCTTCAACGAAAAGCTGGTGCAGTGGGAACAGGAAAGCCTGTTTTTCGGCGGGGTGCATGCGGTGTTTGCAGCAGCAGATGGAAGGCTGAGTGGGGCGGGCGATCGGAGACGCCGGGGCGCAGTGGCAGTATTGTAAACTTTTTAGTAGCGAACGTCTGAGAAGC
>CAZVXA010000048.1:0-35376 GCA_964630955.1 uncultured bacterium | reverse complement strand
TAAATAAAAAAATGTTTTTCATAACAAGTGGGGGTTTTTTTTTGGGGGGGGGCGCCCCCCCCCCCCCCCCCACAACAATCAACCACACTTCTAGAACAGCACCAAAAAAAGACCCGGTGCTGTCAGCACCGGGTCTTTTTGGTTCAGTTTACTCTACTTGAGAACACCCAGGACGGGAGCAACTCCAGCTTCCCCGACTTCAGGGAACGCAAACTGACCCGCGAAAATCTTGGGATTCGTTTGGGCAACTGCCGTATAGGAGGCTCGCAGATGACTGTTGATCGCCACCGTCTTCGCGTCATACATTTGAGTGGCCAGCTTCGGATAGAAGCCGATACCGATGATCAGAATCAGGAAGGAAACGGCGATAAAGAGTTCTCTGGGTTTTGCGTCGCTGTAGTTTGAGAAAGCAGGCAGGACGCAGTTTGTGCCGAAGCAGACCGCCTCCTGATTGAAGGGACTGCTGGTATCCACATTGTTCAGGGTGCAGGACTGAGGGGTGTTGGTTCCGTAGAAGACCTGACGCAGCATCGACAGCAGGTAAATGGGTGTCAGAATCACACCAACTGCGGCCAGCACTACCAGAACGGTGCGGAAGATGGGGCTGTAGAGGTCGCTAGTCGCAACTCCCAGGAAAACCGCGATCTCGCTGGCAAAACCGCTCATTCCGGGCAGCGCCAGAGAGGCCATCGAACCAATGGTGAACAGAGCAAACACCTTGGGCATCACCTGACCAATGCCACCCATTTCGGTCATCGACATGGTGTGGGTGCGATCGTAGGTGACGCCCGCCAGGAAGAAGAGCACTGCTGCAATCAACCCGTGGGACACCATTTGCAGCATGGCTCCACTGATGCCCACATCTGTAAAGGACGCGATGCCCAGCAGCACAAAGCCCATGTGGGAGACCGAGGAATAGGCGAGACGGCGCTTCATGTTGGTCTGGGCGAAGGAGTTGAAGGCACCGTAGATAATATTCACCACACCCAGGATGGCCAGGATAGGGGCGAAGTAAATGTGAGCATCGGGCAGAAGTTCCATGTTCAGACGGATCAGGCCATAGCCCCCCATCTTCAGCAGAACACCTGCCAGAATCATCGAGACGGGAGCGGAGGCTTCACCGTGGGCATCGGGCAACCAGGTGTGCAGCGGGAAAATCGCCAGTTTCACTCCAAAGGCCACCAGCAATCCGGCGTAGAGCAGCAGTTCCAGTCCGAGGGGATAGTCCTTCAAACCCAGTTCAGCCATATCAAAGCTGAAGGAGCCACCGCCGTAGAGGGCCATTCCCAGTCCGGCGACCAGGATAAAGATAGAAGCAAGGGCGGTATAGAGAAGAAACTTAGTGGCGGCGTAGCGCCGTTTCTGACCACCCCAGATGGAAACCAGCAGGTAAACAGGCACCAGCTCGATTTCCCACATGATGAAAAACAGCAGCAGGTCTTGGGCAACGAAAACGCCAATCTGAGCCGAATAGAGTACCAGCATCAGCACGTAGAAGAGACGGGGACGGCGATCGACCTGCCATGCCGAGAACATCGACAGAGTGGTGACCAATCCGGCCAGAAGCACGAGGGGGACAGACAAACCATCGACGGAGACGGCCCAGCTCAGACCGAGCTGAGGCATCCACTCGTACTTCTCTGCGAGTTGAAACGTTGCGCTGGTTGCGTCGTAATTTTTCCAGAAGGCGTAGCACATGAGCATCAGATCTGCGATGCCCACGCTCAGGGCATACCACCGCACTACTTTGCCGCCCTTATCGGGCAGCAAGGGAATTGCCAGAGAAGCAACTAGCGGCAACAGGACAATCGCAGAAAGCCAGGGGAATTGATCCACTATCATGAGGATGAGAATAAATACCTAGTTCGCTAAACCTTATTCTACTAAAGTTTGTTAACCAATGCTCATAAATCTTTACCTCACTTTTGCATAGTGAATTCTCTGGGTAAATTGCAAAATCCATCAAGAAATATAGGGGTTACCACGGATTGTATGCGTTTAGCATCTCTTGCGTGCCCCTGAACCGCAGGGGCACGCAAGAGATACTAGAAATTACCGGGAACCCAAAAACGCTAAATAAGTAAAGTGAGGGTGGAAAAGTTGAACCCCAAAAGCTGAATCGCACCTACCTACTTAAACTTTTGATTATTTCCCCCATAACGCCGCGAACCGCTCTCGTAGAGAGCGGTTCGCGGCGAACTTGATTTTAGCGCTGATTTTTTCTGAAACGCCAGCAGCGCCAGGGCTTCAGAAACAATCGGCGCGATTTAGTCAAAAGTCCAGTGTATGTTTCTTGATAGATGTTTCTTGATAAGCGCTACCTGATTTCCTGGCGCTGAGTCGTTTCACGAGGAGAACTGCCCGCTGCTCGCGTCGGCAGAGAGAAGGGAAAGGTGGCAGTGGTCTGCCCGTCGCTCACAGTCCCCTGGATGGTGCGGGTCGTTCCCTGTACCAGAAGCGTCAGCGTAAAAGGAATGGGGGCGCTACCTGCGTTACAACGCTGATAAAGATTGACCGCAATCTCGTAGTTCCCACGGGGAGCCTGCCCTGGTGGCCAGAAAATATTTTCAATGGGAGTAGGATTTGATTCAGAGCAGCCTGCGTTGGCATCGACATCGAGTTGGCCACGGGAGGGCACACTGCGGTTGAAGAAGGCAACCGTTGCGTTTGCCGGATCTTTCACTGCCAGATCCAGGTCATCGGTCGTTGCCCAGCGCAGGGTGACTTGAATATCACCTGTACCTAAGGTGCGGGTGCGTACTGTGTTCGTTGCGCCGGGGCAGATTGGAGACAGGTCAATGAACCGTCCGGCCTCATTGACCATAAAACACCCCTGCCGTTCCTGGGCAATCGCCATCGGGGACTGAGAAGAAGACAGCGCAAACAATAGTGCAGAAGAGGCAAGAGACAGATGAAGGATCTTGTGCATAGGGGTAATCAGGGAATGACGGGGGCGACCAGCCTGGGCGATCGCAGAGATTGCGCAGCAGTCATCAAAACGCCAGATGTTCTACATCTTTCCTTAGATAGAATGCCCAAATCCGGCAGATTTCCATCATCCTATACTTACTCCCACTGCGAATCCCTAGACACCTCACCCAAGCTGTTTTATTTTGATTTAGACAGATAAAAATATTTTTACGGGGTCTCTCTAATTTCAAAACTCGTTTAAACCCCAGCGGCAAATTCTCATCTCCCCTCTCTGGCCTTCCTGCTGAGCCAAATGATCAGCCATTTGAATTACTAATTTTTGTACGTCTCCTTGAGTAGATGAATTGACGATTTCCAGGTTTTCAATTAAAACAATGGTGGAACTTCATTGCGCTGCAAAATCAATGGTCAGATCGGCTATCCGAGTGGATGGTTTCAACCATCGACGTGGCTATCTGCACACGAAGTCCCAAAACAAGGCTTCAGAAGCGAAAGTCCCAGAAGAAAAGGTCTGATTGTCAGGTCAATTCGGAGCAGGGAAAGTCAGTTCAAAACGTTTGAAATGTCCACAAATCAATCATCTGGGAAGGTAAAGAGTGGTAGCCAACGGGGAAATGAGGAGGAAAACCAACATGCGTCTTCAAGCACATCGGAATGGGTTCGTAACACAAACAGTTCGCAATCTGGCAATGGGCACAAAGGTTGCGGTGAGTAGCGCTGCGATCACGCTGGGGCTGGTTGCGGCAACAACGGGAGCCGCTTCTGCCCAGGCTGCCTACGGAAGCTATGTCGGAATTGGGGGTTCGTTCGGTTTAACCAGTGGCTCCAGCGCCGCAGGGGAGGGCAGTAGCTCCGGTGCAGTCATTGCCTTCCGTTATCGCCTGCTGGAAGTTCCCCTCTCCCTCCGTGCCCAGGCGTTGATTGCGGAACGCACGGCTCTGGTTCCTACCGTTTCCTATGATTTTCCGCTGAACTGGCAGACCGATCTCTACATCGGTGCAGGTCTATCCATCCCCTTCGGTGGCAGTGGGTCTAACACCTCCCCTGTCGGTAACAAAACCAGCTTTGTCATCCAGCCTGGGATTGACCACAGTGTACCCAATAGTAATATCGTGATCTTTGGCAATGCCATCCTTGCGGTTGATGGTTATGAAACCGGTGGGGGGGCAGCCGCCTCTGTCCAGGGCGGTGTGGGCTTGAGATTTTAATGAGGAAATCAGAATCCAAAGCTGAGGAGGTGCGGCACTACGGTGCCGCACCTCCTCAGCTTTGGATTCGGTCAGGGGTGCCGATGCACCATCGTGGCACTGGCCTGATCCACGGGCATCAGAATGACCTCATTGATATTGACGTGGCTGGGACGGGTAGCGCAGAACAGCACGACATCAGCAATATCCTCAGCGGTCAGTGGTGTAACTCCCTGATAGACTTTTTCTGCTCGTTCGGTGTCGCCATGAAACCGCACCTGGCTGAACTCTGTTTCAACCATGCCGGGATCCACAGAACTGATACGAACCGCAGTACCCAGCAAATCCATCTTTAAACCTTCCGAGAGGGCGCGGACAGCGGCTTTGCTGGCACAGTAAACGTTACCGCCGGGGTAGCTCTGATGACCAGCGATCGACCCCAGATTGATCACATGGCCCCGATTGCGGTTGACCATCCCTGGTAGCACTGCACGGGTGACGTAGAGTAAGCCTTTGACATTGGTGTCGATCATTTCCTCCCAGTCCTGGATGTCACCCTCGTGTAGCTTGTCCAGTCCCCGGCTCAATCCGGCGTTATTCACCAGAATGTCGATGTCTTGCCAGACGGGAGGTAGCGATTGAAGGGTGGATTTGACCTGGGGGCGATCGCCCACATCCAGCGCCAAGACATGAATGGGAACCGCAAATTCCTTTGTGAGCTGGTCGGTTAGTTCCTGTAAGCGATCGAGTCGTCGCGCCGCCAGAATTAGTTTTGCTCCCGCTGCCGCGAATGACCGGGCACAGGCGGCTCCAATCCCGCTGCTGGCACCCGTGATAAGAACGATTTGATTTTGAATTGAGGTCATAGATAGAGTCGCAGTAGGCGCAGCCTTTAGCTTATACCGGATCTGACGTTAGAGATTTGCGGAAAATACAGCGGTTTTCATGTCGGTGAGGTACGGGGGTGTGGGGGCGGTGCCCTCACGCAGGGGCACACCAGGACGAAAAGGGCTATATAGAACCCTATTTTTTGAGTGGGCGGAAAACTGAGTTTCCTGCCCACTCAAAAAATAGGGTTTCATTTGCTTGCAAATCTTTTAAGTAGGCGCGATTAAGCTTGAAACCCCAGAAGCTGTTCCGCCCGCTGCGCGGGCGGAACAGCTTCTGGGGTTTCGACTTTGTTCCACGCCCACTGATTTATCTTCTCAACTCTGGACGGGGGCGGCGATCGGCTTTGGCCAGAATAACCATCCAAAGTACAACAGCGAACCATCAGGGCGCTACAGTTAAAAGGATAAAAGGAGACAAACCTTATATGGAATCCGGCTAGAAAGTAGCGGTTTAATTTTGTTCAGATACCTGCGAAACAGACATCTCAACAAGATTAAACTACCTCTACATCCGACAAAGTCGGTATTAGGCCCATCCACCTCCTGCTCAGGTTTTGCGATCGCCCTTCTCACCGCGCCAGAATGTTCCTCAAAAGCCTCCACCTGCGTCAGTTTCGCAACTACCGCGACCAGCAGGTGTCCTTCACTGCTCCAAAAACCATTCTGCTGGGGGACAACGCTCAGGGTAAGTCGAACCTGCTGGAATCGGTGGAGTTGCTGGCCACCCTGCGATCGCACAGAGCCACCCGCGACCGAGAACTGGTCCAGGACAGTGCTATCGAAGGATACGTCAACGCCCTGCTGGTGCGCGCAACGGGAACACTGGATATGGCCCTCCTGCTGCGGGCCAGCGGTCGTCGCACCGTTGCGCTCAACGGACAAACTCTGCGGCGACAGGTCGATTTTCTGGGAGCGATGAGCGCCGTGCAGTTCTCCAGCCTGGATTTGGAGCTGGTGCGCGGCAGTCCCGGCCATCGTCGCACCTGGGTAGATACGCTCCTGACCCAGCTCGAACCTGTCTACGCCCACATCCTTCAGCAGTACAACCTGGTGCTTCGTCAGCGCAACGCCCTCCTCAAACAGCGCAGCGAGGAAAGCTACGGCGTTGACCTGAATCAGCTTGCCATCTGGGATGCCCAGCTCGCCACCCTGGGCACCCGCGTCATCCGGCGACGTGCCCGTGTTCTGGCCCGACTGGCCCCCCTGGCGGAAACCTGGCACCGGGAGATCAGCAACAGCACCGAGCGGTTAGAAGTTCACTATGTGCCCAATGTAGTGATCGAGAAGGATGACCCGGTGGTGATTCAGGAGGCATTTTTGGAGAAGATTCAGAAAAGGGCGATCGCCGAACAGATCCAGGGCACCACGCTGGTTGGCCCCCACCGGGACGAAATCGAGTTCACCATTAACCACACCCCCGCCCGTCAATACGGCTCTCAGGGACAGCAGCGCACCCTGGTTCTCTCCCTGAAACTGGCGGAACTCAAGCTCATCGAATCCATCCTGAACGACCCCCCGCTGCTGCTGCTGGACGACGTGCTTGCTGAGCTGGATATGAAACGGCAGAACAAACTGCTGGATACGATTCAAGATCGATTTCAAACGTTAATCACAACGACTCATTTGGGGTCTTTTGATGCCCAATGGCTGAAATCCTCGCAAATCCTGCATGTTTATGCTGGTCATATTTCAAATGAATAGCGGTGCCTGCGTCACACTGTGCGTGGCGCAAGCACCGCTATTCATTTGAATGAAGACTTACCATTCTCCCCGCAACTGCCTTGCAGAAGGCCCACCAATGGGGGGTGGAATCATCTGCTGGCTGGGGTTTGTGGAGGGTGCCCAACCCATTGGTGGTGGCAGCGGTTGGCCCAGCAGGTTAGAGGGAGCTGAGCCGACAGGCGGGGGCACAGGTTGGCTGGCCAACACCGTTTCGGGGTCTGCGCCGATGGGGGGAAGCATCGGGTGATTGGCAGGATAGGAACCAATCGGCGGGGGCGGGGTGTAGTCGCCCTGGCGAAACTGGCTATAGGTGCCATAGGAGCCAAGGGAGGCATGGGCCGGCGGGCCACCAATGGGGGGTGGAATCACGGGGCCAACAATACCACCGGGGACGGCACCGATTGCAGGAGTCAGCAACTGGCTGGGAACGAAACTGGCGGAGCCTGCACCAATGGGGGGTGGAATCACCTTCTCAGGAAATGAATTGGAATTGGGCTGTCCCACAGGCTCTACGGGGGGTGCCCAGCCTCTGGGGGGTGGAATTGGTTGAAAGCTCATTCAGTGACCTCCTGCATCGTCTGGGTGAAGCGTCGTCTCCCTCAAGGCAATGGATTGCTGAGTGCGGGCGATCGCCATAGGTGAGTCGCAGCACTGCTACCATACACGAACTGCTGACACTACTATACAGTGACGGTTTTTACGTGGAGCATAAATTCTGTGTCGGTTGCCAGAGCCGAGAGAACCAGAGAGATGAAGGAAGCGATCGTTTTGCAAAGTTATGGGTCAAACTGTGCCGATACAATAAGACCTGGATATTTGAGGTGCGATTAGCGCTTTGCGTAACTCTGGAGGAAACGCTATGGCCAACCTGCCGCCGCTGAACCGAGCAACCCTGTGGGCCATTCTTAAGGAAGAACTGGACGACGCTACCGTCAACCAGTTGGTGTGGCACTATCTGGGCTACCGCTACAGCGACGACACCGGGCAGTGGAACACAACTGGAGTTACTCCAGAGTGGCAAGAGGAATATCCCGAACCCCCAGATTTTATTGATAGCCGTCCGGCGACGGTCAAACTGACCCGTTCTATTCCCAAAGAGAATAAGCAGCTTCTGAAGGAAAAACTGGGCTTTGAGGGCTATCAGGTGAATGATCTGGTGCCGCGCAAAACCCGACGGGCCACGATGACCAACTGGCTCTTGAGCTATAGTCAAGAACATGGAATCGATCTGGACGCCTGAACTGGGAGACCCACAATGAACTGGTGGAAAAAACTGCAAAGAAATCCCCTGGCCCGGTTTGGAGCCACGTTGCTGCTGGTGTTCTACCTTGTGGTGATCTTTGCGGAGTTCTTCGCCCCCTACAATCCTTACGTCAACCAGCCCAACGGTTCCCTGCTGCCCCCTACCCAAATTTACTGGCGCACCCAGGAGGGCCAGTTTATCGGTCCCCACGTCTACCCGACGACCCAGGGACCAGTGGATGTGGAGACAGGCAAACGCTCCTTCAACGTGGACTACAGCAAACCTTCTCCGATTCGACTGTTTGTCCAGGGTGACGAGTATAAAATTTTTAGCCTGCGCCTGCCCCTGCCCACCCGGTTTTCCCTGACGAATCCTGGATTCCAGGAAGTGGAGGTCTTTCCCGGTATCACAGGCAGGCTCCGTCTGTTTGGCACCATCGGCGAAGGCAGGTGGAATGTACTGGGCACCGATGACCAGGCGCGGGACCAGTTAAGCCGCCTGATCTTTGGAGGCCGTATTAGCCTCAGCGTCGGCATCGTTGGTACGTTGATCGCCTTCCCCCTGGGCTTACTGGTGGGTGGCATCTCCGGTTACTTCGGCGGGATGATTGATGCAGTGCTGATGCGGGTGGTCGAGGTGATGATGACCATTCCCAGCATTTACTTGCTGGTGGCGCTGTCGGTGGTGCTGCCCGTGACCCTGAGTAGCTCCGAGCGCTTCCTGCTGATTGTGGTGATTACCTCATTCGTCGGTTGGGCCGGACTGGCGCGGGTGATTCGCGGCCAGGTACTGTCGATTAAAGAACGACAGTTTGTGCAGGCGGCGCGAGCGATGGGTGGCCAACCGTTGTACATCATCCTGCGTCACGTTCTGCCCCAGACAGCGACCTACGTGATTATTTCCGCAACTCTTTCCATTCCAGGTTTCATCTATGCGGAGGCAGTCCTGAGTGTGCTGGGTCTGGGGATTAAAGAACCTGACCCTTCCTGGGGCAATATGCTGAATGTTGCACTCAACGCCTCAATTCTAGTGCTCCAGCCCTGGCTCGTCTGGTCTCCCGCAATTCTCATCGTGCTGACTGCCCTGTCCTTCAACCTTTTGGGAGACGGTCTGCGAGACGCCCTCGACCCGCGTAACCTGCGGCGGAGCGAGTAGTGCCCGATAGGCATAGGCATCCATGAACGTGCGAAAGGCTTCTTGAGTGATTTCTCTTTTAATCAGGCTGGTCTCGACCTGTTCTAGCAGTGCATCCAGTTCGGCATGGGAAGCCTGCTTCAGGTTGATCAGCGTTTCGATGTACTGATCGCACCGATCCTCCGAGGTGTTCTCTGCACAGCGCTGAAGCACCAGTCTTGCCGTGTTGTAAGCATCACTAAAGGTGCGAAAAGATTCCTGAGAGATCTGGTCTTGCGCCAGGGCATTAGCCGCTTCTATCAGCATTTGTTCCAGTGCTTTAAGTTGTTGGCGAATCTGATTCTGGCGGTTGCTTTGCAGTTCCCCAGCAGGGGAATTGCTACCCTCCACTTCCATCGGCACCTTCATACACTGAATCGCCCCCTCAATGTACTGGTCGGCCAGCAGTTTACGCTCGTCGGCATGCTGTTTCAGCCGCTGCCACCATTCCCATAGACCGACCAGACTCCCCGCAGGCAGGGTGGTCAGGGCAATCAACAGTCCACCATTTCTAATCAAGAAAGAGACCAGTAGCGAAAAGACCGTGGGGCGATCGCGCTCATAATAGGCGATCGCTCCCGCATGGAGCGCAATTCCAGTGCCCTCAGACGGATTGGGGCGCTTCATGCCAGCAGCCAGGGGACGCAGGTCAGAAAACTCATCGGGAATGGTGCGGGCAATCTCCCGTTGATGCTCCAGAATCACCTGCGTCACCTGTTTCACCACGCCAGCATCCAGCGTACGGCTGGCCACCAGTAGGCGTTTGACCGAGATGGAGGGTAGATCAGCAGGGGGAATCGCAGGATACCCCTGATAGACCCCTCTCGGAATCAGGGCCGGGGTAAGCGCGGGATGGCGCACCTGCAAAGCTTTCGCCTGCTCAATTGGGAGAATCTGCGCGTGGGTCTGCTGCACCATGCGAGTGATGTAGTCATTGTTCAACGTCCGCACCCGGAACATCGCATCGACCTGCTTTTGCCGAAATAGCTCGTCCGCCTCGTCCCCGCTGGCAAAGGTCAGATTAAAATCCTCCAGTTTCAGCCCGTAATGGGTCGCCAGTTCCAAAAACGAATAGAATTCGCCGCTGTTCGGCTGGAGGACGATTTTGTGACCAATCAGTTCATTGAACTGGCTAATCCCCGCCTCTGGTCGTGCAATCAGTTGAAACACGTCATCAAACAGAACGGCCACCGTTCGCGCTGAGGGACCACCCGGCATATCCGCTTGCACGATCGCCAGGTCCGCAATCCCCTGCTCAATCTGCTCAAAGTTCTCATCGCTGCCACTGGTAGGAATGACCCTGATATCGATTTTGGGATTATTCAACCGAACAACCTGGGCGATCGCCTGCCCCAGAATGTAGCTCTCACCCTCGCGATCGCCGCTGGCCAGAGTCAGATGAGTGGTGCGGCGGGCACTCAGGACGACCCAGTTGGCACTGATCAACACAATCAGCAGGCATAGCGTCAACAGAATTTTGGAGGGTAAAGATAGGCGAACGCTCATTGCCAATCGGTTAGCTTCTACGCATTTCCATCCAACCTAACAGGGTCAGGGAAAGATCACCATCTGTTTGTGAACCCAGTCCGCAACCTGCAATAAAGCGCGATCGCCCCACCGTTGCCCCATAAGCTGGACCGCCAGCGGTAATCCGTTGGTTGCTCGACCTGCGGGAATGCTAACCGACGGTAAGCCACACAGGGTTGAGAGGGCGCATAAAACTGGAGAACCCGTTTCCTCCAGCGTGGCAGGCGCGGTGCCTGTGGTGACTGGCATCAAAATCGCGTCATATTCAGCAAAGATTTTTGTCAGCGCCAGACTGTACTCCACCGTTTTTTGGCGAATCCTGGCATGGGCGATCGCTCTTACCTGTCTCCCCCGCTCAATCCATTTCCGCATCTTTGGCGAAAGCTGGTCAAAATGGGTGTCGTAATCCGCCCCATGATTCACCGCCAAACCAACACTCATCAACGTCTGCGCATCTTCAAAGCTATCCGCAAATTCGGGTGGTAATTCGATGGATGAAACCGTCGCTCCTGACTGTTCCAGTAATTGGGCACAGTCGAACCATCGCTGCTGCACCTCCGGTTCAATCAAATCCCAGAAAGGGGTTTTCCAGAGCGCCAGTCGAATCATAGACGCTTGAGCACTGAGAAATCCAGAATTGGGAGAGAGGCCGCCGTCTGCGCCCAGGGTTACCTGTTGCAAACCAGGATTACCACAGCAGTCTGGATCACGGCCATCGGGAATTGCCAGAACCGAGCAGAGCAACTGAACATCGGCAACCGTATGGCCAAATACGCCGATATGGTCCAGCTCTCGACAGGCAGGCATGACCCCATAGCGCGAGATGGAGCCGAAACTCGGCTTGAAGCCCAATACCCCACAGTAAGCCGCAGGCCGCAGAATCGACCCCAGCGTTTGACTCCCCAGCGCCAGGGGAACCATGCCTGCTGCCACCGCCGCTGCTGAACCGCTGGAACTGCCCCCCGGCGTGTGATCAGGGTTATGGGGATGGCAAGTTTTGCCGGGGCGAGCCGTTGCGTATTCGGTTGTAACCGTTTTACCAAGAATGATCGCTCCCGTTCTGCGCAATTGCTCTACCACTGCGGCATCATAGTTGAGCATTCTCCCCTGATGAATGGGTGTGCCCCAGCCCGTCGGCATATCTGCGGTCGCAAAGATATCTTTGATCGCGATCGGAATTCCAGCCAGCGGCAGCGATTGATTGCTTTGCCGCGACTCTAAAGCATTGACCTGCCCCATGACGATCGCTGGATCAAGAAATTCCCACGCCTGGACGGTCGGTTCTTGTTGGCCGATCGCCTCCAAGGTTTTGAAAATGAGACTTGTGATCTCGTCATTTTTGCATTGATTGACAGATTGAGTTGCGGTTAGGCGATCGCTCCAAATCATGGTAAATGCCACTAAAGAAATGCTTGTCAACCAACATACAGAAAATCCTGCAGCAAAATCCTGCGGCGATAGATCTGGCCTTAAGTGCCTATCCGAATCACGAAAGCCCAAATTCTGGCAGGCGTGACGCTGTAGCGTCACGCCTGCCAGAATTTGGGCTTTCGGATAGGCTCTAAGTACTGGACTTTTGACTAAATTGCGCCAATTTTCTCTGAAACGCTCACTCCGTCAGCGTTTCAGAGAAAATCGGCGCTAAAATTAAATATGCCGCGAAACGCTCTCTATGAGAGTGTTTCGCGGCATGGAAGGAAGAAATAGTCAAAACTCCAGTACTTAGGGATCTGCTATTTAATTTAATAAAATCCCAGTTTTCGTTTGGCGTGGCTTCGCCAAACGAAAACTGGGATTTTACTGGGTTTTATTTTATGTGGGGATTTTCTAGCCAGAACCTGGAAACGAGACGTCTGCTTAATTTCTATCGGACGAGAGTGACCGAAGAGGGGTAAGAGCGATCCCCCATTCCCCATCTCAATTCTCCGAGGTACTCCCGCCACAGCGAAGCTTGGCGGCGATGGGGGATAGGAGCGGCGATTGAGTGGGGTTCAATACCCCCGAAATCGCTAATCTTTTTGGTACAATTGTTCCAGGTAGATTGGCGGTAATTCGCACTGCCCAACTGAACCTTGACAACAAAGTGTAGGGCGTTCCAGAGAGGAGAGTAGTTGCAATGCAACACCCCGTTCTCTGGGTAAAACACTTTACTGGAGTTTTGACTATTTTCCCTGTAATGGCGCAAAACGACCTCTCAGAGGGCGTTTTGCGCCATATTTAATTCTAGCGACGATTTTCTCCAAAACGCTGATGCAGTCAGCGTTTTGGAGAAAATCGTCGCAATTTAGTCAAAAGTCCAGCACTTTACAGACAAAGGATTGAACATATTGGGTTCCTAATTGTTCAAAACAACGGTGAGGACGCATCGTTGCTGCCTGTGGAGGATACTGGGTTGCCAGTCCTGTGAAGCAGGAAACTCTGACTGCGAAGTCGGAGAGCTTCCCGCTAGACCGCTTTGCGGTTAGCGGCGAGAGTCGTCACTCCCGATCGCTTTCCAAACTGGAGCGTGTACACTAGATGAGTGATTTTGCTCAGTGCAATCTGTGCTGCGCTCCTACGGTAGTCGCTCCTCTATCGCCTATGACCCTTGTTCAAGACACCTCCCGTGCTGCAACTCGCCAGCAGAGACCCAACGTTCGGACGGTTGGTCGGCAGTTTCAGGCGATCGCCGTGATGGTCGGAATTACAGCGGTGCTGATGGGGGGCATTGGCACCCGTCTGGCTTACCTGCAACTGGTACAGGGTGGACAGAATCGGCAACTGGCAGACAACAACCGAATTCGCCTGATTCCCCGACAGCCAGAGCGGGGTAGGGTTCTTGACCGCAAAGGTAAGACGCTGGCGGGGAGCCGCCTGTCCTATGCAGTATTTTTGTGGCCGATCGCCAACAAGAAGGCTGATTGGCAGCCCGTGATTGCGAAACTGGCACAAGTATTGAAGGTGCCCGAAAAGACGATCCGTTCCCGTCTGGATCAGGCGGGCTACACATCGCCCTTTCTGGTGCGGGTGGGTCGGGGGATTAGTCCAGCGCAGGTAACGGCAATCGCCGAATTCAGCCAGACCCTCAAGGGGGTGCAGGTGGAAGCGGAAGCAGTGCGCTACTACCCCAACGGTGACCTGGCGGCGCATGTGCTGGGCTACACCGGGGAGATGACCGACGAAGAGCTGAACCGGAAAGAGTCGGAGGGCTACCGTCTGGGCGACGTAATTGGCCAGATGGGCGTAGAGGCCGCATTTGAGAAACAACTCCGGGGGCAGTGGGGTGGCCAACAGGTGGAAGTGGACGGCGCGGGACGAGTCTTAAAGGTGCTGGGTGAAAAGCCTGCCCGCACTGGCAATGATGTGAACCTGACACTGGATGTGGATTTACAGCGGGCGGCTGAGACGGCGTTGGGCGATCGCAAAGGGGCGGTGGTGGCGATCGACCCCCGAAATGGAGCGGTGCTGGCAATGGTCAGCCGTCCTGCCTTTGACCCGAACCTGTTTTCGACTCGCATCACCGATGCCCAGTGGCAGGAGCTTCAAAGCAAAGAATTTCCCTTCGTCAACCGGGCACTGCAGGGCTATCCCCCCGCCAGTACCTTTAAGGTGGTAACAGCGACTGCGGGGATTGAGTCGGGAGCCTTCTCCCCCTACGATGTGCTGCCTACTTATCCCTACCTGGAATTCGGTGGCATTCAGTTCTGGGATTGGAACAAGGCAGGCTTTGGCCCCCTCAGCTTCACCGGGGCAATGGCCATGAGTAGCAACACCTTCTTCGGACAGGTGGGTCGGGGCGCAGGTTCAAAGAATCTGATCCAGTGGGCCAGACGATTCGGATTTGGCCAGTATACCGGGCTTGAACTGGGCGGCGAGGAAGCAGCGGGACTGGTGCCGGATGAGGCATGGAAGCAGAAAGTCTTGAACGAAGGCTGGTATATCGGCGACACGATCAATATGTCGATTGGGCAGGGGTCGATGCAGGCAACGCCGCTTCAGGTCACTGTGATGTTTTCGGCGATCGCCAATGGCGGCTACCGCGTCAAGCCCCACCTGTTGAAAGATGGAGCGGAGGCGCAGAACTGGCGAGAGCCGCTAAATATTAGTGACGGTACCCTGCAGGTGTTGAGGGAAGGGTTACGACAGGTCGTCACCAGCGGCACGGGGACGGTGCTCAACGTTCCAAACCTGCCTGCCATTGCCGGAAAAACCGGAACCGCAGAAGATCCCCCCCGTCGATCCCACGCCTGGTTTGGTGGTTATGCACCGTTCAACAGTCCCGAAATCGCAGTCGTTGCCTTCGTAGAAAATTCTCCTGAAGGTGGGGGTGGTAAGGCAGCAGCGCCGATTGCCCTGCAAGTTTTCAATGCCTATTTCAATGGCATTCAGCCTAAGGGACAGGCGCAGAGCAATAATCTTCCTTCGGATTAGCGATCGCCCCCAATGCCCAGACCTCTGCTTGAAATCCAGCATCTGTCGGTCAATTACGGCGCGATCCAGGCGCTTCAGGAGATTGACCTGGAGATCAACGAAGGTGAAATTGTGACGTTGATCGGTGCCAACGGCGCAGGCAAAAGTACAACGCTGAGGGCGATCTCTCGACTGGTCAATTCCGTCAGCGGCAAAATCTTTTATCAAGGGCAGGACATCACCCAGCGCTCTCCCGACCAGATGGTCAAACTGGGAATAGCCCACAGCCCGGAGGGTCGTCGGTTGCTGGCGCGGCAAACCGTCCTGGCGAATCTGGAACTGGGGGCCTATATCCGCTCTGACACCAAAGGTATTGAGGCCGACCTGGAGCAACAGTTTCGAATTTTTCCCCGCCTAAGGGAACGTCGCAATCAGATGGCTGGCACTCTGAGTGGTGGCGAACAGCAAATGCTGGCGATCGCCCGCGCCGTGATGAGCCGTCCCCGCCTGCTGCTGCTGGATGAACCCAGCCTGGGGTTAGCGCCCCAGATCGTTAAGGAAATTTTTTCGGTGATTCGCCAACTCCACGAAACCGGAGTCACAATTCTGCTGGTGGAACAAAACGCGAATCTGGCGCTGCAAACTGCCGATCGCGTTTACGTGCTGGAGGCGGGTAGGTTGACATTATCAGGGAATGCAGCGGATTTGCTCACCGATGAGCAAATCCGCAAAGCATATCTGGGGTAGGGGCAAACGGTCGCTGCCTGAATTACACATTGAAAAAGGACTTGATGCTGGCCAATTTACCGAAAAACCACTGGCAGGTGCGCGATCGCTTCCTGGAATTAAACTCTCGCTGGCTGACCCTGATCGGCGAACACCTGCAGAATGATCGCGGCCAGATTCTGGAGTACTGGCGCATTGAAAAAGCAGACTCGGTAATTGTGCTGCCGATAATGGGCAATCGCCTGCTGTTACCTGCCCCCAGCTATCGTCCAGGGGTAGGTCAGGTAACGCTGGATTTTCCAGGAGGGCGCGTGGCAACGGGGCAGAGTCCAGAGGAGGGGGCGATCGCTACTCTCAAGCGTGAACTGGGAATCGACGCCAGCGCCATTACGCAACTGCACCCTCTGAATCATCAGAGTTGGGCGGTGAATAGCTCGTTTTCAAACCAGAGACTCTACGGTTTTGTCGCACAGCTTGAAAACTCTGGAGATGGACCACCTGAGTTGGCTTTGAGTACATACCCTGCAACACTTGACGGTGTAAAGCAGCTACTTCAGGTGCTCAACTGTCTACAGTGTCGAGCAGTTTTGCTGGAATGGTGGTTCACTGTGATGCGATCAAATGTGACAGACGGGATTCCCCATGAGTAAAGCTAAAAATGTTTTGGGTGGCGATCTTCGCATCTGCTGTGTGGCTCCGGTGACCGGATTCTACCGGGACGGGCGCTGCGAAACGGGGCCAATGGACGTGGGAACCCATGTGGTTTGTGCCCAGGTGACGGAGGAATTTTTAGCCTTTACTCGATCCAGAGGCAATGACCTGAGCACGCCCCGGCCTCAGTTTCAGTTTCCGGGGCTGAAGGGGGGCGATCGCTGGTGTCTCTGTGCCTCCTGCTGGAAGGAAGCCTATGATGCGGGGGTGGCTCCGCCAATTGTGCTCCATGCCACCCATGAGGCGATGTTGCAGTATGTGCCACTGGAGGAGTTGAAGCAGTATGCGATCGATCTGGGGGAGAACAATTAATTAGATGGTGAGTGCCACAAGTTTCTTCGCTACGCCTGGTAACGACTTACTTTCTCAAAGAGCCTTAATTGTTTTGAGTTCGGCACAATCTCAACCACTTCACCTAAAGTGATTTCTTCATATAAGAATCTCATGCAGTCTTCATCAGTATCCTCTGCCATAAATCTGAAAGATGAAGTTGCAAGATATTGCAGTTCTTGTTCAAATGCTAACCAATGACGATTTTCTTGTTCTGCTACAAAGCCAGTTGTGTTAGAACCAGCAAAAATATCAACGATGAGATCACCAGGTTCTGTTAAGAAACGAATGAAAAACTCTGGTAATTTACCAGGAAAACGAGCAGGATGAGCTTTCAAATCTAAAGCTTTGCATCCTCTAAGATACTGGCTATTAGAGTCAGAATTAGGTATTTGAAGTAGGTTTGAAGGAATTGCTCCTCCATTATCCTTTCCAAAACCCTTGCTAATATCATGACCAGATGGACGCTTTTTAGGATCGTAAAATTTTTCTGGGTCTTCCAACAATTTTTTCATTCTAGAACTGTATTCAGTTAAAACTCTAGTTACATCAGATTTAGGAAACTCAGACTTACTGAACCACCAAACTGTGTTTACAGAATCTTTTGCTCTAATTTTCTTCTTGTTAACCCACTCAATAGGGCTGGGCAATTTTGAAGGATTAAACCAGTAAAAGTCTTCTGCCAAGAAGAAGCCGATTTCATCGCAGAAATGAATTGGAATTCTGAAATTATAAAGACTCCTTACAGGTTTGCCCTTCTCATAAGCACCACCCAGATCAAGGACAAAACTTCCATCATATTTCAGCTTCTGATAAACCAATATGGCAAATTTTGTGAGCCACTCAATATATTCATCCTGGTCTTTGTTTCCATACTCCTTTTTTCGTTGAAGAGCAAATGGAGGGCTTGTCACAACCAGATTAACGCTTTCATCGGGCAACCTACTAAGTAGCTCTAGCGAATCACCGCAAAACGCTGCACCCATATCTGTTAAGTACACTGGCGCACATTTGAAAATTTCAATATCTATAGGAAAGTTCATTAGTTGTAAGGCAGAGCCACTCCAAGACGCTACTTATAGTCTGTAGACCTATTGTCATCATTATCTCAATGATGGAGATTATGTCAATCTCCAAGTCTGTGTCGTCTGACGCTAGAAAAGTTTTTGCTAAGAGGTTGCGGCAACTTCGTCAGGTAAGAGGTCTGTCGCAAGAAACCCTTGCTGATCTGGCAGGCTTGCATCGTACATACGTAGGTTCTATTGAGCGATGTGAGCGGAATGTGTCAATCGATAACATGGAACGTCTCGCTAGAGCCTTAGGAGTTGGCATTGTTGAACTTCTAAGGGATGAACCAGAATGATACCTCATCCAGACAAAGCAGTTCTTGATGAGTTGTTTCCCTATATTCAAAGGTATCAAGAGCTTGCAAACAGACACGGCATCAATGACATCTTCCAGGACAACGGAGGTAAGATTCTGCAAGTGCTGCTTGTAACTGGCTTGACTATCCTGCCTGGTAGAGAGGGAAATGATGCAATAGACGAAGAGGGTAACGAGTATGAATTAAAATCGGTAAATATAGAGCTGACCAAAAGCTTCTCGACCCATCACCATATCAATCCAAGAATTATTCATAAATATAGACAAGTAAGTAAGTGGGCGTGGAAAAAGTCGAAACCCAAAAAGCGATTCCGCCCGCTGCGCGGGCGGAATCGCTTTTTGGGTTTCAAGCTTAATCGCGCCTATCTACTTAGACTGGGTTTTTGCCGTCTACAGAGGCATAAATCTCATTGCGATATATAAGCTTACACCGACTGATCTTGAGTTCTTCTACAGCCAATGGGAAACAACTTGGCATAGCAGAGGTGGAAAAGATATCAACAATCCTAAAATTCCGTTGAGGTATGTGATGGAACATGGAGATCTTTTGTATGCAGCCGACAAATAAAACCGTCTCCCCATAAATTCAAATGCAGTGGGCGGACGAAAGTCACTGTTTAACTGCCGCCGCTGATTTGTGACGTTAGATTTTTTCCCAGGGATTGTCGCCCAACAAATCCCCGGCTTCTCAAAGAGGTCGGGGATCTTCCAGGAGAAGCAAGAGCATTAATGCTGAGAAATCGCCTTTTGATGAGGAGCGATCGGCCCTAAGACTCAGCAGCAACCGTTTGAGCGACCGGAGCAGTCTGCGGGGCGACAGCAGGAGTCTTTTTGTTGAAGGTCAGCTTATGGTCGTTGACATCCACCAGAATAGTATCACCCTCCAGGAATGCATTTTCGAGAATCTTGGTGGCCAGGGGGTTCTCGATTTCTTTCTGGATGGCCCGCTTCAGGGGACGAGCACCGTAAACCGGATCGTAGCCCACATCGGCGATGTGATTCTGGGCGGCGGGGGTAAGTTCCAGGGTAATCTTCTGATCCGCCAGCAGACGATGAACACGACGCAGTTGGATGCCCACAATCTTCCGCAGTTCCTTCAGCGACAGCGCATGGAACAGGATGATGTCATCGACACGGTTGAGAAATTCAGGACGAAATTGCTTCTGTAGCGCTCCCATCACCCGTTTTCTCATCTCCTCGTACTTTGAGTCATCTCCTGCAACGTCCAGAATGTGTTCGCTACCGATGTTGCTGGTCATCACCACAATCGTGTTACAAAAATCCACCGTGCGTCCCTGGGAGTCGGTGATTCGCCCATCATCCAGCACTTGCAGCAGAATGTTAAACACATCAGGGTGGGCTTTCTCCACCTCGTCCAGCAGCACGACGGAGTAGGGGCGGCGACGCACGGCTTCCGTAAGCTGTCCGCCCTCTTCATAGCCCACATAGCCGGGCGGCGCACCAACGAGTCGAGAAACAGAGTGCTTCTCCATGTACTCCGACATATCAATTCGTACCAGCGCATCTTCGGAGTCAAACATGCACTCCGCCAGGGCGCGTGCCAGTTCAGTCTTACCCACACCTGTGGGGCCAAGGAACATAAAGGAACCAATGGGGCGTCCGGGGTCTTTCATCCCGGCACGGGCACGACGGATGGCGGCGGCAACCGCAGAGACAGCCTCGTGCTGGCCGATCACCCGCTCGTGCAGGAAGGCTTCCAGGTTGAGCAGTTTTTGCCGTTCGGTTTCCAGCAGACGATTCACAGGGATGCCCGTCCACTTGGCGACAATTTCGGCGATGTCCTCGTCCGTCACCTCCTGTCGCAGCAGCACTTTTCCGGCCTGGTTTTGCAGGTCGGTGAGGCTGGCTTCTTTCTCCTCCAGTTCCCGGTGAACCGCCTCTAAGCGGCCATACTTCAACTGGGCGGCGGTGTTCAGGTCGTAGTCCCGCTCCGCTTTCTCGATCTGCCGCTGGAGCTGACCTTCCTCCTCACGCAGGGCTTTGATCGAGTTGATGATTTCCTTCTCGGAGTTCCACTGGGTCAAAAGTTTCTGCTGCTCAGGCTTGAGCTGGGCGATCTCCTCCTGAATTCGCTCCAGTTTTTCCTTTGAGGGACGGAATGCCGTGCTGGTCATACCCATGCGGGAGCCTTCGCTCTTAAGGGAGAGTTCCTCCATCTCAAGCTGTCGGATGCGGCGCTCGATCGCCTCCAGGTCCGTCGGCTTTGAGGTGATCTCCATCTTGATCTTGGCAGCGGCTTCATCCACCAGATCGATCGCCTTATCGGGCAGGAAGCGATCGCTGATGTACCGATCGGACAGCATGGCCGCGCCCACCAGGGCAGAGTCGGTGATCGTCACGTTATGGTGGCGCTCGTAGCGATCCTTCAGACCACGCAAAATCGAAATCGTATCCTCGACCGAGGGCTGTCCCACGTAGACCTGCTGGAAGCGGCGCTCCAGGGCAGCGTCTTTTTCGATGTGCTTGCGGTACTCATCCAGAGTCGTGGCACCGATACAGCGCAGTTCCCCCCGCGCCAACATGGGTTTCAGCAGGTTGCTGGCATCCGTTGTGCCGGACGAAGAACCTGCACCGACGACGGTGTGCAACTCATCGATGAACAGAACGATTTGACCGTCAGAATGGGTGACTTCCTTTAACACCGCCCGCAATCGTTCTTCAAATTCTCCCCGGTACTTGGCTCCTGCAATCAGGGAACCCATGTCGAGGCTGATCAGGCGACGGTCTTTCAGGGATTCGGGGACATCACCGTTGAGGATGCGCTGGGCCAGACCTTCGGCGATCGCCGTCTTACCCACGCCCGGTTCTCCGATCAGCACCGGGTTATTCTTACTGCGGCGCGACAGCACCTGAATCACCCGACGAATTTCTTCATCGCGGCCAATCACCGGGTCAAGGCGTCCCTGACGAGCAAATTCTGTCAGGTCGCGGCCATATTTTTCCAGAGCGGCGTACTGAGATTCGGGATTTTGTGAGGTGACGCGCTGACTGCCGCGCACCGCCTTAATCGCCGTTTCAAGCTGCTTAGGTTCAACGTTTGCGGCGCGAAACAGGCGACGACCCACGCGCTCCTCATCGGCCAGCGACAGCAGCAGGTGTTCCACCGAGATGAACTCGTCCTGCATATTCTTGCGGGACGACTCCGCCTTGTCCAGAAATAGATCCAGGCCACGCCCCAGAAAAAGCTGGTTCAGGTCTGCCGAGGTGACTTTGGGTTGCCGCATGGCAAAGGAGTCGAGCTGCTGCCGCAGTCGATTCGAGTCCATGCCTGCCTTTTCAAGAATGGTGTTGGCCGCACCTTCCAGGTCTAGGAGGGCGATCGCCACATGTTCGACCTCTAAGTTTTGCTGCTTGTAAGTACGGGCGACATCCTGGGATTTGACAATCGCTTCCCATGCCTTTTCTGTAAACTTGCTGGGATCGGTCGGCTGCATGTGATGAAAAGATATGAAGGTGCGGAAATCTACGGCAATTTTAATTGTAACAACCCGTAGAACTTAAGATTTTTCAATGTTGTCAGTTGGCAGGCCGACTGTTGTTGCCTCCCAGGGCAACGGCCTTCGCCCGCACGGGGACATAGCCATCAAGTTCGGGTTCATAGGTGCCAAACAGAGAACCATCGGCGTTGTAAAGCTCAATCGGGAGATTGGCGGATTCGCCAACGCTGGCCACCGCCCGCAGCAGGGGATTGAGGTAAGCAACAGAGGCTCCAGATGCCGCATTGCCGGAGGCGGGGGCACCGGGCATCGTTTGCTGGGCAGCTTGCTGATACGCGGCAGTAATCCGAACCTGGAGAATATCACCGTCACGGGTCAGCGTACAGGCTCTAGGGCTGCCGGAACAGGTCTGCTCCAGATTCGCCTGGGCCGACTGCATACCAACGTTAGTTTGTAGTCGGGATTGGGCGTTGGTCAGGGCAACGCGATAGGAAGCGATCAGGGGTTGCGCCTGGGAAAAATAGGAGGTGCCATTGGAGACTTGCTGGACTCTGCCTAACGCCGCCTGCCACTGGGTAACGGCCCGCTGCCACTGGTTGTTACGCTCCAGTCGCTGAGCTTCGGTGGCGATCTTGAGTGCATCAGAAAGGGTGGCAGAAGCAACGGTTTCCTGTTTCAGGCGATCGCCCACGCTGGCCAATTGAGGCAGGTACAGGGCGAGGAGCTGCTGCACTTCGGCATAGGCCATCGTATTGCGAGAAACCTGCTGGAGCTGGTTGACAGCGACCTGCCAGGTGGCCTGAGCATTCTGCCATGCCTGCACAGAGGCAGCGGTGCTGGCACGAGTCTCTGCGGTGCTGGCGGCAGTACGGGCAGCATTGATCCGCTGCTGGGCCTGTTGCTCGGCAACAATGTATTTGTTCACCGTTTCCAGGTTAGTCTGGTACTCTTGAATTTTGGTTTCGGCCAGGGGTCGCACCGGGCTGGCCTTGGGTACTTCCTGGAGGGAGGCGATCGCCTCCCTCCACATCAACTGAACTTCCCGCCACAGCGGCAGGGGATGGGGTGGCTTCTGGCTCTTGAGGGAAGCGGCGATCGCCTGCTTCTGGGCGACCACGACTTTTTCGAGAACATTGGCCTGAGCTTCGTAGCGGTCCATCTGTTGCTGAGCAGTCCCGTGGAAGCGCGACCAGGGCGGGATCTGTTCCAGCAAATAATTGGCTTCGGTGAGCTTATCGAAAGCTTCGTTGACTTCCTGGGGCGATCGCGGTTTCTGAACCGTCTGCATGGCTTCTTGGCCCAGGCGGTCTGCCGTTTCCAGTGGGGCACAGCCACCGATAACACAGGGGCGGGTGAGGGCGTAGGTAGCTCCCCCCAGCGTCAGCAAGACAGCGGCAGTGGTAAGTACCCGACGGGGTTGCAGCAGGGTGACCCAGGTGCGATCAGACGAGGACAGCAGTGGCTCCGGCAGGAGATCCTCATCCAGATAAGCTGCGTCAGGCTCATCAGCATTACCTGGATCTCGAACCAGGACCAGAACCGGAGGTGCGGTTGGGACAGAAACAGGCGTCTCCTCGTCAAGCTGGAAGCCTTCAGGTTGCAGTTCTGATTCTTCCTGATCTGCGACAGGAATTTGAGCTTCGACGAAGATCCGCGCCTGCGGTTCATTCTGGGGTTCGACAGAAACAGGCGATCTGACAAAATTCGGCTCCGGGGTCTCCGGGGGGGGGGCAATAGGTGGAGGTTCGACCACCACAGGTCGCTCTACTGAGCTGGTGGAGTCCGTGGTGAATGGTAACTCCGCCAACGGCGGCTCTACAACGATGGGGGATGTTTCCTCAGCCGCAGGCTCTACTATTCCTGAGACACCTACAGGTGCGGAGGATGCTGCGGGTGCTTGTGGTGTAGAGCTTTGTGGTACAACCGTTGGGGGTTGGACCACGGGGGGGATGACAGGTGCAGGAGATTTTACAGATGCCTGTGGGACGACCGATGCCTGCGGTTTTCCAGGGGTTCTGGGAACCGGGATGGCCTGGGATTCGACCGCAGACTGGGGCTGAGTGGCTTGAACCGGGAAGGGCGATCGCAGCACAAAGCGATGGGCAGCGTAGGGTCTGTCTCGCCCTTCAATGCGTAGTGCCAGTTGCACTGGGAGAGGAGTGAGGCTCTGGTCGATCGCGCCCCTGTCCCACGACTGCTGCACCAGTTTCATGATCAGGGCAAGGGTGGGTTTGATTTTGGGCGCGTAGTCCGGGCTGTGCTGCCCCAATACCACCAGCTTGCCCCGCCAGAGGCCGCAGCGTACCTCAATCTCCTGGGCGTCTGGTATGTTAAGGACAAGTTGTTGCTGTAGCTCAGTTTCGAGTTGCTGAAATTCGCCCCGGTGCAGTGTGGTCATACTGGATCGGCTCCTTCTTCAAGCCGCTAATCTGGTTATGACGCTATCCCAAAAGAGGGACAAATGGCCACTGTTTTACATCGACTTATACGGAACTTTAAAGTTGCCTCATAACCGCAAACACCTGTCAACCCCAAATTCATGGATATTTTGATTGTTGAGGACGAAGCGGAAATCGCCCAACTCATCCAGATTTACCTGGAGAAGGAGGGGTTCAGCTGTCGCACCTGTCGGGATGGACTGACGGCGATTCAGCTTTCTCAAGAACTTCAGCCTGATCTGATTATTCTCGATCTGATGATTCCGGAACTGGATGGATTGGAGGTCTGTGCTCGCATTCGCCAGAAACCCGGAAACAAAGACCCCTACATCCTGATGCTGACGGCCAAAGGGGAGGAGATCGATCGCATCATTGGCCTTTCTACCGGGGCAGATGATTACATGGTGAAGCCCTTCAGCCCCCGTGAGCTGGTGGCCCGTGTCCGTGCTCTGTTGCGTCGCACCCTGCGCCAGGGCGGGCAGAGCCGCACCTACCAAACGCAGCACTTCACAGTGGATATTGACCAGCGCATCGCCCACCGCACCCTGGATGAGAACCCGCCCGAACAGCTCGACCTGACAACGCTGGAGTTTGACCTGCTGACCACCTTTCTTAGCTACCCCGGTCGCGTCTGGAACCGCACCCAGCTGATCGAGAAGCTCTGGGGCAGCGATTTCTTTGGGGATGAGCGAGTGGTAGATACCCATGTGGCGCGGCTGCGCAAGAAGATTGAACTTGACCCGGCCAATCCCACCTTTGTCAAAACGGTGATTGGGGTTGGATATAAGTTTGAGGATACGACGAATTAAAGCCCCAAGGGGGATTCTGCCCGTTCAATGGGCAGAATCCCCCTTGGGGCCTGCCATAAAATAAAATCCCAGTAAATCCCAGGTTTCGCCTGGTGCATCGTCGTTGCACCAGGCGAAACCTGGGGTTTATTCCGCAGCAGATCCTTACATAGCAACCGAAAGGTTGATTAGGGCGGGGTGCAGGGGTACAACCCCTGCGTGGGGGCACCGCCCCCACCTCCCCCTTGTCCTAAGCAAAACTTCAATTGCCATAACAGATCCGCCAACTGCTTCTCCCCTGTGAGGGATGAAGTCATGGGCGCAATTTTTTAGGTTGGAGCAACTGGAATTCAATGTCACTTATCAAAGGGACGTGAGAACACTTGACATCCTCCCCACCCTGTAGAGAGATGGGGATTCCTAAACCTCACGATTTAGGTTTCTGCTTCATCCACGTTTGCGTACACAGTCAAGCCATGTTCCCGTCTTACATCGTGTCCACAGACTTTCATTCCCATTTCAGAGAACCCGATCCCGTGTGTCCCACGGTACGGAGAGAAGAATCTCAGTGCTTGTTGCTTAGCGTTTTTACCTTGCCAAGCATTCCTGGCAAGAACCCCCTAACCCTAGTTTTCAAGGTGCTTCGAGATGTCTTGGTTTTTGCCATCTCTGATCTCTGATTTTACATTAGTACGATTGTATTTGGCAATTGAGGGACATCGAGTCCCTCAATTGCCGCTCCTATCCCTCCCCACCGCAGAGGCGGATGGGGTATCCCGGAGATTTATTAGATGAGCGATACCACTGTCATTAAAGTCAGCGCCGAAGTTTCCCCTAAAGGCGACATGGGGCAGAAATACCTGGCGTCTGGAAAAAAAGTTTCCATGCGCCTGTGGGAAAATGAACAGCCTGCGGAGGCAAAACTGCCCACCCGCAGAGAGTACGAAACGGTTGGGTATGCGATCGCCGGACGGGCAGAACTGCACATTGAAGGGCAGATGGTGCTGCTGGAGCCGGGAAGCTCCTGGGTAGTTCCCGAAAATACCGAACACACCTATAAAATTCTGGAGCCGTTTACGGCAGTGGAGGCCACCTGTCCGCCTGCCCAGGTGCATGGTCGCGACGAGAATTGAGCTAAAGAAGCGCGGATTTGCCGCGCTTCTTCAGTTAACCGGGATTCTCCTGGACAACAGGTTCAGACACTGGTTGAACATCAGGCAGTTCTATTCGCGGTGGCAGTTGCTCCACTTCGGGCAATTTTTCGGGGCTGAGGCGATCGCTCCCGCTAATACCCATCAGCCGTCTCAGGGTCCTGGGCATCGGGTCGTGCAGCAGGTAGAGCAGGCGATCGCTGTCTTTCCATTCCTCCAGCGGTGGAGCAATGCGGAGCTGCTCTTCGCGCTGGAGCAGCAGGGGAACGAGCTTTTCTTCCTGGATCAGCGATCGCAGGTGCGACCGTTGCCGCTCCAGATCGTCGTCTCGTAGCGTTGTTTCTCCCAGGCGGACTTCGCGATCGCTGATATAGCGGTTCCAGAGCCTCAAGCCAGCCTGAGAAATCAGGGCTGGCTGTACCCTTGCAACCGCAGATGTGGATTCCGATGGGCTTCCTGCTGCCGCATCTCCGGGGTAGACAGCCACCACCCAGGGGGGGTTAAATTCCTCCGCCGCCCGTTGAGCCAGCACCAGATTTACCTCTGCATTGCTGGTCATCGCCAGGAAGGTGCCAACCTTCTCCAGACCCGCCTGCTCCAGCACCTTCATATCGAGAGCGCTGCTAGTAAATACCTTCAGGTCGTCATCTTGTTCGGCAATCTGGCAGGCCGTCGGGTCTGTGTCGATCATCACCACCGATTCCCCCTGCTGCTGAAACAGTCGGGCAATCAGCCGCCCCAGGGGATTACAGCCCACGACCACCGCGCCGCTGGCCTGATTGGAGGTAATGCCCAGGCTTTGGGCAATCCAGCGGGCTGATAGCCCCTGCACAAAAACGGTGGAAAGGATGGTGAGAAACACTAACGCCTTGATCGCTTCTCCCCCACTGATGCCGCGCTGGGTGAGCAGAATAGCAAACAGGGATGCCACCGAGGCCGACACAATCCCCCTGGGGGCGACCCAGCACACAAATAGCTTTTGCCGCCAGCTCATGCCGCTATTCAGGGTGCAGAGGGCCACATTCACGGGGCGTACCACAAACATCAGTACAGCCACCGTCAACAGCGCCCCCCGTCCCAACGCAAATAGACTGGCGATCGACAGATCCGCCGCCAGCAGCACAAACAGAATCGAGACCGCCAGAATGGTAAGCTGGCCTTTAAACCGCCGCAGTAATCGCTCATCGGGAATATCCGCTGCCCGTACCAGCAGACCCGCCACAACGACCGTCATCAGTCCCGCTTCACTACGAATTGACTGAGCCAGCCCAAACAGCCCCCAGACCCCCGCCAGCACCACCAGATTCTTCAATTCCTCCGATAGAAACCGGGCCTGCTTCAGAATCGCGCCTAACAGCCAGCCTCCGACTGCACCAATCGCTGCGCCAATCCCTAACCGCAGCAACAGACTGCTAGTGACCTTGAGGGGGTCAGCACTGCCGTTGAGGATAACGTCCAGAACCACGACTGCCAGAATCGCCCCCACCGGGTCAATCAGAACCCCTTCTCCCTCCAGCAGAGCGGCGACCTGGCGATCGACCTGTACCTGTTTCAGCAAAGGACTGACGACGGTGGGGCCAGTTACGACAATCAGAGAAGCATAGAGGAAGGCGATCGCCCAGGGAAATTCCCCCAGCCAGTGAGCTGCCATACCTCCGCCCACCAGGGTGATCAGCGTCCCCAATGTGACTAAATTCCTTAAACTGCCGGACACCTGACTGAGGGTGCGCAGTTCCAGGTTCAGCCCTCCCTCAAATAGAATCAGCGCCACCGACAGGGCCACAATGACTTCCAGCCCGACTCCTAACTGGTCTGGTTCGAGCCAGTCCAGGCCATCCCGACCCAGCAGGATTCCGAACGATAGCAAAAAAACGATGCTGGGCACCTTCAGCCAATCCGCCAGAACCTGAGCGCCAATCCCAGCCAGAACGGTCAACACCATTTGCAGCATCAGCGCCAGCGAAGGATCCATAGGGGTTCCTAAGCCATCAAGCATGGATTCGATAACTCAGGAAGCTTGGGGCAAACAAGGGGCAGTCCTCCAGTAAGCATCCCATCATTTTAAGGGGATAGAGGGAGCGGTGGGGGCAGTGAGTCAGGTGGAATCCAGTTGTTCAGGAAACTTTTTCGTAATCCTTCAAAACCCTGATTTTCACCCTGGTGAATTTTTGTATAGTTGCGCTATGCTGTTTGACTAAAATCAATACGGTATCGGCTTTTACCGTTGATTTCACCGAACTAACCAAAGATAGTCTGTGGTGTTTCTCCTAGTGAGGCCCACCATCTGACCAGGCAACCACCAGAATTATTGCGCGGGGACACTGCCACATGGCACAAACCATCTCGCCTGATCGATCGGCGATCGAGACTGATACCAAAAATGATGTTGAACTCCGAAAGGTTTTTAAGGTTTACAACGGCGACACTGCCGTCCGGGGTATCGACCTGAACGTTCGGCAGGGTGAGTTTTTCAGTATTTTGGGGCCATCCGGCTGTGGCAAGACAACGACCCTGCGCCTGATCGCCGGTTTCGAAGAACCCACAGCAGGGGAGGTTTTGATTCGGGGAAAGTCGATGGCTGGAGTGCCGCCCTACCGTCGCCCTATCAACACAGTGTTTCAGAGCTACGCCCTGTTTGGCCATATGTCCGTGTGGGACAATATCGCCTTTGGTCTGCGGATTCAGCAGTGTGGCAAGGCTGAGTTACAGGAACGGGTTGGCGAGGCACTGCAATTGGTCAAGATGGATGCTTTTGCCCGCCGTTATCCGATGCAGCTTTCGGGTGGTCAACAGCAGAGAGTGGCACTGGCACGGGCGCTGGTAAATCGTCCTACGGTGGTTTTGCTGGATGAGCCGCTGGGGGCGCTCGACCTGAAGTTGCGGAAGGAAATGCAGGTGGAACTCTCGAACTTGCACCGGGATCTGGGTGTGACATTTGTGATGGTGACCCACGACCAGGAAGAAGCTCTCAGCCTATCAGATCGGATCGCCGTGATGAATGACGGTCGAGTTGAACAGGTGGGCAGCCCCAGCGAAATTTATGATTTTCCTCAAACGGCCTTCGTAGCTGATTTTATTGGCGATACAAATTTGTTCCAGGGGCGCGTTGAGACCGCGACGGGAACCATGCTCAAGGTCACAACCAATTCCAGCTTGAAATTTCTGGTCAACGCTGCCGATATCTGGAACGGCGGACACCAGGCCATCGTGAGTGTGCGTCCCGAAAAAATTTCCCTCAGCGCCGAAGCGCCTGGTAGTGAGTTGAACTGTTTTGAAGGCCAGGTACAGAACACGATGTACCTGGGAACACACATCCACTATCTGGTACAGCTCAGTTCGGGCGATCGCCTCACGGTGATGCAGCCCAATAACACCTCCGAAGTAGCCTTCAGGAACCATGACCCGGTCTATGTTCACTGGTCTGCTGACGATGCACGGGCCTTAATGCCTGAGAAAGACTAGCGCCAGTGTTGCTCCGCTTCATCAGGAGACAACTGTTCCAAACAGCATTCAGTTTCCCTGCTTAAAAGCTGCAAGGCACCCGTTTCCATTAAAGGTGGCGCTGTTTTCATCGCCAACCAGTTTGGCCAACATTTCGTTGGTTTCTGGTTCTCATACAATCAGCTCCCCATTCAACTCACTCTGGCATTTAGGAGATAAAGTATGCCACCCCTCAACCCTCGTCCTCCCCGGAATACCCGCCCACTGCTCTCAGCCAGCCGTCGTCGCTTTCTTCAGTTTTCGGGCGCAGCCTTCTCTGGGGCACTACTGACAAACTGTGCCCGCAATATCGGCGCTACAGACTCCTCCCCCGCTAGCAGTCCCGCTGCGGCAGGGGGTACCAGTTCCCCCGCAACCGACAACACCCTCTATATCTATTCGTGGTCTACCTACATCGACAATAGTCTCCTGGAGGAATTCGAGAAACAGACAGGAATCAAGGTGATCGCCGATGCCTACGACTCCAATGAGACCATGCTGGCCAAGCTCCAGGCTGGTGGCGGTGGACAGTACAGTGTCATTTATCCATCGGACTATATGGTGGAGGAAATGATTGGCCTCAACCTGCTGACGGAGCTGGACAAATCCCGCCTCCCCTCCATCGCTGACCTGTTTAAGCAGTGGCAAAGCCCCCCCTACGATCCGGGCAACAAGCACAGCATTCCCTTTGCCTGGGGGACGACCGGATTGGTTTATAACACGGAACTGCTGACCCCAGGGCCAACCGACTGGAGCTATCTCTGGTCAAATAAAAACAAGCTCTCGCGCAAGATGACCCTGTTGAATGATGTGCGCGAGGTGATGGGCTTTGCGCTGAAGTCGCTGGGCTATTCCAACAGCACTAAAGACCCGAAACAGATCGAGGCAGCCTACAAGAAACTGGCAGAACTCAAGCCAGCAGTGAATTCCTTCACAACCGATGGCTGGAAGCAGCAAATTTTGGTGGGCGACCTGGCGCTGGCCCACGCCTATTCAGTGGATGCGATCGGCGTGATTAAAGACGCCAAAACCTCCAACCCCAACCTGAAGCTAAACTACCTGGTTCCCAAGAGCGGGGCGACGGTCTGGACGGATACGATGACCATCCCCAGGAGCGCTCCCAACGTGGATGCCGCCTACGCCTGGATGAAATTTATGCTGGAGAACGAGAGCGGCGCAAAAGCATTTGACACCCTCAAGGTTGCCACGCCGAACAAGAAGACGAAATCGTTGATGTCCGCAGAACTGCAAAACAACCCCAATCTTTTCCCACCGGAAAGCGTGCTGGCAAAATGTGAGGTGCTGGCTAACCTGGGGGATGCCGCAGACGTTTACGATAAATTCTGGACTCAGTTGACCAGCACCTAGAAGAACCGCCTCTCCAAGCCATGACCACTTCCGCCCCACTTACGCCTGCTCCCGGTTCACAGCCGGGGACTGAATCGCTGGTCGATTCAGTCAAGCGTCGTCTATCCCGATTGGTTCAACCCCTGGTACTCCTGGCTCCCGCCGGACTCTGGCTGTTGCTACTGCTGGTGGTGCCAACGCTGATGATTCTGGAGCTGAGTCTGATTCCAGATTTTCGCCCCGGAACCCAACCTGCACCCTACAGTCTGGGCAACTACCTGAAGATCTTTGACCCGATTTATTTGCGGGTGATCTGGCGATCGCTCAGTTTTGCCCTGGGCAGCACCATCCTTTGTCTGCTGCTGGGTTTTCCGGTGGCCTACTGGATTGCGGTCATGGCTCCTAAACGGTGGCAGAATTTGCTGCTGGTGGCGTTTGTGCTGCCGCTGTGGACCTCCTCCCTGCTGCGCTCCTACGCCTGGATCACGATTCTGCGCCCAACTGGAGTGCTGAACGGGTTTCTGGGACTGTTTGGCATCCCTCCGCTAGATCTGCTGAATACGGAGATGGCAGTCTACATTGGGATGGCCTACAATTTTCTCCCCTACATGGTTTTGATTCTGTTCGCCTCCCTGGAGAAGCTTGACAAGCGGCTACTGGAGGCGGCGGCAGACCTGGGGGCAACTCCACCCCAGTCCTTCTGGAAGATTACCGTCCCCCAGACGCTTCCCGGTATTGCAGCAGGTGGCCTGCTGGTCTTTATTACCAGTCTGGGGGAGTTCGTTGTACCGGATCTGCTGGGCGGCGCGTCCAGTATGACGGTTTCCCGGCTGATCTATAACCAGTTCCTGGGCGCAAGCCGCAATTGGGGCTTTGGTTCGGCCCTGAGTATGCTGCTGATTCTGGCCGTCAGCCTTTCCATTGCGCTGCTACTGAAGTATGGCGATCGCAGCGCTGCCGATGTTTAAGTCCCAGCTTTCCAGCGATTCATGGTTCCTTCTCCCCTGACCCCAAAATTTCGCGCCTCCTGGCAGTTGCTCCTGACGCTGCTGATGTTTGTGTTTATGTACCTGCCAGTGCTGGTTCTGGCCGTATTCAGCTTTAACCAGTCGCCCTTCAGCGCCAACTGGAGCGGCTTTACGCTGGAGTGGTATCAGCGCATGTTTACCGATGGCCGGATTCTCTCAGCGCTGCAAGATAGCCTTTCGGTGGCTGTTCTGGCGGTCGGTATTGCGGCAGTACTGGGAACATTGATGGCGGTAGGACTGGCCCGTTACCGCTTCCCCGGCAAGGGGCTGTACCAGGGCATGTCCTATCTGCCGCTAATTATTCCTGATATTGCGATCGCCGTTGCCACCCTGGTGTTTCTGGCCTCGATCGCGATTCCGCTGAGCCTGTGGACAATCATCGCCGCCCACATTGTCTTCTGCATCTCCTACATCGCCCTGGTGGTTTCTACCCGCCTCAACGGGCTGAATCCCTTTTTAGAGGAGGCTGCTCTGGACCTGGGGGCGACCCCCCGACAGGCATTTATCAAGGTGCTGTTGCCCCAGTTGATGCCCGCGGTTATTTCGGGTTGTCTGCTGGCGTTTGTCCTCAGCATGGATGACCTACTGATCTCCAGCTTCACTGCGGGGGGCGGCGTAACCACACTCCCCATGGAAATTTATGGCCGGGTTCGCACCGGGGTAAAACCAGACATCAATGCTCTGAGCGTAGTACTGATCCTGGCGTCTGGCGCACTGGCGTTGGCCGCTGAATTTATTCGCTTCCGGGGGGAGCAGCGTCGCCTCCAGTAACGGGTAAGTGCTCCCTTCGGCTCCGCTCAGGGAGCACTCACTCTACTCAGGGCGCGATCGCTGGCCCCTGTGCTGCTCGCTGGAGCAGATCTCGCACCTCCTGGTCGCTGGTCTGCTCAAAATCGTCATACCATGCACCAATGGCATAGAAGTCATCGGGCGTTTTGAGACAGACAACCTCATTAACCTGCTGACGCAGTTCGTCACAGGTGGCCTGGGGGGCGACTGGAACCGCCACCAGGAGGTATTCGGGTTTTTGGGGCAGGAGGGTGGCGATCGCCGCTTTCATTGTAGAACCCGTAGCCATGCCATCATCAATCAGAATAACGCAGCGGTTCTGGATTTTTGGTGTAGGGCGATCCCCCCGATAGAGGCGATCGCGTCGCTCCAGTTCGGCCTGTTCACGGACGACAACCGCTTCGATATCCGCTGCGGAGACCTGCATTAAATCCAACACCACATCGTTCATTACTTGAATACCGGGAGCAATCGCCCCCATTGCCAGTTCCTTCTTGCCGGGAACGCCCAACTTACGCACCAGACATACATCCAGTGGGGCATTGAGCGCTTTTGCCACCTCGTAGGCCACAGGTACCCCCCCACGGGGCAACCCCAGCACCAGCACATCTGGACAGTTGGCGTAGTTGTGCAATTGTCCTGCCAGCCACTGTCCTGCCACTGTACGATTCTTAAATCGGGTAATCATAAGCACTACCTCCAGCACAACAGAGGACTGATTCAAGAAGCAATTCCGCACGCGTTTCAGTGCAGGGACTCTGTTGTGAATAAAACTTTTAAGCAATGTTGCGATGGTTTACTGGCCTCAAATTCATGTTAAATCGCCCCAAACCTTTTCGATTGGGTTGTTGACAAGTCTAAACATGGCAAAAAGTGGATAGTTCGGGACAAGTGATAGGATTGTGAGGTATCCTTTTGGAACAAAGGCTCTCATTCGGCGTAGGTTCAGTTTGTACTCTTTGGGCAGACAACTCTCCGATTAAGAATCTCATTAACCCTTCAAGCGACTCGGAGTAGTTCCATGTCCATTTATGTCGGCAACCTGTCCTACAGCGTTACCCAGGAAGACGTACAGGCCGTTTTTGCAGAATATGGCACCGTCAAGCGTGTGCAGCTCCCCACCGACCGGGAAACGGGTCGGCTGCGTGGCTTTGGCTTCGTAGAAATGGGCTCTGATGCAGAAGAAGAAGCGGCGATCGACGCCCTTGATGGCGCAGAGTGGATGGGTCGCGATCTGAAAGTGAATAAGGCCAGACCTCGCGAAGACCGGGGTTCCTCCGGTGGCGGCGGCGGTTGGGGTAACCGTGGCGGTGGCGGTGGTGGCGGTCGTCGCTACTAAAGAACAGATTCAATAATCTGCAAAATCCACCGCAGAGACGCAGAGCGCGCAAAGGATTTTACTCTGCGTCCACCGCGACTTTGCGGTGGATTACTTGTTGCTTCGTTGCAGCAATTGCTCTGCATCTGCCAAAACCCTGTACTGTGAGGAGTTACCTGTGACCCAAATCATCCTGGGAGAAAACGAAGGGATTGAATCGGCTCTGCGACGGTTTAAGCGACAGGTTGCAAAAGCCGAGATCTTTCCCGATATGAAGAAGAACCGACATTTTGAAACACCGCTGGAAAAGCGCAAGCGTAAGGCAATCGCCCGTCGCCGCAAACGCCGTTTTCGCTCCTGAACGGCACTTGCTCCTATTGCTGTTCGCCCTCAATAAAATCAACGAGCTGGTGCATGGAACCAGGTTTGGTCACAATCAAAACGGTTGACCCGGTTTCCAGCAACGTATTGCCGTTTGGAATCACCAGATTGTCGTGCAGGTGATGCTGGTACCCAATAATCAGTGAGTCGTTGGGAAATCGGGGATCCTGAGCGATCTGCGCCACGCTCCGTCCCACTACGGGACAGCTTTCAGGAATCGCCAGCTTCAGCACCTCGATCTGTCCCTGCTCAAAGTGCATCATTGATTCCACCTGCGGATACTCGATCGCATTGGCCATCGTAGATACGGCCAGATCAATTGCGTTGACCACCGTTGTGGCCCCCGCAATGCGATAGGGTTCTGCAAAATCCCGATGCCGCATTCGCGCCACAATTTGCGGCACCCCATAGTGCTTGGCCAGGGTCACCATCGCCAGATTAAGCGCATCTTCTCGGAGAACGGCGGCGATCGCATCTGCCTTGCGAATTCCTGCCTCCAACAGCACCTCTGTGCTCACTGCACTGCCCTCAAACGCCATCACCCCTAGCTGCTCCCGTGCATAACGGCAGGCATTGGCGTCAATATCAATGACCGCAACGGTATGTCCCAGGTCAAGGAGCGTTTGCGCCAGGTTGAGGCCGATCAGTCCTGCGCCGCCGATGAGTACGTACATAGGGAGTGGATGGGTGAGGGGGTGGATGGGTGAGGGGGTGGATGGGTGAGGGGGTGGATGGGTGGATGGGTGAGGGGGTGTGAAGGAATCTTACCGTCACATTATGGCAGGACGCTTGAGAAGCGTGAATAGGTGACATTCAAGGTTCTTGAGCCTGTCGAAAGATCCACCCATCCATCCTGTTCTTGAGCCTGTCGAAAGATCCACCCATCCACCCATCCACCCATCCACCCATCCACCCATCCACCCATCCACCCATTTACCGAAGGGGAGAGTTTGAGAGGGGATGCAATGCCCCTGGCTTCAGACATG